>JAFTOT010000059.1 GCA_017463665.1 Clostridia bacterium | reverse complement strand
CGCTATCGCCGAAAAGTCCAAGCTGCTGCACAACATCGAGGAGACCGAGAGCCTGAAACTCTCGCCGCTTGTGTACCCCAAGGATCTGCTCGTAGAAGCGAAAGATCTTTCGCTGTTCTACGGCGAAAAGACGGTGTGCGAGGGCATAACCTTGCAGATCCGACGCGGCGACCGCATAGCATTGGTCGGCAAAAACGGCAGCGGCAAGTCCAGTTTGCTCAAGCTGATCTGCGGTGAGGACATCGCACATACGGGTATGCTCGCGGTGGGCAGCGGACTGAAAATTTCCTATGTTTCGCAGGACACATCGGCACTCTCGGGCGATCTTTCGGATTACGCAAAGGCGTATGCGATCGACGAGAGCCTATTTAAGGCGATCCTGCGCAAGTTGGGTTTCGAGCGCGTGCAATTTGAAAAGCGCATGGAGGATTTCAGCGGCGGGCAGAAGAAAAAGGTGCTTCTGGCGCGGAGTCTGTGCGAGCAGGCGCATCTCTACATCTGGGACGAGCCGCTGAACTTTGTGGATATCTTTTCCCGCATGCAGATCGAGGAGCTGCTGCTCGAATACGCGCCGACGCTGCTCTTTGTCGAGCACGACGCCCGCTTCGCCGAGCAGATCGCCACGGAAAAAATAGAATTGTAAAAGAAAAAGGCCTGCCTGCGACAGGTCTTTTTTAGTCTGTTTTGGACTTATACTGTCGGGGTTGTTGACAAATCAACAAGATTTGTATATAATAGATAGTATTGAATACAAGAAGATCCTTTCGTGGCAAGTGACAGACCATATAATTAAGGAGAGAAAGAAAATGGCTAACTATGTTATCTATACCGACTCGGCGTGTGACCTCAGTCCTGCGCTTCTGGCAGAGTGGGGCGTACCTTTTCAGTCGTTGACTTTCCGCTTTGACGGAGACGAGACCGAGTATGCAAACAATGATATGACTGCCGGAGACTTTTACACCCAAATGCGTGCGGGCGGTATTGCCAAGACCGCTGCGGTCAATTCCGAGACCTTCCGCAAGGCGTTTATGAATATCCTCAAAGAGGGCAAAGATGTTTTGTACCTCGGTTTTTCTTCGGGACTCAGCACCACGTACAACTCGGCACGACTCGCTGCCGAGGAGCTGCGCGGACAGTTCCCCGACCGCAAGGTCATCACGATCGATACGCTGGCTGCTTCGGCAGGTGAGGGACTGCTTGTGCACCTCGCGCTGGAAAAGCAGAAGAGCGGTGCAACGATCGAGGAGACCGCAGCGTATATCGAAGATATGAAGCTCAAGATCTCTATCTGGTTTACCGTAGACGATCTTGTGTATCTCAAGCGCGGCGGCAGAGTCAGCCCCACCGTTGCTTTTGTCGGCAATGTGCTCGGCATCAAGCCCATTCTGCACATGGATGAAGCAGGCCACCTTGTCAATGTATCCAAGGTTCGCGGCAGAAAAACCGCTGTAGCGACGCTCGCTGAGAAATACGGCGAACTGGCAGCCACGCGCGGAGAAGGTCCCGTGTATATTTCGCACGGCGACTGCCAAAAGGATGCCGAGGAGCTTGCCGCCATTCTGAAGGATAAATACGGCGCAGACGTACAGATCATCACCGATGTCGGTCCCGTTATCGGTTCGCATTCCGGCCCCGGCACGCTTGCCCTCTTCTTCGTAGGTACGGCAAGATAAAAATTACAATTAAAGGATAAGACAGGCTGATGGCTATAACAAAGACAAAAGAGCCCGAAAGCGGGGCAAAGAATTCCAAGGAAAAATGCCCCGAAGTTCTGGACGGTCTGCTTTTTGCAAAGATGGCGCTCGGCGGTGCCGTACAGTTGCGTGCACATGCCGATGAGGTCAATAAACTGAATGTATTTCCGGTTCCCGACGGCGATACCGGCGATAATATGCGCATGACGATCGAAAGCGGCACGGCGGCGATCAAAGATCTGGAAACCGAGAACATCGGCGAGGTCGCACGCGTGCTTTCGCGCGGCATGCTGCTCGGCGCTCGCGGCAACTCGGGCGTTATCCTCTCGCAGTTCTTCGCGGGAATCGCCAAGGGGCTTGCGTCCGTCGAAGAAGCCGACGCCGCGCTGCTCGGCAGTGCATTTGAGGCTGGCGTGAAGCAGGCATATGCGTCGGTTATGACACCTACCGAGGGCACGATCCTGACGGTCATGCGTGAAGCGGTGGAGTTCGCCGCAAAACAGATCACGAAGGAGAGCACACCCTGCAGCTTCTTTGCGGATATTGTTTGTGAGATGCGTGCATCGCTGGAGCGTACGCCCGACATTCTCCCTGTGCTCAAAGAGGCGGGCGTGGTAGACAGCGGCGGAGCGGGCATCTACTATATCATGGATGGCTTGGGCCGCGTGCTGCATGGTGAAAAGATCGAGGATACGGGTGCGCCGCTGGTTACCGCAAAGGCTCCCGTGGATACGACGGGTTTCGGCCCCGACAGCGTCATGACCTACGGGTACTGCACCGAGCTGCTCGTGCAGCTGCAAAACAGCAAGACCGATATCGACGCGTTTGATGTCGAAGCGCTCAAGAAATTTTTGGGCGGTGTGGGCGACTCGATCGTTGCCTTTAAGGTAGACAGCATCGTGAAGCTTCATGTGCACACCCTCACACCCGAAAAGGTGCTCGAGCACTGCCGCAAGTTCGGCGAGTTCTTGACCGTGAAGATCGAGAACATGTCGGTGCAGCATACCGCGCTCGAAGACAAGGAAGGCATGGAGGAGCCCGCGCCGACACCGACCAAGAAATACGGCGTTGTCGCCGTGGCAAACGGTCCCGGCGTGGAGGATCTTTTCCGCGAACTCGGTACCGACGAGGTCGTGCAGGGCGGTCAGACGCAGAACCCCTCGACCAACGACTTTTTGGCGGCGTTCCGCAAGGTGCCCGCCGAGCATATCTTTGTGTTCCCGAACAACGGCAATATCTTGATGGCTGCACGACAGGCTGCAGAGCTCTATGAGCATGCCACAGTGCATGTGCTGCCCAGCAAGAACATCGGTACGGGATATGTCGCCGTTTCGTCGGTCGATTTTGAAAACCCCGATCCCGATGCGATCGTTTGCGAGATGGAAAGCGCCATGCAGCGCGTCACCGCGGGATATGTTTCGCCCGCGATCCGCGACACGGACATGAACGGCGTGCATGTGACAAACGGCGATACCATCGGCATCATCGACAAGGAGATCGTCCTGTCCGATCCGGACAAAGACGCGGCGGCGTACAGCCTTGCGGCAAAGCTGCTGGATATGCCGGACAAGTTTATGCTGACGATTTTCGCAGGTAAGGATACCACTCCCGAGGAGCAGGAAGCATTGCAGGCAAAGCTGAGTGAGCAGTATCCTGCTGCCGAGGTGTATTTTGTGGATGGCGGTCAGGACATCTATCCGTATATCTTCGTTGCGGAATAATGTAAAAAGAATGCTATGAAAATAGACTGGAAAACCTGTTTGCGCGTCGGCGTCAGCGCCTTTTTGCTGTATCTGTGCATACAGTATTGGCAAAATGTCGCGGGTGCGATCGGCGCGGTGTTTGGCGCGCTGACGCCTTTGGCTGTCGGCGGCGTGATCGCGTATATCGTCAATATTTTGATGAGCAGCTACGAGCGGTATTATTTTCCGCGCACGAAAAAAGCGTGGATCGCCAAGAGTCGCAGACCGATCTGCATGCTCACCGCTATGTTCACCTTGGTGGCGGTCGTTGCGCTGGTGATCGCACTGGTCGTGCCGCAGTTTATCTCTTGCGTGAAGCTGTTATTTTCGCAGTTGCAGGGTGCCGTGCAGTATCTGCTGCCCCTGCTCGATCAGTGGGATACTTTGGATCTTGTTTCGGACGATTTTTTGGCGCAGCTGCGCAATCTGGATTGGAAATCTCTCATCGAGCGGATCGCGGATGTCCTCACCTCGGGTATCGGCGGCGCTGTGGATATTGTGATCAGCACGGTTTCCACGGTGGTTTCGTCGGTGGTCACCGCGTTCCTCAGCATCATTTTCGCGATCTATCTGCTGATGGGCAAAGAGACGCTTGGCGGACAGTGTGACCGCGTGCTGCATCGGTATGCACCCGAAAAGGTGTATGACAAGGTGCGCTATGTGGTGGGCATCCTCAACGATTGCTTCCGCCGCTACATCATCGGGCAGTGCACCGAGGCATTGATCCTCGGTATGCTTTGCACAGCCGGTATGCTGATCCTGCAGCTGCCGTATGCAACGATGATCGGCGCATTTATCGCCGTTACCGCGCTCATCCCCGTGGCGGGCGCGTACATCGGCGGTGCGGTCGGCGCGTTTATGATCTTTACCGTCTCGCCGATCAAGGCAGTCTTTTTCCTCATTTTCCTTGTCGTCCTGCAGCAGTTTGAGGGCAATGTGATCTACCCGCGCGTGGTCGGTTCTTCTATGGGACTCCCCGCGATCTGGGTGCTCGCCGCAGTCACTGTGGGCGGCGGCATTGGCGGTGTCGGCGGCATGATTCTGGCGGTTCCGCTCGCGGCGGCGCTCTATCGCATGCTGCGCAATGATCTGCATAAGGAGGATCCCATCCCCGCAGAGCCCGTGGAAGCACCGAAGCCAAAGCCCGTAAAAAAGAATAAAAAGAAAAAGTAAAGCAAACTCCCCGAAGGCGAACGCCTTCGGGGAGTTTTTTGCAATGAAAATCCACAAAACAGCGAACCGCGCGGCGGTCTGGTACACTATATAAGATAACAAGGCAACTAAGGATTGCTTGACGGGGAACCCCCGCGGCGGTATCCTATAAGTGGCGGTTGAAAAGGAGGATGTATATGGGATGGCTTTCTGTTTTCGGCATCGCTGCGGCGCTGTCGGTTTTGCCGTATTTGCGCATTTTTGCAAAGCGGGTGCTGCTTGTTTTGAAAATGCAAAAGTGCCTCGGAAAGAGCGGTGCAAGGCTCGTGCCGACGCATCGACTGTGGATGTTCGGGCGCAAAAGTACACCGAGGTGCGATTTCTACATAGAAACCAAGGACACGGTGTACGCGGTCAAGCTTTTTGCGACAGGGCGCCGTCTGTCCACGCTGGTGTTTCAAAACGACGGTAAGTATGTCACGCGCAACGAATTTGCGATCTTCTCGTACGGGGGCGCGCACAAGCTGTCCTTTGACAGCCGACCGCACTCCTTGCCGCGATATGATTTTCAATATCGCTTTGCGGAAGATTGGTACTTAAAAGACTTTGTTCCCGTTTTGCTGGTGCATCCGATCTGCTATCAGATCAAACAAGGCGAAAAGGACGTATCTTCGGGGGATATGGTAAACGGTGTTTTTGTCTATTCGCTGTCCCGTTTGCTTGCAAAAATCGAGTACGAGGGGGAACTGCGCGCATGAGGATGCCTTCCTTTTTATATACGGCGGGAAAAGCGCCATACGATGCATCGCTGATGGGGGATCTGCACCTTGCCGACATTCTGCCGAAAAAGATCCTGCCGATCCTGACGCGACCGTGCGACAAGCGGACGGTGATCTGCCGACAGGACTTCTTTCGCGATATGGATGACGATGCTTTTTGCCGCCATGTGACCGAATTGTTGGAAGTTTTGCGTGCGCTCGCGTCGGAGCGGTATCACGCTGCCGAGACGGAGCTTGCAGCCGAGAAGAGCTTGCTGCGCTTGCACGTGCTGCGGCTGTATCTGGATGCGGTTCGGCTGCTGTGCGCGTTCCCGCGTGAAAATGCCGTTACCGCCGCCGCTGCCGCATATTGGAGCGACGGGGCGCATCGGGCATTGTATGCGAGCATGGAAGCGGCGGTCTCGGCGGCAGAGCCGCTTGCGGGGCGGATATCTTCGTTTGACGTTTCGCTGATGGATCGCGCATGGATGCAGCCGGAGGACGGCACCGAGAGCTACGGCGAGATGCTTGCGGCGCACGCGGCGGGAATTGGTATGCCGCCGCTATGTGCAAAGGCGCAGACATATCGCCTGAATCTGCCGGTGTCGAACGCGCTGTGCGCCATGTACGCTGCGGAATTTGCGGCATTGGATGCACTGCTGGCACCATTCACGGCAGAGACGTTGTCCGAACCGCTCGGATACATCGAGGAATTGGAATTTTATGTGCAGATGCATAAGTTTATGAAAGAGATGGAGCGAAAGGGGATCCGCACCTGTTTCCCCGAAGTCTCCGATCGCAGACAGTACCGCGCCGAAAACGCGTACGATCCCTATCTGCTGCAAAAGCAGGCCTGCGTCGTGCCCAATGACATAGGCTTTGACGAGGAGGAGCCGTTCTTCTTTCTGGTCGGTGCCAACAGCGGCGGCAAGACCACATTTCTGCGCTGCGCGGCGCTGAATCTGGTCTTTGCCTTCGGCGGCTGCAAAATGCTTGCTGCAAGCGCTTCTGTATATTGCTTTGACCGCATCTGCACGCACTTTCCGAGGGACGAGCGCTTTGAGGGGATGGGGCGATTGGAAGAAGAAAAGCATCGCTTTGACGCCATTGTCGCCGAGGATGTGCGGGACAGCTTTGTCTTCCTCAACGAGGCGTACAGCGGTGCCAATGACACGGTCGGGGCGGCGCTGGCGTGTCAAAGCGCGCAGGTGCTCCGCGACAGGCAGATGTTCGGTTTGTTTGTGACGCACTTCGGGGAGGTATGCCAAAACGAGTTTCCTGTTTTGCAGGTGCTCGTAGACGGAGAGAGCAACCGCCTGTACAAGGTGCGGCGGCTGTGCAGAACGGCATCGGCGTATGTGCGGGATGTTTTGCGAAAGTACGGCTTGGATCACGATTCTTTATCTAAGAGGTTGAAAACACATGCATGACGGTTTGAGCTTATTGTATACCGAAGAAGCCACGGAAAGCGCGGTTGGCAAAGAAGCGCTGTACCGCCTGTCGCTCGACAAGAGCATCCCCTATTTTTGCAGCGATGTGCGCGAGAGCGCGGCGTTCACCGAAGCGATCTGCAATTTGCCGCGCACTGCCGACGGGGTACGGTATCGGCAGGCGATCCTGCGGGATCTTTTGGAGCGCTCGGAGCTGCTTTCCGAGCTGCATGCGCATTTGGAAAAGCTTTCGCGGTATTCTGCGGAATATGAGCGTGAGCGGCAGGAGATCTATCGGATGCGGCGCACGGGCGGGCAGGGGCAGTCGTTTGCCGGCGCGGCAAGTCTTGTTTCGGTGAGTGCGCTCACGCTCAAACGCGTGCTGCTGCTTCTCGGCGCGATGGACGATCTGCTCGGCACCTGTTCATTTGCGTCCGAGGGGCTGCGCGACTTGCAGGCGGATATACGGCGGATCGCACGTGGCGAGGATGCAAATGCACTGCTTGTGCTGTGTTCGAGGTTTGAGCAGTATACCACGGTCGGGCAGTTGGATTTTCGTCTGGCTTTAAATGCGAGCGGCAGGATCTGCGCGTGCGATCTGATCCCGCACAATGCTATCCGTGCGGCTTTTGCGGCACCGAAAAAGAAAAAACTGTTTTCCCGAAAGCAGACGGAAGCAGAGCCTGCGGGCGTTATTTTGGATGGGCAGAGTGTGGAGCTGCAGGAGGAGATGTACATTGCCGCGGTGGTTTCTCTTGCGGGGCAGTTCGGGGAGATCGCGCGCTTTTTGTTTGATCGGTACAAGCATCTCACGCGGGAGGTGCTGTTCTATAAGGCGGCGGTCAAGTATTGCTATCGTCTGCGGAATTCGGGAGTTGCGACCTGTTTTCCGACGGTCGCGGCAGATGGGGCATTTTCCTGTGAAAATGCGTATGATCTGCTGCTTTTGCTGACGGCATCGCCCGCCGCGGTCGTGCCGTACAGCGTAGAGGTCGATGCCGCACGCGGCACGATATTGTTCGGCGACAACAGCAGCGGCAAGACCACTTTTTTGCGCACGGTCGGCGTGCTGCAGATGCTGGCACAGGCGGGGCTGCCGGTTCCTGCCGCAAGGCTGACGTTTTCGCCCTGTTCGCGGCTGCTCACCTACTATGCCGAGGCGGAGAAGGCAGAGCAGGGAGCAGGGCGCTTTGAGCAGGAAGTGCGGGAGTTTCGCGCGATGTTCGATGCGCTCGTTCCGGGGACATTGGTTCTGCTCAATGAACCGTTTCAGTCCACCGCCTACGATGAGGGCGCAAAGGGACTCGCCGATATCCTGGCGTATTTCTCCGCCTGCGGCGTCCGCTGGATCCTCGTGTCCCACATGCATCAACTCCAAAAGCACGTCCGCGCAGATGCAGCGTTTTTGCATACCACCAAAGGCTACGGAATCGAGCGGGAAGGTTGCTGCTCGGATCTTGTGGGGAGATGTTTGCTGCAACTCTAAACTTTCATTTGGCATACAAGTTTTACTATGGTTTATGCGGCGCGTCGAGGACGTCGCGCCCTACAAGAGCTGTTTGTCGCCGTTACAGCGCATAAGCTGTATATTACGTTGCATAAATATACACATTTTGTATCCATTTTTCGTTTTTGCAATTTTTTGTTTCAAATCCTGCAAAAATTTGCAAAAGGGGTATTGACAAGCTTTTTTATAAGTGGTATAATTACGGAAAATCCGTTGATAACAGTGATTTCAGAGGTAAAAAACATGCATTTCGCTTATGCACTCAACAGCATAATTATCGTGAGCATTATTCTTGTGCTAGTCGTGAAGAACGCAGAGAATAGTGCTAAAAGTTGTGCCTTGAGTTGCAAAGCCATGGGATTTTAAGTTCGGGCGAAATACTTCATATACACCCGGATGTAAAATTTAGGAATAGGCAAGCCTTATGGTCTAAACTTTTAGTCCATAGGGCTTTTTGTTGTCTTACCCGATAAAGGAGGATTTTCGGTATATGCAGATGACCGGAGCAAAAATTTTGATGGAATGCCTTGTAGAACAAGGCGTTGACACCATCTTTGGTTACCCCGGCGGTACGATTTTGAATGTGTATGACGAATTGTATGCGTACGACGGGAAGATCAAGCATATTTTGACCTCGCATGAGCAGGGCGCGGCACATGCCGCAGACGGCTATGCGAGAAGCACGGGCAAGGTCGGCGTTTGCTTTGCGACTTCGGGCCCCGGCGCGACCAACCTGGTCACGGGTATCGCGACCGCAAACATGGATTCGGCGCCTGTAGTGTTCATTTCCTGCAACGTCAATGAAACTTTGATGGGCAAGGACTCTTTCCAAGAGGTCGATATTACAGGCATCACGATGCCGATCACCAAGTGCAATTATCTTGTACGCGATGTAAATCAGCTTGCGGATATCGTGCGTGAGGCATTTGCCATCGCACGCAGCGGCAGACCGGGCCCCGTGTTCATCGACATTCTGAAGAATGTCACCGCAGCAAAGGCGGACTTTGAGCCGCTGCCGCGCAGCGAGCATTCCTCGAACGGTCGTCTCGGTGCGCTGATGCAGCGCTCCTCGCAGAACTTCCAGCCGCCGAAGCCCGATGAAAAGGATATCGACACGCTGGTGGATATGATCCGCGAGGCGAAGAAGCCGCTTCTGATCTGCGGCGGCGGTGTCGTCCGCGGCAGAGCGCAGGAGGAATTCACCGAGTTCGCCGAAAAGCTCGACGCGCCCGTTGCCATCACGCTGATGGGTGCGGGCGGCTTTAAGGGACGCAATCCGCTCACCGCAGGTATGGTCGGTATGCACGGCTCGCAGGCTGCTAACAGAGCGTGCGCCGCATGCGATCTTTTGATCGCGGTAGGCTGCCGCTTCTCCGACCGTGTGGCTACCGATCCCAAGAGCTTTGCCAAGCAGGCAAAGATCGTACAGATCGACATTGACCGCGCGGAGATCAACAAGAATGTCAAGACCGATCACCATATCGTCGGCGATGCCAAGCGCGTGCTTGCTATGCTCAACAGACGCATTGCGCAGCAGAGCCACGAGGAATGGAAAGAGAACGTCTTTGCTTACCCCACCGAGACCGAGTACGATATGGGCGACTCGGCACTTACTCCCAAGCAGATCCTCAGCGCGATCGCTGAGCTGATGCCGCAGGATACCATCGTTGCCACCGACGTCGGTCAGCATCAGATGTGGGCGATCCAGCACTTCCACTTCGACTATCCCGGTCAGCTGCTCACCTCGGGCGGCTTCGGTACGATGGGCTTTGGTCTGGGTGCCGCGATCGGTGCCAAGGTCGGCAACCCCGAAAAAACGGTCATCCATATCACGGGCGACGGCAGCTTCCGCATGAACTGCAACGAGCTCGCCACCGAGCAGCACTATGATATCCCCGTTATCACCTTCATTTTCGATAACAAGACGCTCGGCATGGTTCGCCAGTGGCAGACGCTGATCTACAACAAGCATTATTCGCAGACCACCCTCGGTCACGCCCCCGACTTTGTCAAGCTCGCCGAGGCATACGGACTGCGCGGCAGACGCGTTGCCCGCGAAGATGAACTGCGAGCTGCGATCCAAGAAGCCATGGAATACGGTCACGGCTATGTCATCGACTGCGTGATCGACATGGACGAAATGGTACGTCCCATGGTCGGCGGCGGCAGCCCCATTACCAAGTTTATTATCAGCTAAGGAGGTACAACTGTGAACGAAGTCAGAAGACAAACACTTGCCGTGCTCGTAGATAACGAAGCGGGCGTTCTCTCGCAGGTATCGCGCCTCTTTTCCCGCAAGGGGTATAACATCGAATCGCTGGCGGTGGGCACCACCACCGATCCTGCGGTATCGCGTATCACCATTGAGGTGCTGGGCGACGACGATCAGATCAAGCTGCTCTCCAATCAGCTGCGCAAGCTCTTTCCGGTGCATTCGGTCAAGGTGCTCACTCCCGAGCGCTCGATCCGCCGCGAGCTGGTACTCTTTAAGGTACGCGCCGCTACAGGCGAGAAGCGAAATGAGATCATTCAGATCGCCAATATCTTCCGTGCGAACATCATTGATGTCGCCATCGGCTCTCTGACACTCGCCATGATCGGCGACGAGAGCAAAATCGAAGCTATCCAAAAATTACTGGAGGAGTTTGAGGTGCTCGAACTGGTACGTACCGGTGTCGTAGCGCTTGAACGGGGCCAGGAAACAATTTATGATGAAACAAAAGAAAAAGGAGAATTTAACTATGGCAAAAATGTATTATGAGAAGGATTGCGATCTCAACAAACTGAATGGTAAAACCATCGCGATCATCGGTTACGGCTCGCAGGGCCACGCACACGCACTCAACCTCCGCGACAGCGGCTGCGATGTAGTCGTAGGTCTTCGCAAGGGCGGTAAGTCCTGGCCCGTAGCAGAGAAGGACGGCTTCAACGTAATGACCGTTGCTGAGGCTACGCAGAAGGCAGACATCATCATGATCCTCATCAACGATGAGGCTCAGGCAGACATGTACAAGAAGGACATCGCTCCTTACCTCACCGCAGGCAAGGCGATCGCATTTGCACACGGCTTCAACATCCGTTACAAGCAGATCGTTCCTCCCGCAGACGTTGACGTATTCATGGCAGCTCCCAAGGGCCCCGGTCACACCGTAAGAAGCACCTATGTTGCAGGCAAGGGCGTACCCTGTCTCGTTGCTGTTGAGCAGAACGCTACCGGCAAGGCATATGACATCGCTCTGGCGTACATCGCAGGTATCGGCGGCGCTCGCGCAGGTATCATGGAGACCACTATGCACGACGAGACCGAGACCGACCTGTTCGGCGAGCAGGCAGTTCTCTGCGGCGGCGTAGTCGATCTTATGCGCTGCGGCTTTGAGACCCTCGTTGAGGCAGGCTATGAGCCCGAGAACGCATACTTCGAGTGCATCCACGAGATGAAGCTCATCATCGACCTGATCAACAAGGGCGGCGTTGCAGCTATGAACTACTCCATCTCCGATACCGCTGAGTTCGGTGAGTATGTTTCCGGCCCCCGCGTACTGCCCTATGAGCAGACCAAGGCAAACATGAAGGCAATTCTCAGCGACATTCAGGACGGTACCTTCGCAGGCAAGTGGATCGCGGAGAACAAGAACGGCAGATGCTTCTTCAACTCCAAGCGTGAGGCACTTGCAAAGCACCAGATGGAGATCGTCGGCAAGCAGCTCCGCGAGCAGATGCTCTGGAAGAACGACGCAGATCTCGATACTGCTTCTAACTAAGTTTTTGCAAATTGCCGAAAGGCAATTTGCTACCGACACACGCCGCACGGCGTATATCACTTGCCCATAGGGCAAATATCACGCGCCTATAGGCGCATATCACAAATCGCAAAGCGATTTATATCACGGTAAGGATATGCACCGCATATCCTTACACAATTCCCGGAGGTTTTTATGAATTCGGAAAACATCAAGCGTGGCGTTGAACGTGCGCCGAACAGAAGTCTGCTGTATGCTCTCGGTCTGACCGATGAGGAGATCTCCCGCCCCTTGGTCGGTATCGTCTCCTCGCACAATGAGATCGTCCCCGGTCACATGCACCTGGACAAGATCACCGAGGCGGTCAAGGCAGGTGTTCGCCTAGCGGGCGGCACGCCGATCATGTTCCCCGCGATCGCTGTCTGCGACGGTATCGCCATGGGACACATCGGCATGAAGTATTCGCTGGTTACGCGCGATCTGATCGCCGATTCGACCGAAGCTATGGTCACGGCGCATCAGTTTGACGGTCTCGTTATGATCCCGAACTGCGATAAGAACGTTCCGGGACTTCTGATGGCGGCGGCAAGACTGAACATCCCGACCATTTTCTGCTCGGGCGGTCCGATGCTCGCAGGTCATCTCGAGGACGGTCGCCGTACTTGCCTGAGCCACATGTTTGAGGCGGTCGGCGCATACCACGCGGGTACCATGGACGAATGCGGCGTGAAGGACTATGAAGAAAACGCCTGCCCGTCCTGCGGTTCCTGCTCGGGTATGTACACCGCAAACTCGATGAACTGTCTGACCGAGGCGATCGGCATGGCGCTCTCGGGCAACGGCACCATTCCCGCACCCCTTTCGGCGCGTCTGCGCTTTGCAAAGAAAGCGGGCATGCAGATCATGGACCTGATCAAAAAGGACATCCGTCCTCGCGACATCATGACCGAGGCGGCGTTCCACAATGCCGAGACGGTCGATATGGCGCTCGGCTGCTCCACCAATACCATGCTGCACCTTCCCGCCATCGCGCATGAGGCAGGCGTTGAGATCAGTCTCGACATGTCTAACGAGATCAGCCGCAAAACGCCCAACCTTTGCCACCTTGCACCCGCAGGCGATACCTTCATGGAAGATCTCAACCGCGCGGGCGGCGTATACGCCGTTATGCAGGAGCTGACCAAAAAGAATTTGCTGGATACGAGCGTTATGACCGTTACCGGCAAGACCATGGCGGAAAATCTCGAAGGCGTTGTCAACAAGAACCCCGAGGTCATTCGACCGATCGACAATCCGTACTCCGAAAACGGCGGCATCGCAGTGCTGAAGGGCAACATTGCTCCCGACGGCTGCGTGGTCAAGCAGTCGGCTGTGGCCCCCGAAATGATGGTACACAGCGGGCCTGCACGCGTGTTCAACTCCGAGGAGGAGGCGATCGCGTCGATCTACGCGGGCAACATCAAGCCCGGCGACGTCGTTGTGATCCGCTACGAGGGCCCCAAGGGCGGTCCCGGCATGCGTGAAATGCTCAACCCCACTTCCGCAATTTGCGGCATGGGACTCGGCGAGAGCGTTGCGCTCATCACCGACGGACGTTTCTCGGGTGCTACCCGCGGCGCGGCGATCGGACATGTCAGCCCCGAGGCTGCGGCAGGCGGCAATATCGCACTTGTAGAAGAAGGAGACATCATCTCCATCGACATTAAAAACTGTAAGATCACACTGGAAGTTACCGACGAGGTTCTCGCTGCGCGCCGTGCAAAATGGGTATGCCCCGAGCCGAAGGTCAAGACCGGCTATATCGCACGCTACGCAAAGCTTGTGACCTCTGCGGACAAAGGTGCAATTCTCGAAGTGTAAGGAGAACGAAATGAGCAACCAGGTAAAAATTTTTGATACCACCCTTCGCGACGGTGAGCAGTCGCCCGGCTGCAGCATGAATCTGCGCGAAAAGCTGGAGATTGCAAAGTGCCTTGAAAAGATGAAGGTAGACATCATCGAAGCGGGCTTTGCCATTTCCTCGCCCGGCGACTTTGAGTCGGTCAACGAGATCGCAAAGGCGGTCAAGGACTGCACCGTTGCTTCGCTCGCAAGAGCGGCACAAAAGGATATCGATACCGCGTGGGAGGCAGTGAAAGTCGCTGCCGACCCGCGTATCCATGTCTTTATCGCAACATCCCCCGTACATATGGAGTATAAGCTGCGCATGACTCCCGAGCAGGTACTTGCCAGAACTGCCGAAATGGTAGCGTATGCAAAGAAATATTGCTCGAACATCGAATTCTCGGCTGAGGATGCGACTCGCAGCGAACCCGAATTTTTGGCAAAAGTAGTGGACACCGCGATCAAAAACGGTGCAACTGTCCTCAACATCCCCGACACCGTCGGATATACCACGCCAAACGAAATGCGCGCGCTGATCGAGTATTTGATAAAGACAGTGCCGAATGCCGACAAGGTCGAGTTTTCGGTACACTGCCACAATGACCTCGGCATGGGCGTTGCAAATTCGCTTGCAGGCGTGCTCGGCGGCGCAAGACAGATCGAGTGCACGGTCAACGGTCTCGGCGAGAGAGCAGGCAACACCTCGCTCGAAGAGGTCGTCATGGCAATGCACACACGCCCCGATCTTTACAATGTTACCACCCGTCTCGATACCACGCAGATCTACCGCACCAGTAAGGCGGTCTACACCGTGATCGGTCAGAACGCACCGCTCAACAAGCCGATCGTCGGCAAAAACGCATTTGCACATGAGTCGGGCATCCACCAGCACGGCGTGCTGGCAAACAAGCAGACCTACGAGATCCTCACCCCCGAGGCAGTCGGTATCCATACCAACAACATCGTCCTCGGCAAGCACTCGGGTAAGCACGCGTTTGAGAGCCATCTGAAAGAGTTGGGCTACACGCTCACCCCCGAAGAACTGCTCAGCTGCTTTGAGGAATTCAAGGTACTCTGCGATAAAAAGAAGACGATCAACGATGCCGATATCGAAGCGATCGTGCTCCACAAGGCTTCTGTAGAGGAGCTGGATGAGAGCGCTGCATTCACACTGGATTGGTTCGACGTACACACCTCCAACTTTACCACGGCGACCAGCACGGTCTGCCTGAAGAAGGACGGAGAAAAATACGAGGGCGTATCCCTCGGCGACGGTCCGATCGACGCTTCGTTCAAGGCAATCGACAATATAGTAAATCCGGTCGAGCATACCTTGGAGCTGTATACCATCAACTCCACCTCTGAGGGTAAGGACACGCTCGGCGATGTATCCGTTAAGCTGAAAGCCGGCGACCGCACCTATGTCGGCCGCGGACTTTCCACGGATATCATAGAAGCAAGTTTGAAAGCGTATATCAATGCCGTCAACAAGATGCAGGCGGCTGTTCAGGCTTGAAAGATGCAGACATCTTTCAAATAGAAAGGATTAACATAATGGGAATGACAATGACACAAAAGATCCTCGCGGCGCACGCAGGTCTGCCCTCTGTTAAAGCGGGCGACCTGATCGAGGCACGCTTGGATCTGGTACTCGGCAACGATGTTACCACCCCCGTTGCCGTCAAGGTATTTGACGACGCGGGCTTTACAAAAGTTTTTGATAAGGATAGAATCGCGATCGTACTCGACCACTACACCCCCTGCAAGGACATCAAGTCGGCACAGCTCTGCGCTACCGCAAGAGATTTTGCAAAGAGATTTGATATCACCCATCTCTATGATGTAGGATGCGTCGGCATCGAGCACGCGCTTCTGCCCGAAAAAGGTCTTGTCGGCCCCGGCGACTGCATCATCGGTGCGGATTCGCACACTTGCACCTACGGCGCGCTCGGCGCGTTCTCCACGGGTGTTGGTTCCACCGACATGGCAGCGGGCATGGCTGCAGGCGAGAACTGGTTCAAGGTTCCGTCCGCGATCAAGGTAAACCTTGTCGGCAAGCTGCAGAAGTATGTCAGCGGTAAGGACGTCATCCTGCACCTGATCGGTCTGATCGGCGTAGACGGTGCTCTCTACAAGTCCATTGAGTTCGCGGGCGAAGGCGTTGCAGAGCTCTCCATGGACGACCGCTTTACCATCGCGAACATGGCGATCGAGGCAGGCGGCAAAAACGGCATTTTCCCTGTGGACGAAAAGACCATGGAGTATGTAAAAGACAGATTCCAGCGTCCCGTCGTCGTATACGAAGCAGACGAGGATGCAGAGTATGAGCAGGAAGTGACCATTGATCTCTCCGAGCTGAAACCCACCGTATCCCTGCCGCATTTGCCCTCCAATACCAAGACCATCGACGAGGTCAAGGGCATGCACATCGACCAGTGTGTCATCGGCTCCTGCACAAACGGTCGTATCTCCGACCTGCGTGCTGCCGCTGCAATCTTCAAGGGCAGAACCGTAGCTGCGGGCGTGCGCTGCATCGTCATCCCCGCAACGCAGGACGTTTATCTGCAGGCAATGAAAGAAGGACTTCTCGAGACCTTCATCACGGCAGGCTGCGCAGTTTCCACCCCGACCTGCGGACCTTGTCTCGGCGGTCACATGGGCGTTATGAGCGAGGGCGAGCGCGCCGTCGCTACCACCAACCGCAACTTTGTCGGCAGAATGGGACATACCAAGAGTGAAGTTATCCTCGCCAGCCCCGCGATTGCAGCGGCATCGGCAGTAAAGGGATGCATGGCTTCGCCTGAGGATTTGGAGGGCTAAACAATGGCACAAGGAAGAGTTTTTAAATACGGTGACAACGTAGACACCGACGTAATTATCCCCGCAAGATATCTGAACGCACCCTCGCCCGAGGATCTCGCAAAACACTGCATGGAAGACATCGACATCGATTTCGTCAAGAACGTGCAGGCAGGCGACATCATGGTCGGCGGCGCAAACTTCGGCTGCGGCTCCTCCCGTGAGCACGCGCCCATCGCAATCCGCGCCAGCGGCATTTCCTGCGTTATCGCGGCAAGCTTTGCGCGTATCTTCTACCGCAACGCGATCAACATCGGCTTCCCGATCCTCGAGTGCCCCGAAGCAGCAGAGAAGATCAATGCCGGCGACAAGGTTTCCGTGGACTTCTCCACCGGTGTGATCACCGATGAGACCACCGGCGAGACCTTCCGTGCGGCTGCTTTCCCTGCGTTCATCAACGGTATCATTGATGCCGGCGGACTTCTCCCCTATATCAAAGCAAAGCAGGAGGCAAACAAGTAATGGAATTCAATATAGCTCTTGTTAAGGGTGACGGTATCGGCCCCGAGATCGTAGACAGCGCTGTTGAGGTGCTGGAGGTCATCGGCAAAAAGTACGGTCATACCTTTAACTTCACTCCCTATCTGGCAGGCGGCTGTGCGATCGACGCGTGCGGCGAACCCCTGCCGAAGGAAACCGTTGAGGGATGCAAAAACAGCGACAGCGTACTGCTCGGCGCTGTAGGCGGTCCCAAGTGGGACACCCTCCCCGGCAACATCCGCCCCGAAAAGGCACTGCTGGGTCTTCGCGCGGCACTCGGACTGTTCACCAACCTGCGCCCCGCAAAGATCTATCCCGCACTCGCAGGTGCTTGCACCCTGCGCCCCGACATCATCGAGCGCGGCTTTGACCTCGTCATCGTACGCGAACTGACTGGCGGTATCTACTTCGGTGAGCGCGGCAGACGCGAGGGCAAATACGGCCCCGAGGCATACGACACCGAGGCATACAGCGTCATGGAGATCGAGCGCATTGCGCGCGTTGCGTTTGAAACGGCGATGAAGCGCCGCAAGAACGTCATCTCGATCGACAAGGCGAACGTGCTCGAGACCTCGCGCCTGTGGCGTGAGACGGTACACCGCATCGCTGCGGAGTACCCCGAGGTCGAGTGCACCGATATGCTCGTAGACAACGCTGCAATGCAGCTCGTCCGCGATCCTTCCCGCTTTGACGTTGTTGTTACCTCGAATATGTTCGGCGACATCCTCTCCGACGAGGCTTCGCAGATCACCGGTTCCATCGGTCTGCTCGCTTCTTCCTCGCTCGGCAGCGGCAAGTGCGGTCTGTATGAGCCTATCCACGGCTCGGCACCCGACATCGCAGGTCAGAACAAGGCAAACCCGATCGCAACCATTCTCTCGGCAGCCATGATGCTGCGCTACTCCTTCGGTCTTACCGAGGAGGCAGACGCGATCGAAAAAGCTGTCAACGAAACGCTGGAAGCAGGCGTTCGCACTGCGGACATCGTGGGCGACAGCGGTGCGACCCCCGTTACCTGCACCGGCATGACCGCTGAGATTATTTCCAGACTGTAATCCTAACAAATTTTTGAAAGGGATGATATAAATGTTGGATATCAAGATCCAAAAAACAGAACACCCGAAGGCTAAGCCCGAGGGCCCACTTGGTTTCGGTAAGATCTTTACCGACCATATGTTTATCATGAACTACACCGAGGGCAAGGGCTGGCATGATGCCCGCATCGTACCCTACGGTGATCTGGCTTTCTCTCCCGCATCCATGGTGTTCCACTACGGACAGGAGATGTTTGAGGGACTCAAGGCATATCGCGGCGAGGACGGTAAGACCTATCTGTTCCGCCCCGACATGAACGCAAAGCGTACCAACGCGACCAACGATCGTCTCTGCATTCCGCAGCTGCCCGAAGAGGATTTTGTGCAGGCGGTGAAAGCGATCGTCAAGATGGATGAGGACTGGGTTCCGACCGAGAAGGGCACCTCGCTCTATGTGCGTCCTTTCATCATTGCGACCGATCCATTCCTCGGCGTTTCGCCCTCCAAGACCTATCTGTTCATCATCATCCTTTCGCCCTCGGGCGCATACTACGCAAGCGGTCTGGAGCCTGTAGGCATCTGGATCGAGGACGACTATGTCCGTGCGGTTCGCGGCGGTATGGGCTTTGCAAAGACGGGCGGCAACTACGCCGCAAGCCTTGCTGCACAGGTCAAGGCGCATGACGCAGGTTATTCGCAGGTACTCTGGCTCGACGGTGTTGAGCGCAAGTACATCGAGGAAGTCGGCGCAATGAACATCTTCTTCAAGATCGACGGCGAGATCGTTACGCCTATGCTCAACGGCTCGATCCTGCCCGGCATTACGCGCAACTCGGTGCTGCACCTCTGCAAGCATTGGGGCTACAAGGTCTCCGAACGCAAGATCTCGGTAGAAGAGCTGCTCGAAGCGCAGAAGAGCGGCAAGCTCGAGGAAGTATTCGGCACCGGTACGGCGGCTGTTATTTCCCCTGTCGGCAAGCTGCGTTACAAGGACGATGTTATGACCATCGGCGACGGCAAGATCGGCCCTGTCAGCCAGAGACTGTACGATACCGTTACCGGTATCCAGCTCGGCAAGCTCCCCGATGAATTCGGCTGGCGACAGGAAGTAAAATAATGATTTGCCCTACAGTGCATGAATTGCCCTGTCGGGCATGATTTGAACACTGCGTGTTCATGAATTGCCTTCGGCATTTATGAAGATTTTCGCCTTTTGACGGCGAAAATCAACCGAAATGTGACGCTGTGCGTCACAATTCATGGAGCGTAGCGAGAAATCATGACATCGTAGATGTCAATTCATGTGCAAGGCACAATTCATGCTTCCGACGCGATGCGTAGGAAGCAAAAACAAAGAGGATATTTTATGCTAAACGAAGTATCAAAGCTATTGCTGTACAGCGATCTCGGCGGGGACAGCATACTGGAAAATCTCGCCGCGGCGATCGCGGCAAAGGACAGCAGCACGGATGACCGAGACACCACCATTCGTAAAATTTATACCGAGATCAAGCGCCTGCTTGACCTCTCCACATCGTATGGCTTTGATACCAACCTGTGGCAGAATTACCTCACCTTTTTGCTCATCACAAATGAAAACTCCTTTTCGCTCACCAGTGAGCGAAAAGGAGTCAGTGATGGCGGCAGCGTCAATGTGTTTGCAAAGCACGATTTCCGCATTTTTAAGAACCTGTTCCACTATGATTTTGCGCCGCTCGAAAAGGAGCTGGGCATTGACTGCTTCTCCATCATCACAAATTATCAGGCGATCCCGAAACGGGAGCAGCTCTACAACAAAAACGTCAGCGCCAAGGTGCGCGCTCTCAGTGGGAAGATTGCCGCGGCAAAAGACGAAAACGAGGTCTTCGACCTTGTCACCGAGCACTATGAGAAGTGCGGCGTGGGCATGTTTGGCATGAACCGCGCATTCCGCATTCGGGGCAGCGGTGCGGATCTTGAATTTTGCCCCATCAACAACGCCGACAGCGTCAGACTTTCCGATCTGGTCGGCTACGAATTGCAAAAGCAGGAGCTTGTCGATAACACATACGCTTTCGTCTGCGGTAAGCGGGCAAACAATGTTTTGCTCTACGGCGACAGCGGTACGGGCAAGTCCACCAGCATCAAAGCGGTGCTCAACGAGTACTTTGAGGACGGACTGCGCATGATCGAGATCTACAAGCATCAGTTCCGCGACCTCTCTACCGTGATCTCGCTGATCAAAAACCGCAATTACCGTTTTATTATCTACATAGACGACCTTTCCTTTGAGGAGCACGAGGTGGAATATAAGTTCCTCAAGGCAGTGATCGAGGGCGGCGTAGAGTCGAGACCCGACAATATTCTGATCTACGCGACCTCCAACCGACGCCACCTCATCAAAGAAACTTGGAATGACAAAAACGACATGGAGTTTACGGGCGAGATCCATCGCTCGGACACCATCGAAGAAAAGCTCTCGCTTTCCAGCCGCTTCGGCGTAACGATCAACTATTCCGCTCCCCGCAAGGACGAATTTCTCAGTATCGTGCGCGAGCTGGCAAAGCGCGAGAATATACAAATGGAAGACAGCGAGCTGTGTGCCCTTGCGAACCGCTGGGAGCTGCGGCACGGCGGCGTAAGCGGGCGTACAGCAAAACAGTTTGTCGATTATCTTGCAGGAAAATGCGAAGGGAATGAAGAATGCTAACACTTGATAAAGTTTATCAGGCGGCATACGTGCTCAAAGAAGTGGCGCGCAAGACCGATCTGATCTATTCGCAGAAGCTTTCGGGAAAGTCCGAGATCTATCTCAAGACCGAGAATTTGCAGGTGACCGGCAGCTTTAAGCTGCGCGGCGCGTACTACAAGATCAGCCAGCTCAACGACGAGCAGAAAAAGGCGGGCATCATCGCCTGCAGTGCGGGCAACCACGCGCAGGGCGTTGCCCTTGCGGCAACCAAGATGGGTGCCAAGAGCGTGATCTGCATGCCCGACGGTGCCCCCATCAGCAAGGTAGAGGCAACCAAGGCGCTCGGCGCCGAGGTCGTGCTGGTTCCCGGTGCGTACGACGATGCCTATGCATACGCGTGCAAGCTGAAAGCGGAAACGGGCGCGACGATGATCCATCCCTTTGACGATGACGAGGTCATCGCGGGACAGGGAACCATCGGTCTCGAAATTCTGGAACAGCTCCCCGATGTCGAGGCGGTCATCGTGCCGATCGGCGGCGGCGGACTCATCGCAGGCGTTGCCTATGCCATCAAGCAGCTTCGCCCCGATGTCAAGGTGTACGGCGTACAGGCGGAGAGAGCGCCTTCCATGGCGCAGAGCCGCAAAGCGGGTGAGGCGATCACGCTCGACAAGGTTTCCACCTTTGCCGACGGTATCGCGGTCAAGCACCCCGGCGACATCACCTTCGCCATGAATATGCAGTATGTGGACGACGTGGTTACGGTCACCGAGGACGAGATCGCAACGGCGATCCTTGCCCTGATCGAAAAGCAAAAACTGATTGCCGAGGGGGCGGGCGCGGTCAGCGTTGCGGCTGCCATGTTCGGCAAACTGCCCATCGAGGGCAAAAAGACGGTCTGCCTGGTCTCGGGCGGTAACATCGACGTAAACATTCTTTCCCGCGTCATCACCCGCGGTCTTGTCACCACAGGCAGAACCACCAACTTGCAGATCGCGCTGGAAGATAAGCCCGGTCAGCTGCTCGGCGTCAGCACCATCATTTCCAAATGCGGCGGCAATGTGGTCAGCGTACATCACGAGCGTTCGGATGCCAACATGGCTGTCGCAAGCTGCATCCTGCACATCGGTATGGAAACGCGCGATTTTGAGCACATTGAGGAGATCAAGACCGAACTGCGTAAAGCAGGTTTCCAAATTATAGAGTAGGAAAGGATAAACGAAAATGATCAAGAAGATTTCTACCACGAATGCTCCTGCGGCGATCGGACCGTATTCGCAGGCGCTCGATCTCGGCAACATGGTATTTGTTTCGGGGCAGATCCCGATCGATCCCGCAACCGGTCTGATGGCGGACACCATCGAGGAGCAGGCAAAGCAGTCACTGACCAATCTTAAAAATATTCTCGCCGAAGCAGGTCTCGGCATGGAAAATGTCGTAAAGACGGTCGTTTTCCTCGCGGATCTGAACGATTTCGCAGCCGTAAATGCTGTATATGAGTCCTTCTTCGCGGATCCGTTCCCCGCACGTAGCTGTGTGCAGGTCGCAGCCATCCCGAAAGGCGCGAAAGTGGAGATTGAGTGCATAGCGCAACGCTAACCGACTTCTTTAGCAGACCTTATGTTCCGTTGCGCTCCGACCACGCCTCGCGGGCAATGGTGCCCGCGGTTTTGATAAAACGCGGCGTGTTCGCGTGCAAAGTGCGAAGAATATGGAAAGCACAATAAGCAGTAAGAAGAGAGCCTTGCGAAGTCCGAGTTTGTCTCGAACTTTGCAAGGCTTTTTGCTTTTGCAAATGTTTTGTGTAGAAAATGAATTTAGCATAGGAAAGATAGAACGCCACGAAAGTCCAAAAGCCTTCCCCTCGAGGGGAAGGGGGACCGCGTCAGCGGTGGATGAGGTGTAGGATGCGACGTATTTCGCATCCGTGTCCGTAGAGATGTAACATTCATTCCGTAAAGGGAAACGCCGCTGCAGCGGCTACACCTCATCAGCGGTTTACCGCAATGCGACCGCAGGTCGCTATGCTTCCACCTCGAGAGGAAGCCTTAAAGATAGCGCTTTCTATAATCTTTTCTTTACAGATACATATTTTTACAACCGTATTTTGATTTTACAAGACCTATTGACTTTTGCGGGGAATTGCGATATTCTATACATATAAGGAACAAAGGAGACGCGCATATGAAAAAGATTTGGGTTGCAACTTTGAGCGCGGTTTTGGTGCTTGCTCCGGTTGGCTGCGGCAAGGAGCAGCTGCCTGCGGAGACGACGGTGGCGACCGTAGAAACGACAACTGCCGAAATCACTACCGTCGAAACAACGGCGCCGAAAGAAACTGCCGAGCCGCAGATCACGGCTGCACCATCCGCTTTGCAGGAGATCGAGGCACTGCCTGCCGATCCCGCAAGTGCGCTTCTGACAGCCTCTCCTGTCGGCGGCAACCCGACGTTTTATATTTTTGAAGAGGGACTTACCTACTATGTGCAGGTTTTGGGCGATCCGCAGACCCGCGAGGTCTTGTCGGTGTCCGAGTGTGTATTGTCCCTTCCCGAGGGCCACACGGATGGCAGGATCGTTGCCGCTTCGGGCGGTGCCGGCAGCGGGGAGATCCTGTTGACCGTTCTTGCCAAGCAGAACGGCAAAACCGTATGCTTGGTCTATCTGCTCTACAGTGATGCCGTTGCTGTGCCGCAACAGATATGGGTAAAGCGCGAACCCGTGCATGTGCTCGCCGATAACGGCACCGTTACACTGCAAACGGTCGAGCTGCCGCTGCCCGAGGATACTGCCTACTGCGCATACGCGTACAACGACCGCTATACGGTATACCTGCGCTACCGCCGCATGGAGAATGCTGCCTGCTATTACGATGCGCTGTACGTCGTGGACGCATCCGCAGGTGAAGCGGTGTATGAGACCGCATCGGATATTACGTCCGGTTACTCGGATATTGCGTACACCGCCGATGGCATCGTGATCTATACGACAAAACATTCCGATGACGGAAATACGCGGTTTGTCGATCGTGCAATCTCCTTGACCGAAGAAAACGGCTCCTTTGCTCTGCGGGAGATCGAAATGGAGCTTTTTCCTATTGCGGAGCGATGCTGTATATCTCCCGACGGTCGGCATATCGCGTATGCTGTGCGGGAGGATGGATGGAATAACGGCGGCTTGGATATAAAATATCCCGACGGCACCGTGAAACGCATCTGTGAAAATGTCATGTACGGCGATGCCGATGCCTGCAAGGCGAAAAGCATCGGCGATGTGGTCGGCTATGAGCCGATCGGCTTTATCGATGACACAGATCTGCTCTATTGGATCGGCGGATATGAATGGTCTGCGGGCTATGGCATCTACAATGTAGAGACGGGCGAAAAGAGAGAAGTGAAAGACGGCACGCTCCCCGATACTGTCTTTGACGGCGGCTTTTACAGCGCGCTTTTGCAAAACTATGCGGTGCAAAAATATTATAAAAATGATTTGAGCGGCGAAAAAACGCTGCTTGCTTCGCGCGATGCCGCAGACGGCGTATTTTGGATGCGGGACGGCTATTATTATACTTTTGACAACTCGATGTGGTGTGCATACTACACCGAAAACGGAGAGGCGCCCGGCTCCCGATGGGACATGCTGCAAGTTGCGTTCTATTCGCCCGATCTCAGCCAAAAACTCGGGGAGATCCTCTATACATGCCCGTATGAACTCGGCAGAAATCTGCTGATCTACGGCGACAAAGTTACCGTCGTCCTGCCGCAGTGACAAATCAAAAAAAGGTTCCTTGCGTAAACAATGTCATTTAGATAAGACGGTGCAAGTTTAGATAAGGGTAAATCTTCGGGTTTGCCCTTATTTTTCTTCTGTCGGCTGCTTAGATATGTATAAAATTGCTGCTTATACCTACTCGTCCGCTTGGGACGGGGCAACGAAAGAAAGATTTTGACGAAAGATTTCGGGGGATTTACTTATCAAGTTTGAGCGTGAAATCGCTGAAAAAGGTGCGTTTACGCTGTTTTTTGCAGAAAATACAGACTTATACGCAAAATGTGGAATAAAAGTATAAAAATTTTAGTGCGGAAATCTTTTATATAAATAGGAAAAAACTCGTATAAAAAACTGGGGGAGGGTATTCGTCCGCGCATCTGAAATAGCTTCGATAGTAATTTAATCTTATAGATGGGCGGGGTTTGTTATACTATGCCTACCCCGGACGCGAGCGTCGTGGAAAACAGTAAATGTTAATAATATTCTTACACTTCAACCGTTTTAACCATTGGTTGATTTTGTTCTAATATAGCGTTGTTGATATACCCCCATTTTTATGTTATACTTTAATCAGTGAAGCGCTTTACAATAAAAATTGGAGGTTTCTTATGACCAATATCAATATAGGCAATAAGATACGAGAACTCAGAAAAAAGAAAGGTATTACCCAAGAGGGGCTTGCCTCCGTGCTTTTTGTTTCTCCGCAAGCGGTAAGCAAATGGGAGAGTGGTCTGACATATCCCGATATGGAAATGATACCGGTTATCGCAGGATATTTTGAGGTTTCTATGGATATTCTGTTTGATTATGATATTCGCGAAATGAAAGCAAAAATTCAAAAAATCATTGACGACGCTTGGGATTATTTATTTGATGACACGCCGAAGTATATCGAGATTATTAAAACAGCATTGCAAGAATATCCGGGAAACGAAGAACTACTGACTGCACTTTTAGATGCATACGAATATGCTTTGCGCGATGAGGGCGATGTTACGCATTTGGACGAAATGATTGAACTCTCCCAAAAAATCATTACAGAAAGCAACGATTTCATCCGGGTGTGTAACGTAAAAGATATACAAGCCGCAGCATATCTCAAGAAAGGCGATTATCAAAAAGCAAAAGGCGTTTTGGAAACGCTTCCTCGCGAATACGACCTTCGCGACTCTGCATTTGCATTTCGTCTGTCCGGAAGAGATAAACTCAATGGCGCAATTATGTCAAGATGTCATCATTTGCAGAGCCTATACCAAGCTTGTATGGAGGAGGGCAATGCTTGGTTCTTTATGGATCAGCATCCCGAGGTTAAGTTCCGCGATTATGCGCCCGAGGATTATATTCCCGAGGCTTTGAAATGCTATGAAAAGGGACTTCTGGTTCTGACAACGTTCCTTTTGACAGATTACTATGATGCCCCTGCAGATCAATATCTTTGGGAGGGTATGCAAACGTTCCATTGGAGTTTCCTTCAGTGTATTGCCGCTTGCTATAAAAAACTTGGTAATATTGAAGAGTGCGAAAAGTCTATTTCCGAAGCATACAAACTCATATCCGTTGTATGGAAGGATTTTGAGGAGAATAAAGAGTATTATATGGAGCCTTTCTATAAGTATCTCGAAAACTACGACCTTGCAGAATATATCAAGTAATTCTCGCACCGCTTCGTGCGGGGCATTTTTTATTTAGATTGAGAATTGCACAACCTTACTCCTTGACAGAAAAAAGACCCCTCGATTGCTTTTGACAACCGAGGAATCTTTCGCGTTGGGCTTAGCTAAACTTGCACTATCATATCTAAATGACATTGCTTGCGTAAAGGAACCTTTTTTGACTTGATTTTATTTTACCACGGTGCATGTCTCGATGCCGTAATAGTCGAAACACTTGACCGCGTGCGCGTCGATGCGTTCGCCGCTGATGACAATGGGGACGGCGGGGGGACAGCCGACGGTGGCGGCGGCGAGGATCCTGCCGACGCTTTCGCTTGCGGGGACGGTCTCACATGCGGAGAAGGTTGCCTGCCGCACGGAGAGTACGCGCTCCTGCTTTTGACAGGCGGGCGGCTGCTTGTCGATGGCGGCTTTTCTCTCGATGGAGCAGAGGGCACTTTCGAGACGGTCGAGGCTGTCACCGATCTCGGGCGTGAGCATCATCACGGTAAAGTCGTTGTCGGCAAACTCGCAGATGATATTCTGTTTTGCGAGTCTATCGGCAAAATTTTTCCCGCTGTAGCCGTATGGTTTTGTGCTGATCGTGATCTTCATCGGCTCATTGCCGATCAGGATATATCCATGCGCGGCGAGCTTGTCTTTGAGTGCCTGCACGCGATCTGCAAATGCGGCGAGCGCATCGCGATAGCCGTCCGCGATGTACTTGTTCGCGCAGTCGAGCGACTGCAGGATTAAATAGGACGGACTGGTCGAGCCAAACAGGGCGAGCGCATTTTTTGCCTGCGCCGAAAAGAGTTCGGGCGCGTTTTCTGCGATGTGCAGATAGGCGCCGCCCGTGAGCACGGGGAGCGTTTTGTGTGCGGAGTCACAGCAGATATCCGCGCCGAGGTCGATCGGATGCCGCGAGGTTGGCAGAAACTTTAAATACGCGCCGTGCGCGTTGTCTACCGCCAGCAGCGTATCATAGCGGTGGCAGAGCGCGGCGATCTTCCCGATATCCGCGACATTGCCGAGATAGTCGGGGGAAGTGATATACACCGCTGCGGGACTCTCCTTTTGCAGAACGTTTTCGAGTGCGGACAGATCGATGTCGCAGGAGAGGTAGGACGCGTCATCGCGCGGGTACAGCCATGCGATGTCAAAGTCGAGCAGGGCAGCCGCGCTGAGAAAAGTTTTATGCGCATTGCGCCCCGCGGCGATCAGCGGCTTTTTGCCGCACTGCTTTGCATGCAGCAGCACAAGATGGAGCATAGCGCGGATGCAGAGGGAAGACCCCTCGGTGGAATAGAACGTATCACAGCCGAACAGCGCACTTGCGTTGTTTTCGCTTTCTTTGATGATACCGCTTGCCTCGTACAGGCTGTCTGCACCCTCGATCTCGGTGATGTCGAGCGCTTCCATGCCGCAGAGCGGCATGCCCTTATGCCCCGGCATATGCAGGCGCATGGCGTTGCTCTCTGCATAGCGGCGCACAAAATCGACGATCGGCGTTGTCATTGCCCCTGACCTTCAAAGATCTCGGCGATCTGCACCATGATCGCGCATTCCATGCGCTTGCGGAAGAGGTCGCAGCCGTATTTGTAGATGCCCTTGACCGAGCCTGTCGCGTGGTAGGCGTTTGCCGCACAGCCGCCCGAGCAATAGAGCCTTGCCCAGCAGTCGCGGCACTCGGGACGCGCGTAAACATTGCAGGAGGCAAATTCGTCCTGCATGGCGGTGTTGGTCACGCCGTCGAATACGCTGCCGAGCTTGAATTTTTCATCGCCGACAAACTGGTGGCAGGGGTACAGGTCGCCCCACGGGGTAACCGCCATGTACTCGGTTCCCGAGCCGCAGCCCGAGATGCGCTTGTAGATGCAGGGACCGCCCGTCAGATCGATCATGTAGTGGTAGAAGGTGAACGGCTTGCCCGCGCGGTTGCGCTCGAGCATCAGCTCGGCGAGCTTTTCGTACTGTTCCATGACGATGGGCTTGTCCGCCTCGGTCAGCTCGGATGCGTCTCCGGGCGCGCAGACGACGGGCTCCATGCTCAGCTCGTTAAAGCCGAGGTCGAGCATCTGCTGAATGTCCTTGAGAAAGTCGGGGTTCCGGTGCGTGAAGGTGCCGCGCATGTAGTAGTTCTTGCCGCCGCGCGCTTCGACTAGCTTTTGAAACTTCGGCACGATGCGGTCATAGCTGCCGTTACCTGCGTAGTCCACGCGGTAGCGGTCGTGGATCTCCTTTCGACCGTCGAGGCTGAGGACAACGTTGCTCATTTCTCGGTTGGCAAAGTCGATCACGTCATCGTCGATGAGCAGACCGTTGGTCGTGAGGGTAAAGCGGAAGTTCTTGCCGCGTTCCTTTTCGATGCTGCGCGCGTAGGCAACGAGCTCTTTGACCACGTCAAAGTTCATCAGCGGTTCGCCGCCGAAAAAGTCCACTTCGAGATTGCGGCGCGTGCCCGAATGCTCCACGAGGAAGTCCAGCGCCGCCTTGCCCACTTCAAAGGACATGATCGCGCGGTCGCCGTGGTATTTTCCCTGGCTGGCAAAGCAGTAGGCGCAGTTCAGGTTGCAGGTGTGCGCCACGTGCAGGCAGAGCGCCTTGACAACGCCTGCGGTCTTGGCTTTGAGAGCGCCCGCCATCGGTTCAAAGGTGTCGGGGGCAAACAGCTTGCCGCTCTCTTTGAGGGATACGACCTGCTCGTAGCATTCCTCGATATCCGCATCCGTGATGTCGGCGCGGTCGGCGTATTTTTCCCGGATTGCGGCGATCACTGCGCTGCGGTCGCTTTGCTCAAACATGGCGATCATATCGTAGGCGACCTCGTCTACCGCGTGCACCGAGCCGGAGCAGACATCGAGCACGATATTGTAACCGCCGAGTTTATACTGATGTATCATATGTAGGTTCTCCTTGTGAAAATGGGGAAGTGCATAAAAAGTGATATGCACTTTGCGAGTGCGTGATATACGCCTTGCGGCGTGTGATATGCGTTCCGAGGAACGCGTGATATATTTCCGATCGGAAATATTATGGAAAAAAGTCGTCTCACATGTGGACGACTTTTATCATTTTATTCTCTGTGATTACTTGCTTTCCTTGGTGTTCTCACACTGCTGGTTAGCAATACCGCAACTGGTCTTGCAAGCAGACTGGCAGGAAGTCTGGCACTCGCCGCAGCCGCCGTTCTTTGCGCTGTCGCACAGATTGCGGGTCTCGATCGTCTTGATATGTTCCATGATAGTAACCTCCACTGAATGATTAAACAAATTATAGCACATGCGCCGTGCAAAGTCAATATTTAAAGAATGATTTTTACAGTTTGGAGAAGCCGTAGCAGTTGATCAGCGCGTCGATCTTTGCGCCCTGCTTGCAGAGCGGACATTCGTGCGGGGCATAGCTGCCGTAGCCGTCGATGTCGTTGGGATCAAATGCCGAGTGCACCGCGATCTCGCCGATCTTGTCCTTGGTGGCAAAGATGGCTGCAATGCCCGTCGGCTGTCCGCCGTAGTACCGCACTGCCTCGAGCGCACTTTTTACCGTGTTGCCCGATGCGACCGATACCGCGAGCACAAGCACGTGCTTACCCTGGATCATCGGGACGATATTGTCGCGGAACAGGAGCTGTCCGTTTAACATTTCGGGTGTGACGATATAGATGGTCTGATGTGCGTTCATGCTGACATAGCTGCCTCTGGTCAGCTTGTCGGCAAGGCAGGTACCGATGACCTCGGTGCCGTCCAGACAGAGAATGGTATCCACCACGGTGGTGTGGTAATAGGCGCTCAGCTCATCGGCAACCGCCTGTGCCTCGGTGAGGCGGGATTTCTGCGCCGCAACATCTATATAGTAATTCGAGTGTGCGCTGCTTGTGGCAAAGTGCCCTTTCACGGCGCGGAGATACAGGTTTTTACGTTTGGTTCCGAGTTTCAGCGTGTCTTGTGTCGGCATGGGAATCCTCCTTGGTACAGTTATGTTGTTATTGTACAACAAACGGAGGAGAAATGCAATATGTTTTGTGTATTTTTATCAGTGAGACTTACGGCGATTTATCGCTATTTGCGTCTTGCGTATTCGGTCGGGGTGTAGCCTGTGATCTTTTTGAAGGTCTTGCTGAAATAGTAAATGCTTTTGAAGCCGACGCTTTCCGCGATGTCGGTGATGGGCGTATAATCGCCCGAGAGCATGTCTTTTGCCTTTTCCATGCGCACCGATTGGAGGTATCGCATCGGGGATTGACCGAATACGATCGAGAAGATCTTACGGAAATACACACAGCTGATGCCGGCGACGCGCGCCATGTCCTCACTGGACAGGTCGGGATCGGCATAGTTTTCCTCCAAATATTTGATCGCGGGTTCGATGACCTTATACTTGCCGGAGGAGTAGTAGCCGGACAGCTCGGTCTCGTGCAGCTTTGCGATCAGGTCGTACAGACCGGAGATGCAGAACAGCTCGTAGGCAGGCTTCTTAAACGTCCACAGGCGCTCGAGGTTGATCGCTTTGTTGACGAAATCGTGCTTCCTGCTCACGGCATAGCTCGTGATGCCGGGGTTTTCTCCTTCGTAATCGGCTTCAAACTCCACCATGAAGCACTCGCCGAGCTCCTCATAGCTGAGTTTATAGGCAGCGCCCTTCGGCAAAAGTACGATGTGATCCGGATCGGAAATATGTACCTTTCCGTCGGAAGTGTAGGTGGTCTTTCCGACGAGCTTGACCGAGATCGCCCAACAGCATCTGTGTTTTCTGTAGTACGAATGTTGTGTACTGATATTGAGACGGTTGACAGCGCGAATCTTTTTGATCTTGATAGATGGCAAATCGATTTTTTCCATAGACGCCTCCGCACTTTTGGTTTGGACCTTTGTGTAATTCATTATACCGAACGAAAAATAAGAAGTCAATAAAACAAAAAAATCGAGTATCAAAAAAGACAAAAATATCGCCAAGTACATTTACAAGCTGCGGGATTGCGTGTAGTATGAATATGGAGAAGAAGTATACACAACGAACAGTGTGACTAAGGAGTTTTTGCTTATGAAAAAAATAAAAATCGGTCAGATCGGTATCGGACATAATCACGGTGCTGCGAAGGCAGCGGATTGCAAGCGTCTGTGCGAGCTGTTTGAATTTGTCGGTGTGGTTGCGCCCGATGCGGACGAGAAGTATTTCGGCAGAAAGACCGCCGAGGTATATCGGGACGTGCCTTTTATGACCGAGGAAGAGCTGTTTGCCATCCCCGATCTTGAGGCGGTGCTGATCGAGACCTCCGTTCCGCATTTAGTACCCACCGCGCAGCGGGCGATTGACCGCGGTCTGCATATCCATCTGGACAAACCTGCGGGCGAGGACATCGCGGAGTTTGAAAAGCTGCTTATGGATGCCAAGGCGAAAAAGCTTGCCGTGCAGATGGGGTATATGTATCGCTACAATCCCGGCGTGCTCTACGCGCTCGAGCAGATCGAGGCGGGGAAACTCGGCGATATCCACACGATCGATGCGCACATGAGCACCGAGCATAAGGCGGATTTCCGCAAGTTCCTGTCGCAGTTCAAAGGCGGCTCCATGTATATCTTCGGCTGTCACCTCATTGACCTGATCGTCAAGATCAAGGGCAAGCCGAACAAGGTCGTTCCGTTTCTTACCCATTCGGGGCAGGACGGGCTCGACTTTCCCGACAACTGCTGTGCGGCGCTCGTCTATGACGACGGCACCTGCTTCATCCGCACCTCTTCCGTGGAGGTCAACGGCTGGGGACGCCGTCAGTTTGTCGTCTGCGGCACCAAGGGGACGATCGAGATCAAGCCGATCGAGAATCCCATGCATGTGACCGAAGCGTATTCGACAAATACAAAGTCCTGGAGCGATGTGCACACCGAGGTGTTCCCGCCCGCGCAGGAGCATCGATACAGCAACATGCTCACCGATTTTGCAAAAATGATCCGCGGTGAGGGAGAGAACCCCTATACATACGAGCATGACCTCTATGTACACAAGGCGACGCTTGCAGCCTGCGGATTTGATATTGAATTATAATTTTTCGGAGGAAACAACATGAAAGCAATGCTTGTAGATGGAAATCAGAATCTTGTCTGGTCGGACGTTGCCGATCCGGTATGCGGCGACGAGTCGGTCATTATTGATATTGAGGCGGCTGCGCTTAACCGTGCAGACCTGCTGCAGAGAGTCGGCAAGTATCCGAGCCCGAAGGGCTGGCCCGAGTGGATGGGACTCGAGGTTGCAGGTACCGTCAAGGAGATGGGCAGTATCGCCAAGGAAAAATCCTCGCTGCAGGTCGGTGACAAGGTCTGTGCACTGCTCGGCGGCGGCGGATATGCCGAGATGGTAGCCGTTCCGTATAACATGGTCATGCCCGTACCGAAGGGAATGGATATGGCAACGGCGGCATCGCTGCCCGAGGCATATGCCACCTCGTACCTGAACCTGTTCTATGAGGGACACCTGGGAGCCGGACAGACGATCTACGTTGCCGCAGGCGCATCCGGTCTTGCCAGCGTTGCCATTCCGATGGCAAAGGCGTTCGGCGCCAAGGTCGTAACCAGCGTTTTGAACGCGGATATCGCCAAGAGCATCGAGCATCTCGGTGCGGACATCGTGGTCGATACCTCGGTGACCAAGCTCGAAGATGTATTTGCAGAGCTCGATGCCAAGGGCGAACCTGTCAATGTTGCGATGGACTGCCTCTGCGGTGATACGCTCGGCAAGTGCCTGCAGTACATGGGAGAGGGCGGCTACTGGGTCGTCATTTCCACGCTCGCAGGCGTTGAGACCAATGTATGGCTCCGTCCGCTGCTCACGCGCGGTCTGCATCTGGTCGGCAGCATGCTCAGAAAGAGAAGCGTACAGGAAAAGGCGGATCTGCTCTCCGAGTTGGTTCAAAACGTATGGCCCAAGCTTGAAAGCGGCGAGATCAAGCCCACCGTGTATAAAGTACTGCCCATGTCGCAGGCGATCGAGGCACACGGTATCCTCGAGCGCGGCGAAAATGTCGGAAAGGTCGTTTTGACACTTAAATGATGGACTTTTTGCAGACAGTCACGGCTTCTCCCATGTATGAATACTTTACGAGAGCGGCGACTCAAATTTTGATGATCCTGCTGTATATCGGCATCGGTTTTATCCTGCGCCGCTCGGGGCTGCTGCCCGAGAGCACATCCAAGAGCCTTTCGTTGCTGGAGACCTTTGTATTCCTGCCCGCACTGCTTTTTAACAATCTTTCCTCGAACGTGCGGATCGAAAAGCTGACGACCTACTCGGTCATGGTGATCAGCGGCGCGGTCTTCCTCGTGTTCGTTCTGCTGGTCGCATGGGGATTTACCAAGATCTTTTCCAAGGGCAGACCCGCGGATGAATACGGAACCTACATGTATATGTTTGCTTTTGCAAACTACGGCTATGTCGGCTATCCGGTGATCGAAGGAGTCTTCGGTTCGGGCATGCTGACCTCTATGATCCTTTTCGCGGTTCCGTTTACCTTTGCGATCTATACCTACGGCGCGATCCTGTTGTCGAACGGCGGATCGAAGAAGTTTACCATCCCGAAGAAGATGATCCCGATCCTGTGCGCTCTGGTGCTCGGCGTGGTCGTCGGTCTCACGGGTGTGAAGCTGCCGTCCTTTGTCACCGGCATGACGGGTGCGCTCAAAGGATGCATGTCTCCCGTCGCGATGATCATGACCGGCTTTGTCCTCGGCTCGCTCCGCTTCAAGTAAACGCTGATTAATTCTACCACCCCAAGGATATTTATGGTATAATAGAGAAAAGGGGTGTTACAGATGGAAAAACAGCAGAATTTTACGGATATTGAGTATGCCAATCGTCGGCGCACTACAAAAAGGGAAGCTTTTTTAGAAAAAATGGATGCTACTTTGCCTTGGGGCGCATGGGTATCTTTGGTTGTTCCTTATTACCCTGACGGCAAGCGTGGTCGCAAGCCGGTAGAAATT
>JAFTOT010000096.1 GCA_017463665.1 Clostridia bacterium | reverse complement strand
TTCCCCTTGAGGGGAAGCTCCCGCGTAGCGGGTGATGAGGTGTAGCCGCCGCAGCGGCGTTTCCCCTTGCATTATTAAAGTTACATCCCTACGGACACGGATGCGTACTCCGTCGCATCCTACACCTCATCCGTCGCCGTTCGGCGACACCTTCCCCTCAAGGGGAAGGCTTAGAAAGTGCTATCCTTTGGCTTCCCCTTGAGGGGAAGCTCCCGCGTAGCGGGTGATGAGGTGTAGCCGCCGCAGCGGCGTTTCCCCTTGCATTATTAAAGTTACATCCCTTCGGACACGGATGCGAACTACGTCGCATCCTACACCTCATCCGTCGCCGTTCGGCGACACCTTCCCCTCGAGGGGAAGGCTTAGAAAGTGCTATTTTTTGGCTTCCCTCGAGGGGGAAGGCTTAGTACGTCGGGCTATCGAGGCGATACGTATATTCGCCGTTCTCGGCTGTGGTGCGGACGATGATGAGCTCCACGGTGGAGCGGTCGCCGTCGGCGACGGTCTCGACCGTGATCCTTGCGCGGTCAGTACCGCCCTTGGTGATCTGCAAGGTGGAATAATCATAACTGCGCGCAGGGAGCGCATACACGGTGGAGTGCATGGACTGCATGAGTCCGAGCTCCCCCTCGATATAGCGCGCGGTGACGATCGTATCGTCGGTGGCAAATCCATCAAACGCGGTCTGATAGAGCAACGCGGCATACTCGGGCGTGAAGATTTTCTCGGTGGCTTCCTTGATCTCGGTGATCGAATAGAAGCCTAAAAAATCGCAATCCACGTAGTAATATCCCGAGACGTTTGCATCCTTGCCCGCCTCGCTGGTGGGCGGGAATCCCTCGCCGAAATAGATCTCATTGAGCACGACCGAGTTTTCCACAAGGTCGGGTAAAACTTTTTTCAGCTCCTCGGTGGTCATCTTTTCCTTGCCGCAGGATGCAAAACTCAGAACCAGACACGCGAACAGCAGCAAGATCGCCGCTTTAGTTCTCTGCTTCAACTTCAACGCTTTCTTCCTCCGCACTGTCTATCTCCTCTGCCTTTGCAACCTTTGCAAAGTTGACGATCTTTGCGCCATCGGACAGGCGCATGACGATAACGCCGCTTGCGGCTCTCGAATAGGTAGGAATACCCGCAACGGGGATGCGGATAACGGTGCCTTCACCCGTGATGAGCATAAGATCGTCGTTTTCATCGACCGATGCGATCGACGTGAGCAGTCCTGTCTTGTCGGTGATCTTATGGGATGCAACGCCCTTGCCGCCGCGGTTCTTCATCAGGCGGAACTCGTCAAAGTCGGAGAGCTTGCCGTATCCCTTTTCGGTGACGGTGATCAGCTTCTTGCCGGGCTCGACCAGTGCCACGCCGCAGACCTCGTCTCCCTCCATCACGCGGATACCGCGCACGCCGCGCGCGGTGCGTCCCATGGCGCGGGCTTCTTCCTCGGCAAAGCGGACGGCGTTGCCGTCGTGCGTTGCGATGATGAGCTCGCTGTCGCCCGTGGTGCGCTTGACAAAGACGAGCTCGTCGCCCTCGTCGAGCGAAAGTGCGATCTTACCGCCACGGCGCTGATACTCATACTCGGAGAGCAGAGTGCGCTTGATGATACCCTGGCGCGTGACCATGGTGAGGTAATCGGTCTCGGAGAACTCGTCCACCTCGATCATCGCGGTGACGCGCTCGCCCTGCTCGATCTCAAGCAGGTTAATGAGATTGGAGCCCTTTGCCGTGCGCGATGCCTCGGGGATCTGATATGCCTTGCGCATATGCACCCTGCCGCGGTTGGTAAAGAACATGATGTACGAATGGCTGTTTGTAACGATGACCTTTTCGATGAAGTCTTCTTCCTTTACGGTCTGTCCGATGATGCCCTTGCCGCCGCGGTTCTGCGCGGTGTAGGTATCGGCGGGCAGACGCTTGATATAGCCCGCATTGGTCAGTGTGAGCACACAGGCGTGACGCTCGATCAGATCCTCGAGGTCGATTTCGTCCTCTGCCTCAACGATCGCCGTGCGGCGCTCGTCGGAGAACTTGTTCTTGATCTCGGTGAGCTCGTCGCGGACGATGCCCTTGATCTTTTCTTCATCGGCGAGGATCGCGCGCAGCTCTGCCACGCGCTCGGTCAGATACGCAAGTCTCTCCTCGATCTTCTGGCGCTCCATGCCCGAGAGCTTACCGAGCGTCATATCGACGATCGCCTGCGCCTGCTTATCCGAGAGCAGGAAGCGCTCCATCAAAGCCGCCTTTGCCGCCGAAACGGATTCGCTCTTTTTGATCAGGGCAATGATCTCGTCGATGTGGTCGATGGCAATCTTGTAGCCCTCGTAAATATGCATCTCCGCCAGCGCTTTATCCAGATCGAACTTGGTGCGGCGGGTGATGATCTCCTCCTGGAACTCGATGTAGTTGCGGAGGATGTCTTTGAGCGTGAAGATCTTCGGCACGCCGTTTTCGAGCGCGAGCATGTTGACCGAGAAAGTGCTCTGCAGCTCGGTGAAGCGATAGAGCTGGTTGAGAATGACCTGCGCGTTGGCATCGCGGCGGTAATCGACGACGATGCGCATGCCCGCCTGTCCGCTTTCGTCGCGGATATCGGTGATGCCCTCGATGCGCTTTTCATTGACAAGGTCGGCGATGGACTTGACCAGCATCGACTTGTTGACCATGTAGGGGATCTCGGTGAAGATGATGCGGTTTTCGTCTTCCTCGATCTCGGCGGTCGCGCGGACGACCACTCTGCCCTTACCCGTTTCATACGCGTCGCGGATGCCCTTGGTACCGTAGACGGTCGCATAGGTCGGGAAGTCGGGACCCTTGATGTGCTCCATCAGCTCGGGCACCGTGATCTCGGGGTTTTCCATCATGGCAAGCGTGCCGTCGATGACCTCGCCGAGGTTGTGCGTGGGGATATTGGTCGCCATACCGACGGCGATACCCACGGCGCCGTTGACGAGTAGGTTCGGGAAACGGCTGGGCAGCACGGTCGGCTCATTGCGGGTGTTATCGAAGTTCGGCACCATATCGACGACATTTTTCTCGATGTCGGTCATCATTTCGTCGGAAATCTTCGAGAGCTTTGCCTCGGTGTAACGGTAAGCAGCTGCGCCGTCGCCGTCCACGTTGCCGAAGTTACCCTGACCTTTGATCAGCGGATAGCGGTAGGAGAAATCCTGCGCCATACGCACCATCGTGCCGTACACGGCGGCGTCGCCGTGCGGATGGTATCGACCGAGCACGTTACCGACCGTCGTCGCCGACTTGCGGAACGGCTTATCGTATGTGAGGTTGTCCTCATACATTGCGTAGAGGATACGACGCTGTCCCGGCTTCATACCGTCGCGGACATCGGGCAGTGCACGGCTGGTGATAACGCTCATCGAATACTCGATGAATCCCTGCCGCACCTGCTTTTCCATATCCACAGGAACGATCTTCTGCTCCGGAAACTCAATGGATTCGCTTAAAATTACGTTCTTTTTAGCCATTTTGTTTGTTGTCCTTTGTTTATTTGGCTTTTCCCTTGAAGGGAAGGCTTAGAAAGTGCTCTATCCTTTGGCTTCCCCTTGAGGGGAAGGCTTAGAAAGTGCTATCTTTGGCTTCCCCTTGAGGGGAAGCTGTCAGCGTAGCTGACTGATGAGGTGTAGCCGCCGCAGCGGCGTTTCCCTTTACGAAATTAAAGTTACATCTCTACGGACACGGATGCGAACTTCGTCGCATCCTACACCTCATCCGTCGCCGTTCGGCGACACCTTCCCCTCGAGGGGAAGGCTTATTTTTGACTTTATCCACATTTTCCACATCTTTGAATGTGGAAAACTCTGTGGTGTGCAAATGTGGGAAACTGTATCTTTCCTTTTATAATAAAGGGGTTTGCGCGGTTTTTTGCTTTGTGGAAAAACCTGTTTTCTGCATAAAAATGTGATTTTCATTGCATCGGGTAAAACGGCGCGTCGGGGACGTCGCACCCTACAGGTTTGTATTTTTTTACCTTAGATATCCAGATTTTCGGCGAACTTCGCGTTTTTCTCGATGAATTCGCGGCGGGGTTCTACCTTGTCTCCCATGCAGACCGAGAAGATCTGGTCGCAGGTGATGGCATCCTCGATGGTGACGAGCTTCAACGTGCGCGTGCGCGGATCCATCGTGGTTTCAAAGAGCTGGTCGGCGTTCATTTCACCAAGACCTTTGTAGCGATCTGCCTTGATGCGGTTGGTGTTGCCGAACTCCTCGATGATCGCGTCGCGCTCGGCATCCGAGTATGCATACTTCTGCCGCTTGCCGTCGTGCACCTTATAGAGCGGCGGCATCGCAAGGTAAATGTGTCCCTGCTCGATGAGCTCTTTCATATGTCGGTAGAAGAAGGTAAGCAGCAGAATCTGAATGTGCGAACCGTCTACGTCGGCATCCGCCATGATGATGATCTTGCCGTAGCGGAGCTTATCCACGCTGAAGTTGTCGCCGATGCCGCAGCCGAGCGCCTGAATGATCGGCGTGAGCGATTCGTTGCCGTACACCTTGTCGGCGCGGCTCTTTTCGACGTTGAGCACCTTACCGCGAAGCGGCAGGATCGCCTGGTAGCGCGAGTCGCGTCCGCTCTTGGCAGAGCCGCCTGCGGAGTCTCCCTCTACCAGATAAAGCTCGGTGAGCTCGCGGCTCTTGGACTGGCAGTCGGCAAGCTTACCCGGCAGCGTCGTATGCTCCAGCGCACCCTTGCGGCGCACGCTTTCGCGCGCTTTGCGCGCCGCCTCGCGGGCAATCGCTGCCGAAAGGATTTTTTCGATGATCTGCTTGGTCTCGTTCGGGTTTTCCTCAAAGAATTCTTCTATCTTTTCGGAAACGACGCTCGAAACCAGCGTGCGCACATCCGAGTTACCCAGCTTTGCCTTGGTCTGGCTCTCAAACTGCGCGTCGGTGAGCTTTACGCTGATGATCGCGCAGAGTCCTTCCAGCACGTCCTTCTGCGTGAGGCTCGGATCCTTTTCCTTGATCAAATTGAGCTTTTTCGCATACTTATTGATACTGCGGAGCAGCGCCGAGCGGAAGCCCTCGACATGCGTACCGCCGTCGATGGTCGCCATGTTGTTGGCAAAGGAAACGACCATCTCGTTATAGCTGTCGTTGTACTGCATCGCCACCTCGGCGATGGTATCATCCTTTTTACCCGAGATGTAGATGACCTTTTCATGGATGGGCGAAACGGCACGCGACTCGTTGAGGTACTCGACGTAGCTGACGATACCGCCCTCATAGCAGAGGTCTTCCTCGGTGACGGGGTCGGTGCGCAGGTCGCGCAGCACGATGCGGACACCCGCGTTTAGGAAAGCCTGTTCGCGCATACGGTTGAGCAGAATGTCATATTTGAACTCGGTCGTATCGGTGAAGATGGTGGGGTCGGGCTTGAAGCGGACGTATACGCCGTGGCGATCTTCGTTTGCTTCTTCCTCATAGAACGGGCGCGCGACCTTGCCTTTTTCAAAGCGTTCGGTGCAGCGCTTGCCGCCGTGATAGTTGTCGATCTCCAGCCAATCGGAAAGCGCGTTTACGACCGAGGCGCCCACGCCGTGCAAGCCGCCCGCGATCTTGTAACCGCCGCCGCCGAATTTACCGCCCGCGTGCAGCAGTGTATAAACGACTTCAAGAGTGGGAATACCCTTTGTGGGATGGATGCCGCTCGGAATACCGCGTCCGTCATCCTGTACCGAAACGCTTCCGTCGGTGTGGATCTCCACCGTGATCTTGGAGCACTCGCCCGCGAGTGCCTCGTCGATCGAGTTATCGACGATCTCGTAGACAAGGTGATGCAGACCTTTCTCCGAGGTGGTACCGATGTACATACCCGGACGCTTTCTTACAGCCTCCAGTCCCTCAAGCACCTGTATTTGGCTGTCATCGTAGGTGCTTTGGTTATTGTGCATCTCTTCCATTTGATTTACCTTCCTTTGCTTTTTATCAGTCGAAAGTCAAGCCTTTCGACTGGGGAGGTCGCAAGGCTCTCGCCGCCCTCAACCGGGCGCGACCTGTAAGGAGTTTTTAAGTCGGGAGACCCTCCTTAAAAACGTGATTTATATTGTTAAAAATTATTATCCAGTTTCTTTTTGATGCGGCTTGCGAGGGAGAGCGTGGAGAGCTGTGAGATGCAAACCGTGGTTTCTTTTTTTTCTTTGTTTTTATCGTAGAGAATAAAGGATTTCGGAATCTCGGTCTTGGAGATCTCCAGCGTTCCGTCCTTTTGCGCGTGCTGCAAAAACGCCCGCGTGTCCGCACCCATCGTCGCATTATCCATATCAAAAATCCCGATAATACTCTTCGTGCGTATGATCTTGTTGTTTCCTGCGTGTAAATACATGGGTCATACCTCGTGCAAATGTAAATGCATTTTTATATCTTCACATACACCTTTAAAATTTTTATTGAATTCTTTGTTCGTGTATCGCAGAACCTTTATTCCAAATTGTTTTAAGTATGCATCTCTTTCTCCGTCGGCTTTCTGTGCTTCTTCCTCATAGTGCTGCGCACCGTCAAGCTCTATAACCGTTTTGTATTCGGCACAGTAAAAGTCAACGATATATTTACCAATCACTTTTTGACGATTTACTGTTACGGGTAAAAGCTTTAAAAAGTCATACCAAAGATGCTTTTCTTCCGGCGTCATGTTTTTTCGCAAAGTTTTCGCATTGCCGGTCAATTTTGAATTGTTATATTTATTCATAGTTCTATAATCAGGCTTCCCCTCGAGGTGGAAGGCTTAGAAAGCGCTCCCCTTTGGCTTCCCCTTGAGGTGGAAGCATAGCGACCTACGGTCGCATTGCGGTAAACCGCTGATGAGGTGTAGCCGCCGCAGCGGCGTTTCCCCTTACTTTATTAAAGTTACTTTCCTACGGACACGGATGCGTACTACGTCGCATCCTACACCTCATCCGGTGCTCCGCACCACCTTCCCCTCAAGGGGAAGGCTTAGAAAGTGCTATTTTTTGGCTTCCCCTTGAGGGGAAGCTGTCACCGTTAGGTGACTGATGAGGTGTAGCCGCCGCAGCGGCGTTTCCCCTTACTTTATTAAAGTTACTTTTCCTACGGACACGGATGCGAACTCCGTCGCATCCTACACCTCATCCGGTGCTACGCACCACCTTCCCCTCAAGGGGAAGGCTAAGAACACGCTACCCTTTGGCTTCCCCTTGAGGGGAAGCTGTCACCGTTTCCGTAATACCACTTCGTGTTCTTTCTTGTGGAATGCATCTCAGGATCGCGTTTCTTATCCCTGTTTTTGGTGGAGTTAGGTGCTTCTACGATGGTTGCATCGACGATAGTACCTCCG
>JAFTOT010000093.1 GCA_017463665.1 Clostridia bacterium | reverse complement strand
GGTCGGTGCGGCGATTACGCCGATCGTATCGCAGCAGCCGATCGCTTCGCAAGAAGCTGCCGATCCCCCGACGGCTTCTGCCGCGCCGATCATGCCCGCAGAGCCGATCAAACCGACGGTGCCTGTTGTGCCTACGGTCACCGAGCCGACGGTTGTAACACCGATCGAGACCGAGGTCATCGCACCCGAGGTGCCGACGGTGGTGGAAAAATCGCCGATCGATTGGACACATATTGCCGCGATCGTGTGGTTTGCAGGTTCGGTAGCAGTGGCTGTGTGGTTTGCGGGGACAGGCGCCATCTTTTATCAAAAATTGTGTGCCGATCGCTGTTTGCATACCACGGTAGGCAGAACCAAGGTGTACATATCGCAGAGCGCGGGAGCGCCCTGCCTTGCGGGGCTGCTCCCCGCGATCTACTTGACGCCAAGCGCGGCACATTCCGAATCGAAAGAGTTTGTCATCGCGCATGAATACACGCACTTGCGCCACGGTGACCACCTCTGGGCGGCACTGCGCACGCTTGCGCTGATCGTGTACTGGTGGAATCCGCTGGTATGGGCGGCGGCGATCGTCTCCAAGCAGGATGCGGAGCTTGCCTGTGACGAAGGCGTTGCGGCAAAGCTGGACGATGCAGGACGCATCGCGTATGCCCGCACGATCCTCGACACCATCCCGCAAAAGCACGCACACGCGGTCGGACTTGGCGGCGCGCCGATCAAAGAGCGCCTGCTGATGCTGACAAGCAAGCATAAAAACCGCGCGATCGCAGCGGTGTTGGCAGTGGTGCTGACGCTTTCCGCAGTCGGCTGCTCCTTCATCGGCCCGAAAGAGACGACCGAACCCGTGGACGACACCCCCGATCTGCTGAGCAGTATTGCGACAACATCGTCGGATACGACAGAGGTGACCACTACGGCTGCCGCCGTCGCGGATACGCCCGATGTACCCGAAAGTCCCGTCCGCGTACTCTCCAACGAGGGCGGTTTGGACATTCGTACGGTCATGCTCCCGCTGTCTACCGCAGATTCAGAGTATGATACTTTCGTTTACAATGATCGATATATGCTTTACACTGTATACGACAAAGAACGAAATGCGGATGGCGCGATAGAATATTATTATGATGTTTGTTTGTATATCATTGATGCCTTGCAAGGAGAAATTGTAGGCAAGTATGTACTGGATACGCAGTATCGAATCGAATCTATAGCTTATACGGACGAGGGATGTGTTTTGTATAATGCGGAGGTCGATGAACAGTGGACATATCATATGAATTGCGCCTTTTCTGTCACGGAAGAAAATGGTATGTTTACCGTATCACCTACCACGATAGATAAATTTCCATATGTCATGGAGCGCTTTACATCGCCAAGTGATCAGCATATCGTCTATAGAACGATCGAAGATGAATGGGGATATGGTGGAATCGATATAAAATACCCGGACGGCAGCGTAAAACGAATTGCCGAGAATACTGTTTTCGATAATGAGATCGACGGGGATGAAATGGGGCACGATGCGCCGTTTTACTATGATCCGATAGGATTTATTGATGATGTGTACATCGGATATACAATTGGCGGATGGGAAAGTATGGCAGGGTATGGAATTTATAATGTTGCTACCGAGGAAAAGACAGAAGAATTCGGTGTTTATAGAGCTATCGGAACTTGCGATGGTGTTTTGTATGTGGAAGAGCGACAGAATTTTGATGATGGCACATATGCAATTTGGGAAATAACGCCCGATGGAAAAAAGATTTTGCTCGCATCAAAAGATACGAATACGAATGTTTTCAAACTGCCGGAAACTCCGTATATGTTCTTTAAAAACTGCGCATGGTGTTTCTATACCCCTATGGATGCAGAGACCAATTACATAACTGAGTTGTATGCGCCTGACTTTAGCAATAAAATGGCTGAGATCGAATGGTTACGCGATTCTTTGGATTACCGTTTCAATAACTTTATGGTGTATGAAAACACGGTGACGATCGTGGTGCCGTATGCTGTCGAGAAATCTACACATGCCCCCGTCCGCGTACTCTCCAACGAGGGAGATGTGGAGATCCACACCGTTTTCCTGCCCGTCGAAAAAGAGGATATGCAGTATCGCTCTTTTGTGTATAACGAAAGATACTCGATCTATGTGACCTACACACTTACACGGAGCACAAATTCTGCGCAGCGCAGCTATCAATATGACAGTCTGTACATTATAGATGCGCAGAGCGGCAGGATCGTGTATACGGCTCTTCTCGATGTTGTATCCTCCTATATGTATATCCTGAATCCAGGGGATATCTGTACTCTGTACACGGTGGAGTATTCTTCCGATGGAGAAACACGGTCGGTCGGATATACGTATTCTTTGATGGAAAATGACGGCGCGTTTGTACGGGTGATGGTAGACTTTGCGCTGTCGTATCCGTATGCCGAGCAGCATCTTGTATCGCCTGACGGAACATACATTGCTTACAAGATCGCAGAGGATGCAGGCGGGGATGGCGGCATTGAGATCCTATACCCGGATGGCACCGCAAAGCGTATTTTGGACAACGTAATGTTAGAGGAAGCGGCAGATCTGAGCGCTGTGACGGGGTATCATCCCGTAGGCTTTGTCGAGGACACCAAGCTCGTATACCGTATCGGCGGATGGTCGGGTACAAAGGGGTACGGCGTCTATAATCTGACCACGGGCGAGAAAACAGAAGTGTTCGAGATCGGCAGCAATCCCTGTGCAGTGTATGACGGCGCATTTTACGTCGAAGAATGGCGCAGCACCATGATCGTGTATGAGCCCGAAGCGGTCTGGAAGGTAACTGCGGACGGTGAAAAGACCAAGGTCGCGTCGAAAGATGCGGCGGACGGCGTCTATGTGTTGTCGGACGACCGATACAGAGAATTTGAAAACTCGATGTGGTGCCTCTTTGACACGGGCAATACGGCAGGCATCGAATACGGCGAAGAAACGCCCGATACGCTTACGGTGTCGCTGTATTCTCCCGACTTTGACAAGAAGCTCTGCGAGATCGAATATCCGCACGGGGGCAGCGCTTTTGACAATGTGCGTGTCTACGGTAACTCGGTCACGGTCGTGGTAATGTCCGCGCCCGCGCGCACCTATGCGGAGAGACCGCTTGTGAGCCAATATGCCTACACCTCCGTAGAGGATTTTTACGGTCCCGACGCGGTATACAGCATGGATCTCACGGGAGACGGTGTTGCCGATACCTGCACGGTCAAGGTGCTTGGTCACGGCACGCAGTACTATGAAGAGGGAATCACGATCACCGACGGGCAGAGCGGCAAAACGATCGCTGTCGGCGATCCCGAATTCTATACGAATCATCATATCTTGCTGTCTGCTACCGAGGAGATGTATACCGTCGGGGTGGGCGATATGCTGTACTACATCGATAAAAGCAGATTGGATACGCCCAAAGAACATCGGGGAGAAGTCCTCCACGGGAATGATATTATCGACTTTATGGTTCGAGACAACGCCTTGATTTGCCGCGTTTCACTTGCCTGCGGTATGTCCGAGGTCTGCGCGGAGCTGATCTATACCTATACGTATACGGCGGGCGAATTTGCCGTCACGGGCGTGCGCCTTTGTGATCTTACCACGGATAAGGAGATTGACTTCGGCACATTTGCGCCGACGGCGTATCTGCCGACCGATCTGACCGACTCCATCACCTATATCGACATCGGCGGCGCGTATATGCCCGTTTCCTATATTCAAAACGGCAAGCAATTGCTGACGGGGGATGCGGTGTACAGCATGCTTGCGGGCGATGTTCTGAAAGACGCGCCTACGGCGGACAGCTTGCCGAAGCAGAAGAACCTTGCATCCGATGCATCGTGGGATCTGTTCCCCGTGGAGGTGGTACACGCAGTGTATACGTCCGAGGAGCAGCCCGAGGAAACAGAATGGATCGAGTATTTTGCCGAGCAGCTTGCGGAAAAGGACACGCCCGTGATCCTTACCGAATCGTGGAGCTTTACTTTGGAGGGCAAAAAAGCAGCGGTGGTTTTTGCAAGCAATGTGATCGTTTCGGGTGACCAAGATGTTTTGTACACGGCGGGCGATGCGCACGCCGCGCCCAATGCACCTGCGGCGGACAATGCGGTGCAGTACAGGATGCAGGCATTTTTCATCGAGGGCAGCAAGCCGCAGCGTCTGTACAGTGAGATCGCTGTGCTCTCCGAAGACTACGGTATTTCCTACCGTCCCACGGCATTCGAGTCCTATCAGCAGATCTTTTCCGCACTGCAGTATGATGCGTCGGGCAAGATCGTCGAGTGCCCTCTGTTTAACAACATGAACGGTTGGTATGCGCTCCGCGATTATGCATACCGCCCTGAATATACGGTTTGCGATATAGACGGCGACGGCGCGGTGGAGCTGCTCTGCTACACCGAAAAAGCATCTTCGGATATGTCCGGGTGCGCGGTGTACCGATTGGAAGACGGAATATGCATCAAAGTATGTACCGTCGCTTTGAGTTGACAATAGCAAAAAAGGAGTAACCATGGCAATTCATCTTATCACATTGTCGGCATTGATCGCGGCGGTATTGCTCGTGCGCGTGATGTTTCGCAAAAAGGTGCCCGCGCGGCTGATCTATGCGCTGTGGCTGGTCGTGGCGGTCAAGCTGTGCATGCCGTTTGCACTGTTCGAAGTGGAGCCGGTACTGCCGCTTACGGATGCGGCGGCACAGACCGAGCAGACGGCAGTGCAGACGCAAAACGTCCCCGAGGTAACGAAGGTACCCGCAGTGACGGTCGGTGCGGCGATTACGCCGATCGTATCGCAGCAGCCGATCGCTTCGCAAGAAGCTGCCGATCCCCCGACGGCT
>JAFTOT010000045.1 GCA_017463665.1 Clostridia bacterium | reverse complement strand
ATCCCTGCCATGATGGCGGCGGTCGTGGTCATTTCGGTGCCGCTGATCGTGCTGTTTCTTTTGTTCCGTAACAAGATCATGGAGGGCGTGGCGAGAGGAGGTACCAAGGGATGAAAAAATTACTTTGCATCTTGCTTGCCTGCATCTGCCTGCTTTCGCTCGGCGGCTGTCACGGCTCCAAGGGACTGCAAGCCTTTGCGCTTCCCGAAGTTTTTGACGAGAGCAAGACCTATACGATCAGCTTTTGGGCGAAGAACGATACCAACCTCACGCAGGTCGCGATCTACGAGCAAACGATCGAAGAATTTGAAAAGATCTACCCGAACATCCGCGTGAACCTGCGTCTGTACACCGATTACGGCAGGATCTACAACGATGTCATCACCAACATTTCGACGAACACAACGCCGAATGTCTGCATCACCTATCCCGACCACATCGCGACCTATCTCACGGGTACAAACACGGTGGTTCCGCTGGACGAGCTGCTCACCGATGGAAGATACGGTCTCGGCGGCAGCGAGGTGCGCTTTGACGCGCCGACCGCCGAGGAGATCGTGCCGCAGTTCCTCTCGGAGTGCTATGTAAACGGCAGCTGCTATGCGCTCCCCTTCATGCGCTCCACCGAGGCGTGCTATGTCAACAAGACCTATGTGGAAAAGCTCGGCTACACACTGCCCGAGGTGCTCACATGGGACTTCGTGTGGGAGGTATCCGAGGCGGCGACCGCCAAGGATGCGGACGGCAACTATCTCGTCAACGGGAAAAAGGTTATGATCCCGTTTATTTACAAATCGACCGATAACATGATGATTTCGATGCTCCGTCAAAAGGACGCGGGATACTCTACGGACGATGGGGAGATACAACTCTTCAACGATACGACCGAGGTGCTTTTGCATACCGTTGCCGCGCATACGGGAAACGGTGCGTTTTCCACCTTTAAGATCTCCGGTTATCCCGCGAACTTCTTGAACGCGGGGCAGTGCATTTTTGCCATCGACTCCACCGCGGGCGCGACATGGATGGGCAGCGATGCGCCGCTGGTGGACATCAGCGAGGACGCGCTCGTGGATTTTGAAACGGTCGTGATGCCGATCCCGCAATTTGATACCGAGAATCCGCAGATGATCTCGCAGGGACCGTCTGTCTGCGTCTTTAATAAATCCGATGCGGGCGAGGTGCTTGCCTCCTGGCTGTTTACGCAGTATCTGCTCACAAACAGCGTGCAGATCGCCTATTCGCAGACCGAAGGCTATGTTCCCGTGACCCTAAAGGCGCAAAACAGCGCGGAGTATCAGGACTATCTCGCGCGCGAGGGCGAGGACAACGAGCTCTATTACGAGATCAAACTGCAGGCGGCAAAGCTCCTGCTGCGCAATACCGAAAACACCTTTGTTACGCCCGTATTCAACGGTTCGGCATCTCTGCGCGATGCGGCGGGACAGCTTGTGGAAAACGTGACCAAGTCAGTCCGCCGTAAAGAAACGGTGGATGAAACATATATGGAAAAGCTGTTCGGCGACATTACCTCGCTCTATCGACTGGATCAGGTCGGCAGTGCTTCGGCATCGGTCGGCAAAGCCGATCTCGGCTCGCTGCCTACGGCATCGGTCGTTTTGCTGGTGACGCTCGCCGCCGCATGGCTTCTGCTCGGGCTTTCGGCAGTGGTCGGAAAAATAAAAAAGCGGAGAAAATAGCCGCCGTATATTGACTTGTCGGGTATTTTTATGTATAATTATTTCCATACCTTGGGGATTGCCCGGGTGTAAACAAAAAACAGGAGAATGAAAAAATGAAAAAGGTTTTATCTTTCGTTTTGGTACTTGTCATGGCAATGTCTTTTGTTGCCTGCAACAAAACCGATGCAAACAATGACACTCCCGACGTGAAGTCCGAGGGTGTTATGACCTACGCCGAGTACATGGCTGCGGAGATGGATTCGCAGGTCGTTATCGAGACCTATGTACAGGCTACCCAGTCCTGGTGGGACAACAAGATCACCGTGTACACCCAGGATAAGGACGGCGCATACTTCCTCTACAACATGACTTGCTCCGAAGAGGATGCTGCGAAGCTGACGCTTGGTACCAAGATCAAGGTTACCGGCTACAAGTCCGAGTGGGCAGGCGAGATCGAGGTTACCGATGCAACCTTCGAGATCGTGGAGGGTAACTATGTTGCTGAGCCCGTTGACGTGACCGCTCTGCTCGGCACCGATGCGCTCATCGATCATCAGAACCAGCTCGTTTCCTTCAAGGGCATGACCATTGAAGCGATCGAGTACAAGAACGGCGAACCCGGCGATGACATCTATGTAACCGTTTCCAAGGACGGCAACAAGTATGACTTCTGCGTGGAAGTATATCTCACCGGCACCGATACCGATGTTTACAAGGCTGTTCAGACCCTTGCGGCAGGCGACGTTGTTGACATCGAAGGCTTCCTCTACTGGTATGAGGGCGTCAACACCCACATCACCGCTGTAGACGCAGCCGAGTGATTTGAATTGGCATAAAAAATCACCTCGCAAGAGGTGATTTTTTTATGCCAATTCACTTTTTTCACAAAATGGTTGACATGCGTTAACTTGTGTGCTATTCTATATATAACAAATGTTAACCAATGCAAAAACGGAGGATATCAATATGGCAAATATCAGTTTATCGGACGGCGAATGGAAAATCATGAAGGTGCTCTGGAGCGAGTCGCCGCGCACGATCGGACAGATCGTCGAACTGCTCGACAAGGAGACGGGCTGGTCGAAGACGACCGTGTTTGTGATGCTCAAACGCCTGATCGCGAAAGGTGCAGTGCGCATGGACGACAGCGAGCGTTTGCAGCACTATTATCCGCTGATCAGCCGCAAGGATGTTGCGCCCGAGGAAACAGACTCGTTTCTTTCGCGCGTATATGACGGCAGCATCGGTATGATGGTGTCCTCGCTCGCGGGACGCAAGGCGCTTTCCGCCGAGGACATCGCAGAGCTTCGCCGCATTCTGGATGAGGCGGAGAAGAATAAGTAAGGAGTAACCATGGTAATACATCTTATCACATTGTCGGCATTGATCGCGGCGGTATTGCTCGTGCGCGTGGTGTTTCGCAAAAAGGTGCCCGCGCGGCTGATCTATGCGCTGTGGCTGGTCGTGGCGGTCAAGCTGTGCATGCCGTTTGCACTGTTCGAGGTGGAGCCGGCACTGCCGCTTACGGATGCGGCGGCGCAGACCGAGCAGACGGCAGTGCAGACGCAAAACGTCCCCGAGGTAACGAAGGTACCCGCAGTGACGGTCGGTGCGGCGATTACGCCGATCGTATCGCAGCAGCCGATCGCTTCGCAAGAAGCTGCCGATCCCCCGACGGCT
>JAFTOT010000040.1 GCA_017463665.1 Clostridia bacterium | reverse complement strand
AAGTGCGCCCAAATGCCGGAAAATCAGGCTTATTCAGGAGCTTGAATAAGTCAAAATAGAGAAAAAATGCTATATTTTAGTATTTTTTCTTGCCTTCCCCTAAAATAACGCCATTTAATCAGCGTTTACTTGAGGGGAAGGTGTCGCCGAACGGCGACGGATGAGGTGTAGGATGCGCCGCAGGTCGCATCCGTGTCCGTAAAGATGTAACATTCATTACGCAAGGGGAAACGCCGCCGCGGCGGCTACACCTCATCAGCGGTTTACCGCAATGCGACCGCAGGTCGCTATGCTTCCACCTCGAGGGGAAGCATATCTATAAGAAGCGACCTCGCAATTAGCACACTGCGAGGTCGTTTCTTATTTCTTACCGTAGTCCCAAACGGCGACTACTTTTTTTACAGGAGCGGCAGCAATACGCGACTGTGCTGTAGCCGAGCGGATGGCCGAACTCCTCATTCAGTTGTTCGATGTTCTCCTCCGAGTCCGTCACATATCAGTATACGTGGAAGTGCCGAGACTGCCAAAGCCCCTTCCAGCATCTCTCCACCGCAATACGGACATTTCATAGTTACATCCTTTCAAATCCGAGGTAGCGTGTACCTTGGAAAGTCAAATTGCCTTCATCCCCCTCTACGAGAAGACCAAACTCGCTGCCGTCCATCTGCAGTTCCATGCGGTCGCCGCTGTCTACCTCAAAAGTCACAAAATAGGAAGACGAAGTCGTGCGGTGGCTATGCCCGTTGTGGTTGTGGTGATGCACGCCCGTATGATTGCGCTTGGCGACCACTTTCGCATGCACGGTCAGACGCGGCGAATTATTATTCTTGTTCCACTCACTGATGCCTTTTACACCCGTGGCAACGAATGTGCCGATCACGATGACAAACACCGTGATAAACATGAGCGGAAACAATGCTTCGATCAATCCCAATGTTGTCCCCTCCTTTATTCGGGAAGTTTTTTCGCAAGGGCGTGGTTGGTATACCGATCATCGTCGGTCACCTCGCGGATGATCTCCACAAAGTCGGGGAGCGCAACCACGGTGTCCTCGCTCGGCATTTCCACTTCCATGAATGCTTTATCCTTCCAAAACGGGAAGAGGTCGATCTCAAATACGAACTCGCCGACAGGCACGCAGTAGCGCACCTTTTCGATGGTGCGGCACTTCGGATCGGCACGCTGCAACAGTGCTTTGTACTCTGCCTCGCTGACCTCGTCCTCCATCTCGATACGCTTCATGGACGAAAGCTTGATCTTGGTATTATGCGTATAGACGGTCACGCCGCCCTTGGTGCGGGCGCGAACGCGCTCGCTGGTACCTTTTTCCGATGCCAGATAGGTCTGCGAGATCTCCGAGCGGTTGCCGCCCGAAAGACGGTCGAGCAGATCGGTATCGGGGTAGGCAATCAGAAACTTGCGCTCAATTTCGAGCGGCAATTTCGATGGCATCGAGATCCCCCTCCTCGTAGTAGCGCTGCATGCGCTTGAGCAGCATTTTGGCATCGGAGCTGCCGAGCTGTTCGGCAGTCTTGACGCACTCGATCGCCTTTTCGATATCCGCCTCGACGCCCGTGCCGTTGAAGTAGCAGATGCCCGTATGCAGATATCCCGCCGCGCAGCCCTTGTCGGCTGCCGCCTTGTACATCGCAAACGCCGCCGCGGGGTTTTCGGCGAGTCCCTTGCCGCCGCGATACGCCGCGCCGAGCGCGATCATCGCGTCCACATTGCCCTGCTCGACCGCTTGCAGATAGCACTTTTCCGCTGCCTTATAGTCGAGCTGCACGCCCTCTCCGTTCATGTAGCAAACGCCGAGCTCATACAGCGCGTCGCCGTTGCCCTGCTCCGCCGACTTTTTGAGCAGATCGACGATCGCACCGTAATCGGGAAAGCCGAGCGCACCGCCGAGCAGATACATTGCCAGCGAATACTGCGCCGCGGCGTCACCGTCTGCCGCCTTCTCACGCGTGTCGGCAAGGGTATCCAGCACCTCGTCGTCGGGCATTTCAAACAGGCAGTCGCCGAGAACAAAATCCGTGTAGCGAACGCCGTTCGGTTTCAGTCCTTTTTCCACCAGATGTGCATAATCATTGATGCGGTCGAGCATTTCAATGATCGTGCGTTTGGTCTCTCTGTCCTTTTCCGCAAGCATCATTGCGGTGAGGATCTCTATGTCTTTCTCAGGTTCCCCCGAAAGCTTTTCTGCAATTTCGTAGCTGTTCATTTGTTTTCTCCAAAGAAGATTTTGTCAATGCCGAGAGCAACGCCCCCGAAGTCCGCATCCACGCGCAGTGCGGCATAGCGATCGAGCAGCGCGGGTGCCGAATGCATGATCACGCCGACGCCGGCGTAGTCGATCATTTCCACATCGTTTACGCTGTCGCCGAATGCGACCAGCCGCTCGCGCGGCACGCCCAGCCGCTCGCCGAGCATCTGCATGCCGAACGCTTTGTTATAACCGCGAACGATGCCCTCGCTGTAGCCGCCGAAGTTGATCACGCGGATGCCCGGGAAACGCGCAGCGATCTCGGGCGAAATATCGCAGTTGAAGGTAAACTTGGTCACGCGCATTTTGCTCGGCTCCCAGAGGTATTCCTCCAGCGCATCCGTAATATCCACGCACGGGTGAAACGCCCCGCCGTGGATGCCGTATGCGGCGACCTCGCCCTCCAGAAGCGTTCCTAAACCATGCTCCGCCGCATAGCGGCAGACATCGCGGATCGTGTCATCGTCCACGGGCTTGCGGTGCAGCACCTCGCCCCCATATTCGATATAGGTCGAGCCGCAGACAAAACCGTCAAAATTGACCTGCTCGGTCAGCGCCTTCGGCACGATGGAGCGGCTGCGCCCCGAATTTATAAAGATCTTGTGCCCCGCCGCCTGCAAGCGGTGCAGCGCATCGACATCCGCCGCACTGATCTTGGTATTGCCGAACAGCAGCGTGCCGTCCACATCAAAAAATACAAGACATTTTTCCATATTGCTCATATTTTGCGCTCCAACGTCTCGTCCAGCTCGCGGCTCAGGCGCTTTTTCGCAGCTTCGCGCGTTTTACATTCGGCAAGCAGCGCGTCATACACCGTCTGCGCGGCGCGTACACGGCGGCGGCAATCCGCGCAATCGCACAAATGCGCGTTGACCTCGCGTGTCAGAGCAAGGTCGCTCTCGGACAGGCGATCCACCGATACAAATTCTATGATTTTTTCTACACTTACATGTTCCATGCGTCATTTCTCCTAATTACAGCGTTGATACGGTTGACCCAGTCGCTGATGGACGCTTTCGCGCCTTTTTTCATGTAGAAGTCTTGATACCGCATATCTCCGTACCTTACATTCTCTTTAAACGGCGCATCCAGCATTTTTCGCACGCGGAGATCATCTTCTTTGCGCACGCGCAGCCAAGGAAGCGCGGCAGATGCGCGGCGGATCTCCTCCCACATACGGTCGAGCGTCATGTTTTCATACCGCTTGATCAGCAGATCGTTCGATTCGATCTTGCTGACGCCCTCGGAGAGGATCATCACCGCCTGCGCCACCCAGGTGATCACCTTGTAGATCTGCATATCGGAGCCGAGCACGATGGCAAACGCCTCGCGCAGTGTCTCGATATCCTCACAAGCGGCAAACGGTCTCTCTGCCGACGGATCGGCGATCTGCAGCGGGATACTGTCCTCGTCGTCATCCTTTTCGAGCGGCACCGCCGCGTGCGCCGCGGAGAAACGGATCTTGTCGCGGCAGATGTTCGCCGCAACTGTGTACACCCAGCGGCAAAAGCCCTCGCGGTCGCGGTTGACGGTATCCGTGCGCAGAAAGAAGCTCGGGATGGCACATTTGATCAGCCGTATGTAAGTCTCGGACAAAAGATCCTCATAGGTGCACACGCTGCCGAGCGCGGGGACCTCTGCACACTTGCGGCGCAGCGGCTTTGTCAGCAGTTTTTCCGCCGCAGCGCAGAGCGCGTCATATTTTACAGGTTTGGTTTCGAGAAGCTCGACGATGATTCGGTCAAACTCCTCCTCGGTGAGTGCAATCATACTTTACTCCATAGTTCTCAGAAAATCGGGGAGAAACTCTGCGGATATGGTATCCGTTACATACTTTTTCAGCCGCGCAAGCGTGGTGGAGTTGCCGTAATAGGACATACCGTGTGCCTTTGCCTGCTCGGCGGTATAGTTTTCGAGAAGATAAATGTGGTTGTTATAAAAGCTCTTGGTGTAGTCAAACACGGTGGGGATAAAGAGCACGTTTTTGACCTCCGCCTTGCCGTCCTCGCCGAGCTTTTCCACATCAAAGGCGATCATGCCGCCGAGAATCTTGGAGTCCTTCTCCATCTCCGCCATGAAGTTGCCGAGCGAATAGACGCACAGCGTCTTGTTCTCGCCGCTCTCGATCCACTCGATCGGCTGGATCACGTGCGGGTGGTGCCCGATGATGATATCGCCGCCGTTTTCGCAGATGATCTTTGCCACCTCGGTCTGCTGGCTGTTGACCTTAAAGGAAAACTCGGTGCCCCAATGGATCGAAACCATCGTGATGTCCGCGAGCGTCTCCGCCTCGGCGACTTTCGCGGCGACCAGATCGTTGTCGATATAGGGGATATACATCTCGCTGCCCTTCGGCAGCGAAATGCCGTTTGTCGCATAGGTAAATGAAAGCAGCGCGACGGTGATGCCGTTTTGCTCGATTACCGTGATGTTTTCAAAGTCCTCGCGGCTGCGGTATGCACCCGTCAGCGTGACAGGCTGTTTTTCCCAATAGTCGAGCGTGGCTTTGAGACCGCTCTCGCCCTTGTCGAGCATGTGGTTATTCGCCATGCCGATGATGTCAAAGCCGGCGTCTACGACCGCGTCGCCGAGCTCCTGCGGCACATTGAACCGCGGATAATAGGAAAGATCATACCCGGCGCCGCACATCAGTACTTCCTGATTGATAAAAGCCAGATCATACTGCTCCACGATCGGCTTGATCGTGGTATATGAGGGGGTGAAATCATACTTTTTATCGGTTCCCTTGGCATTGTTCGCCGCGTCGCGCACATTGCCGTAATACGCCATGTTGTCACCCGCCGCAATAAAGGAAAAACGGTAGAGCGTGGGCTCCGGCGGCTGCGTTTCGATCGGCTGTGTCGTCTCGGGGGCAAAGCGAACGGTGACGGGCGCCTCGGTCGTGGTGACGACCTCGGGCACGGCGGTCGTCTCGGCGGGCACCTCGGCGCACGCCGTCAGGGCAAGTGCAAGTGCGCAAAGCAGAATGAGTTTACGCATGATGCTCTCCTTTTCGTCGTATTATCGAAAATCTTTTTCGCCGCAAAGCACGGCGGTGCGCAGGATCGAATACTCCTCGGCGGTCGGATCACCCGAGAGGATCGCGCACTTCTCTTTCAGCACTTTTACAAGATACTCGGGATTTAAGAAATTCATGCTGTCGGCACACAGGCGCGCACGGATCACAAGGCATTCGCCGTCAAAGATGACGGACACAGCCTTGATCTGCGCGGAAATATCCACATCCTTCTCCCCGCTCTTGGTGCGTTTGCGCACGACAAGGGGCGTTTCGCGCAGTGCCGCTTCGCAGCGCTCGGCGAGCGCCGCATCGGCACCCGCCGTGCGGATGCGGATGGTATAATCAGAGTGTGTAATGGTGGAAAACTTGGTCTCGGGGAAATACACGGCGGTTACTTTTAAACCGTCGATGTCGCTCTCGGTCAGCTTCCAGCGGAGCACGTCCGGATCGACCGTCTCTGCCGAACCAACCACGAACACGTCCATGTATTCGCAAAGGCTCTCGGCACCGACCGACAGCGGCGTGGCAAACACCAGTCGCGGATGGGGCGTAAAGCCCTCGGAATACCAAACGGGCACGCCCTTACGCACGAGCAGGCGCGAGAAAGTGCGGTGCAGATCAAGATGCGAAATATACTGCAGTGCGCCCGTCTTTTCAAAGCGGATGCGCACGGCGACGTGCGGAATTTTATCTCTTACGGGCAGCATGTGCGTTCACCTCCGAGCGTATTGGCGCCGCAGCCGTTGCATTTTTCGCGGCAGTTGGTCGAGGGAATGCCCGCATACGCCTTCTCGCGTTCGCGGAGCAAAAATGCCTTGGTCACGCCGATGTCGATCATGTCCCACGGCAGGATCTCGTCGAGACCGAAGCCGCGCGTAGCATAGAAGTTCGGATCGATGCGCGCTTCCCTAAACACTTCCATCCACTTTTCAAAGTCGAAGCACTCGCTCCACGCGTCAAACTGCATGCCACGCTCGGCGGCAAGCAACAGCGCCTTGCCGAGACGGCGGTCGCCGCGTGCGAAAACCGCCTCGAGGAAGGAAACGGTCGCGTCGTGATAGTTGTAAACAATCTTGCGGTCGGTGATCTTGCTTTTCAGCAGATCCTGCTTGCGCATGAGCTCGTCAAAGGTATTCTGCTTCTCCCACTGGAAGGGGGTAAAGGGCTTCGGCACAAAGCAGGAGACGCTGACCGTGACGGACGGGCGGCGCTGTTTGTTGTGGTTGGGGTTCTCATAGAACGCCTCGATCACGCGCTTGGCAAGCAGGGCGATGCCCTCGATATCCTCGTCGGTCTCGGTGGGAAGTCCGTTCATAAAATAGAGCTTCACCGAGGTTTTGCCGACGTCATAGGCGACGTTCACGGCACGAAGCAGATCTGTTTCGCAGACATTTTTGTTGATCGCGTCGCGCAGACGCTGTGTGCCCGCCTCGGGCGCAAAGGTCAGGCTGCCTGTGCGCACGGTGGACACCTTGTCCATCAGCTCGCGCGTGAAGCTGTCGAGTCGCAGTGAGGGCAACGACAGGCTGATGTGATTTTCGGTCGCCCACGCGGCAAACTTGTCGGTCAGCTCGTCGATGCGCGAATAGTCACTGATCGAGAGCGAGGACAGCGTCATTTCATCGTAGCCCGAATGTTCATACATGCATTTTGCATCGTCAAACAGCTTATCCACGGTCTTTTCGCGCACGGGGCGGCAGACCATGCCCGCCTGACAGAAGCGGCAGCCGCGGATGCATCCACGGTAGACCTCCAGCGTCATCTTGTCCTGCACCGTCTCGATGTAGGGCATGTAGGTCTTGGTGGGATAGTATACCTTGTCGAGATCCCCCACGATGCGCTTGCGGATCTTTACGGGGATATCGTCGTACTTCGGCGTGAAGGACGCGATGGTGCCGTCGGCGTTGTAGTCCACGGTGTAAAGCGAGGGAACGTAGAAGCCTTCGAGCTTTGCCGCGGCGTGCAGGAACTTCTCTTTGGTATAGTCTCCCGCTTTTTTCATGTCGATATATAATCTGCACAGCTCGGGCAGCGCTTCCTCGCCCTCTCCGATGGAGAACAGGTCAAAGAACTCTGCAACGGGTTCGGGATTATACGCGCAGTGACCGCCGCCGATCACGATCGGATATTCCTCGCCGCGTTCCGCTGCGCAGAGCGGCATGTCGGCAAGCTTCAGCACGCTGAGCACGGTGGTGTAGCACAGCTCATACTGCAGCGTAATACCGAGGAAGTCAAAATCCTTTACGGGATCGTGGCTCTCGAGCGTGGTGAGCGGCAGGTGATGCTCGCGCATCTTCTCCTGCATATCCGTCCACGGTGCAAATACGCGCTCGCACCAAATGTCACTCTCGGCGTTCAGCGCACCGTACAGGACGCGCATGCCCATATTGGACATGCCGATCTCGTAGGTGTCGGGAAAGCAAAACGCAAAGCGACAGTTTATATCCTTTTTATCTTTCATAATCTGCCCATATTCCCCGCCGCTGTAACGACCGGGCTTGAGCACACTTTTGAGTATTGTAGAATTCACAGTAACCTCACAGTAAAGTTGTAAAGGCTGCCGCGCGCGGCGCGGCAGCCTCATTTTTATTAAATCATGTTTTAAAGACGGACATGCGCCGGCTTTAAAACTCCTTACAGGTCGCGCACGGTGAGTGCGTCGCGAGACACGCGACCTCCCCATTCGAAAGGCTTGACTTTCGAATGATACTTTATAAATTGATCTTAGCTACCAGCCACGCGGGGAGCAGCCAGAACAGATGATACAGCAGAACATACAGCGACGAAACCGAGCTGTACATGCCGAGCAGGCATGCCGCGATCATCAGAAATGCACAGATCACCGCAGAAGCGATGCGCACCGCACGCATGGTGCCGATCACGCCTGCCAGGCGGTCACACATGGTAACGGCACTGACAAGATCGCCCACGCCGCCGCGGGAAACGATGCCGCTGTCCGCGCGGTCACTGCGTACCGGGCTTTCAAATTCCTGACGTCTTGCCACCTTGATGGGCAGCTTTTTCATATCGATCGAACGCGCGAGCAGCTCGTCGTTGATGTTGGAGTCACCCGTCAGGATCACCGAAGCGATACCGCGGCGTGCCAGCTTCTTCACGATACTCTCAAAGCTGCCGTCCAGCGTATATCGGATATAGAACTTCGCACGAAGCGAGCCGTCCTGCGCAAGATACATCGTGGAGAAACGCTTTCCGCCGATCTCGTCGCTCTTATCCACAACGGTGAAGCCGTTTTCCGCCATGTATGCGGCATTGCCGACGAACAGCGTCTTACCGTCTACAGCCGCACAGATGCCGTCCTCATATACCCCCTCGATCTTAACCTTGTAGGGCTTCGGACAATCGGTGATCATCAGCGAGAACACATGTTTCAGCGGACCGCCGAGCTTGCTGAACACAGCACCCATCTGCTCGATGATCGTTTCGATATCGCCCTTTCCGTAGATGCGCAGATTTTCAAGTGCGACACCGTACGACGGGAACGCATCCGCATCGTCAAAGCAGATCATGGTGGTACCCGAATAATCCTCTACCGAGGATTCGCCGATGATTGCGCTCTCGCGGCGGTACAAACGCCTGCACGCCTTGTAGAGCGGATATGCAGAGGAAAGCAGTACCAAAACGGGAAGTCCGACCGCGATCGCCGCATTGAACACACCGAACGCTGCGGAAACATCCGCGCCCTGTGTCACGCTGAGGATCGCCGTGATCACCGCCACGGCAAGCGTGATCGGCACAAGGATCTTATTGATATGCGCGTCGCTCTCGCTGCGCTTTTCGGTGCGGGAGAAATAATTCTCTACAAACGAGCACTTCTCGGTGCGCAGTACAAGCGAATCCTCTCCGGTGTAATCCTCGAGTCCTTCCAGGCGCGACGCCTTTTCGGCAGGCACCGTGACCGCCACATACTTTTTGGACTGCGTCGAAGAAGCCACCTCAAAGGTGAACGCCTCGCGGGAAACATCCAGATAATCAAAAGCACGCAGCAGCAGTGCGCAAAATGCAACCGAGAAATTGTACATCGGCGCTTTCATACCGAACGCGCAGTTGACAATGTCGCACACCAGCGTCAGCACGGAAAGGATCGCCAAAACGCTGCCGCCGTGCAGCTTCCATTTCGCCAGACTGAGCAGACCGTTTGCGATCTCTTTATAGGAAAACGCGCACGCGAGCAGCATGAGCTGCAGCGTAACCATGGAATATACGACGGGGTAATACGCGATACTCAGCACATCGGGCAGCGTGACGCCGAGCAGGGGCAGGCACTCTACCAAAAACAGCGCCGCTGTGATCAGAAACGTAAAGAGCAGCTTGACGCCCGAATTGCGGCGGAAACGCTTGTAATCCGTCGTGATGTCCTCTTTTTGCCTCTGATATGTAAACTCAGAGTGCGGCTCATCAATGGTTTTCGGCGCATCGTCCTTACTCGGAATCTCCTCAAAGATCGGATACTCCATGTTCATATCTTCCGCATCCGGCTGCTCCATTCCAAGCGCCTGCTTGATCAGCGAATAGTCGGTGCGGTCATAGTCGGTCGAGTCCTTCTGCGCCTCGGTCTGCTTGCGCAGCGCGAACTCTTCCTTCTTCTCCACGCGGGTGATATAGTAGATCTTCGTATTCGCAGTAACGACCGGTGCGGCAGCCGCATCGTCGGCACTCTGTTGGCGCGGCATCGAGACCTCGATCGTCTCCGCCTTCCGTTGTTCCATCTCGGCGCGGTCAATGCCCCAAGCGGCAAAGATGTCATCCTCGTTGATCTCGCCCATCGTCGGCACCGCATCGGGTTCCGAGGAAGGCATGGATACTTCGAGCGCATCGGGCTCTTCGGATACTTCCGTCTTCTCGGACGCTTCGGATGCTTCCAATCCTTCCGATTGCTCCGCCTCCGCAGACTCGTCCGACGTTTCGGACTTCAGCAGGTCCGCAAGCGCAGCAAGCTCGTCCGCATCGGTCTTGTCTGTATTGTCAGCCGCCGCATCGGTCGGCTTTTCCTCTTCTTGTACATCTGTCTGCAAACTTTCCTGCAGCTTTTTCAGCAGCTCGTCCACAGACATTTCGGTATTCTTATTCTCATCCATAAACCAAAACTCCTTCTTCGCAGTCTTTATTTATGTCTATTCCTTGCCACCTCAGCCAGCACGACAGCCGCCGCGCAGGACACGTTGAGCGAATTGACATGGCCGTAATTGGGAATGCTGATCTTGAAATCGCAGTTTTCCAGCACGAGTCTCGAAATGCCGTAGCCCTCGCTGCCAAGTACAATGCCTACAGCACCGCTGCCGTAATCGACCGTACCGTAGTCCTCGCCGCCGACCTCGGCGGCATAGATCCAAAGTCCCTTATCCTTCAGCGTTTTGATCGCGTCGCTGATGTTGGTCACCTTGGCGACCGCCATATGCTCGAGCGCACCCGCCGATGCCTTTTCCACCGTGGCAGTCACGCCGCTGGCGCGCCGCTTGGGGATGATGATACCGTGCGCACCGAACACATCGGCACTGCGGATGATCGCCCCGAGATTGTGCGGATCCTCGACACCGTCCAAAATAACGACAAACGGCTTTTCACCGCGCGACTCGGCAACCGCGAGGATGTCGTCGATCGTGGAATACTCCTTCTGTGCAGCCATGGCGACAACGCCCTGATGATTTCCGCCGCCCGAAAGCGCGTCCAGCTTCTGCCGCTCGACCTCGACGACGGGGATCTTGCGTTCGAGCGCCTGGGCGATCAGCACCGTGATCGATCCCTCACGCTCACCGCGCTGTACAAAGATCTTATCAATATCTCTTCCGCTCGCCAGCAATTCGCGCAGAGCGTTTCTGCCGACAACTGCCCCCTCGGCAGCCTCCGTCTTCTTCGGAAGCGGTTTTCTCTTAAAATTCTCTCTATCCTGCATCTTTTCTCCATAAAGGCATACAAGCCCATTCTTATATAGATAAAGTATACCACAAATCGAGGGGTTTGTATATAATAATAGAAATATTTTTTCAAAAACCGCAAAAAAATACCCCGCTTGCTTTCGCAAGCGGGATGATTTTCCCTTAGGAGTAGTAAGTTGGAATTACTTGCCCTCTCTCATTGCAGCAAAGCACTCGCTGCAATATACCGGTCTGTCATTTGAAGGCTGGAAAGGAACCTTAGCTTCCTTACCGCAGTTAGCGCAAACGGTAGTGAAGTATTCCTTCTGAGCGCGAGCCTGATTCTTTCTTGCGTCTCTGCAGGGCTTGCATCTCTGGGGCTCATTCTGGAAACCCTTCTCTGCGTAGAACTCCTGCTCACTTGCGGTGAACACGAATTCCGTGCCGCAGTCCTTGCACTTCAAAGTCTTGTCCTGATACATTTGTTTTTACCTCGCTTTAAAAATAGGTTGATGATTTTTGCCCCAAGACGGATTCAAACCGACACCTTTGTAATTCCAACGCTCTTTGCTTTAAGCTATTCGGGCATATATAGCAGCGGTTCCCCGCCGATATACTAAAGTATTTTTTTCAGCTTGTCTTTCACGCGATGCAGCGCGTTATCGACCGATTTTGTCGTTTTGCCGATAATATCGGCGATCTCCGCATAGGAATACCCCGAGAGATACAGATCAAAAATGCGATACTCCATCTCCGAGAGAGCGAAACGAATCCGACGACGTAAATCCTGCGCCTGCTCTTTATCGAGCATCAAGCTCTGCGGATTTTCCCCGCCTTCGGGCTGCTCATCCTCACCGAGCAATTCCATGCTCACGTCAACCGATTTCTTTCCGATATACCGAAGCGTATCGGCGATGCCGTTGACGATACAGATCTTTGCAAACAAGCCGAAAGTCACACCGCGATCGGGCTGATACGCAAGCGCCGCTCGGTATAAGGACACGAGCGCACCCTGCCGCAGATCTTCCAGATCCGCGCTGCCAAGAATCCCGGCATACCGCGCAACCTCACTCTCGAGGAGCGGGGCGTACTGCTCAGACAGCTTGACAAACGCGCCGCTGCTGCCGCTCTGAATATGTGCAAGCAGCTCCGCTATATCCTGCGGCTGTCTTTTTTCGCCCTTTTCCACAGTGTTACCTCTCCAGTGTTTTGCGCTTACATCAGTATTATACCATTATTTTACACAATGTCAATAGGAAAATGTAAAATTTATTTTGTAAATTTTGTACAAAGATTCACGATACATGTTGGAAAACGGCAAAAAAAGAGAGCATAGAACGAATTCAGCCGTTTTATGCCCCGATACTTTTTTCAATTTAAAAGATAGTCCACTTCGCCGGCAAGCAGCGCCATAATTCCCTTGTAAATTCCATCCGGGCGCTCCTCGAAATTTGCCTTCATGCGTTCGATTCGCGCTGCCGAATCATCCACCAGCGAAATATGCAGGATCTCCTTGTCCATCTCGGTGATCACACACTCGATGGCGAATTTGCCATCTTCCTGCTCCGAGGTCGTGCAGTGCACCTGTGCGCCTCGCTTTTTGAAGGAAAGCAGGCGCATCGCGCTCTTCAAACTGCTCTCGCGAATGGAGCGCAGCAAACCGCTCTGCAGCTGGCTGACCACCGCGGTACCCAGCGGAGAGATGCGGTACACCGTCTTTTTCTCGCCTGTCTGCGGATCTTCCTCGTACTCCTCGATGATGTGTCCCATATCCAGGATCTCGGCAAAACACTCCGCAAAGTCAAAATAATTGACATATTCATTCTGCACGACGATGTCGTTGATCGTCGGGAAATCCAACGGATACTGAATATTCTGGAGAAGATAAAGTATGAATATCTTGATGTCGTTCTTGTTGGTCAATTTTTTTCCAAGCCTAGCCATACTTCCCCTCCTTTCTCCGTTGGCGTTTCTTATTCTATCATTTTCGACAGTACAAGTCAAGAGAAAAAGCGCACACGGGACAACTTTTTCGGGTGGTACCCGCGTGCGCTTAGTATCAATTGCTATTTACCTTACTTTTCCTCGGGTACGTAAACGTAGTTCGGATAGCTTACATTGTTGAAAATGCGATAACCGAGATAGCTCGTTTCCAGTCCCTTCAGCTCGCTGCTGACCAGATAATAGTCCTTGTTGAACACGATCGGCATAACAGGCATCTGCTCCATCAGGTAGCGCTCTGCCTCTGCGAGGATGGTCGAACGTGCGGTAACATTCTTCTCCGCATATGCGCGCTCGATGATCTCATCGTAGCCTGCATCGCTGAAGCCGGTCACATGGGGGATGAAGTCATAGTTTTCGCTGCTCATATCAATGCCGTTGCCGGAGAACTCGGTCGCATAAACCGAAAGTGCGGCAAACGCATCGGTCGAAAGCATCGAAACATCGATGCCGAGCACATCAAACTCGCCAAGCTCATAGGCTTCCTGTACCGAGTCGATATAGTAATGGATCTCTTCATCGTTCTCCTTCACGGTCTCACGTACCGCAGTCAAAGGAGAAAGCGTTACTTTAAAGCCAAGCTGTTCCCAAACGCCTGCAACATACTCTGCAACCGCCTGCTCTGCCTCGCTCTGTCTGTAGCTCAGCGTAAAGCTGCCGCTCTTGACACCTGCCTCGGTCAGCAGTGCCTTTGCGCCGTCGAGGTCAGCCGACGTGGAGAGCACGCCGCCCTGTACCTGGCGGAAGGTCTTGCCGCTGGTCGCATTGTAAACGGTGTTAGCGATCAAACCGGTAGCGGGCTCGGCATAAACAAGGATATTCGCGATCGCCTGGCGGTCGATCGCCATGGAAAGAGCCTTGCGGACGCGTGCGTCGCTGAAGAGCTCATTTTCGGTATTGAACAGATAGGAATAGGTAGAGTTTGCATCGGTAACATGCGCATTCTTCTGCACCTCTGCACGGTTCGCCAGCGGTACATCGCCCATGTACAGGATGTTGCCTGCGGTATACTCCGCGTAGATCGCATCCAGATCGTCCGCATAAGCCTTCTGACCGTTCGGCTTCTCATCTTCCTTTAAGAAGGTGACAAAGATCTTGTACGGCTTGACATAGCGATCCAGCTTATCCTCTTCGGTATCGCGATAGTAATAGCTGTTGCGGTCGATACGCATAGTGTTCTCGTCGCGGTCGATCGACTTGATAACGAACGGACCGTTGGAAACCAGCGTTGCGTGTCTGCGGGACCAGTATCTCGAGTTGGTCGCAACCGAGTCCTCGCGCAGCGGTACCAGCGCAATACTTGCAAGATTCTTCTTGAAGTTTTCGTAATCAATCTTGCCCTCGAAGGTGATCTCGATCAGATAGGTATCGAGCGCAACCACGCCGAGGTCGTCGATCGAAGCATCGCCTGCCTTCACGGCACGCGCGTTCTTAACATCATACAGAAGTGCAGCACTGGTGCTCTGATACGTGCACTCCATCAGACGCTTCCAAGCATAGACAAAATCGTCCGCCGTAAGCGCACGTCCGTCCGACCACTTGGTCTCCTTAATGGAGATCTGCATCTTGTACTCGCCCTTCGCCTCATTTTCGAGGACGGTCACCTCATTTGCAAGTGCCTTAACAGCCTTGCCGTTCTCATCCAGACGGAACAAGCCCTCATAGATCATGCCAAGGATCTTGGTAGCCGATTCATCGGTCTGGTCCTTACCGGGGTCAAAGGCGTAAATATCGCCGGTTATGTACGCATAGAAGATGTCGCCTTTGTTATCAGCGTTGATCTCGATCGAACCGTTACACGAAACCAGGGGCAATGCGACTGTCAGCAAGCATACAATAAGAGCAATCACTCTTTTCATCTTATACGAGTCCTCCGAATTCAGAATGCAAAATGCGTTTTCACGCATAAATCTGCTTGTATTATTATATCATTAAAACAAGTTTTTATCAATGGAATTTTCGTGAATTTTTAACATTAGGAGATTTGCACAATCTAAAGGTGCTTTTTTTGTATCAAATCACAAAACAACTTTGCGACTCTCGACAGCTTTCCCAAATTCCTACCGGTCTTTTCTGCTATACTGATGCATAGAAAAGCGGCAAGCGGCAACAATTTCTTTACGGCGGCAATGTTTCCGCCGCGAAGGAGGACATATGAAGGGCTACACCATCCACACCGACCTTGCCTGCGAAGCAGAAGCCACGCATGACGGCGGCAAGAGCGGCACCGACTATACGGAAGAGAACATCCGCGGCTTTCGCGTGGCACGCCTCGCCGTGCAAAACGAGACAGGCGAACACACAACGGGCAAACGGCGCGGCAGATACATCACGGTCTTTACCGATCTGATCTGCGACATCGGCGAGGATCGGTTTGACGAGCTGAGTGCACTTGTCGCCGATGAGATCGACGCGCTGGCAAAAACCGCACTCGGCAAAAAGCCGAGCTGCGTTCTGGTGGCAGGACTCGGCAACCGCGAGATCACCGCCGACAGCATCGGTCCGCGCACCGTGGATCGTCTGACCGTGACGCGCCACATCGAACAGCACGACAAAGCGCTGTTTGACCGTTTCTGCAAAGTGCCGCTCTGCGCCGTCGCACCCGGTGTGCTGGGGCAGACGGGCATCGAAACCGCCGAAATGATCCGCGGCGTGTGCGATCACGCCTCCCCCGACCTTGTCATCGCCATCGACGCGCTGGCGGCACGCTCCACGGCGCGGCTGGGCGCAACCGTGCAGATCTCGGACAGCGGCATCTTTCCCGGCAGCGGCATCGGCAACCGCCGCAGCGAGATCAGCCGCGATACCCTCGGCATCCCCGTGATCGCCGTAGGCGTACCCACGGTAGTCAACTCGGCAACGCTGGTCTATGACGCGCTGCAAAACGCGGGATACACCGAGATCGACGAGAAGATCGAGCGCGTGCTGCACGAAGGCGAAAGCTTTTTCGTCTCGCCACGGCAAAGCGACCGCATCAGCGACCGCGTCAGTGCTCTGCTTTCTGCCGCGATCGACAGTTTATTCTTATATTAATATGTATAATAGTACAATTGAAACAGAAAGGAGGGATCCCCTTGCCCGAGCAGCTTTTCACAGAAAAAGAGGATACCGAACCGAAAGAAACACCCCCGACCGCCCCCGCCGCCGAACCTGCGTCCACGCTGTACGCGCTTCCGCCGCCGATGGACGCGCCTGCACCCGAAAGAATCCCGCGCGGGTATGCGCTGCAGCGCTTTGTCTGCATTTTCTGCGCAACGACTGCCATCTTTGCCCTGCTTCTCTGCGCCCTGCAAAAGCTGGATGAGATCTTTTCCCGCGGCTTTTGGGAATACCTCAGTGAGGAGCTCCTCTGTGTGGACGGCGAGCCAAAAACGCTCGGTGACCGCATGAGCGAGGTCGCTTTCGGCGATCTTGTGCTCGATGCCGAGGAGAAAGAAGAGATCAACGCGTCACTGCAAGCGTCGATCGCGCTGCCGCGGATCTACTACATACCCAAAGAGCAAATTGCGGATGAGATCTACTACGAGCAGGAAGAACTGGAGAAAAAGATGCTTGCTCTCTACGCCTTCGACTACTCCAAAGTGCCCTCGGGTGCCTATCCGATCATCCCCACCGACCTTAGCACCGACAGCGCGACCAATCTCAAAAACGATACGACCTACGCGGTCGATATGCAGGAGATCTCCAAAGCGGCAAAACTGCGGGCGGCGGAGGTCATCCCCGACGAACCGCTGGTGCTGATCGTGCACACGCACGGCACCGAAAGCTTCTCCGCCGAGGACTCGATCTGCTACGGAGACAATTTCAACAATCCGCGCAGCGAGGATGTATCGGGGAACATCGTCGCCGTCGGCGAAACACTCTGCGAAGCACTGAACAAAAAGGGCATCCCAACCATCCACTGCGAGACCATGCACGACAAGGAATCCTACATCTCCGCCTATGAGCGCTCGGCGGAAAGCATCCGATATTATCTCGAAAAATACCCGTCGATCCGATATGTATTCGACGTGCACCGCGACTCGCTCATCCGCTCGGATCTGACCAAGCTCCGCCCCGTCACCCTGCGCGGCGGCAAGCCCTGCGCACAGCTCATGATGATCATCGGATCGGATGAAAAGGGTGCGGGCGAATACGATTGGGAGAGCAATCTCGTGCTCGCCGAAGCCATCCAGCAGCACCTCTGCGACGATACCCTCGGCGCGGCGCGCCAGCTCTACCTGCGCGGCGCGTCCTACAATCAGCAGTATGCAAAATACGGTCTGCTCCTCGAGATCGGCAGCTGCGGCAACAGCCTGTCCGAAGCCAAACAAGCCGCCCTCGCCTTCGCCGATGCGTTTGAGAAGGTGCTGAAAGCAAAATAATATGAAAAACACCGTGCGGTCACACGACCGCACGGTGTTTTCCATATGGTAAGAAGGAATAAAAAATGAGAACGAAGTTAATCTTCAAAGTGCGTGAGCAGACCTGCGGCTGCGAGCACGAGACAAACGGGTAGACCAACATAGATCGGAACCGCGCCCGACTCCATGCCGCCGACAAGCCCGAGTGCAACGACGAAACCGCCGATGACCGCTGCCGCGCGAACCTCGGGAGAGCCCAGCCGCTCGCCGAGAACAGCAAACACTGCACGCATCAAACGACGCATGGTGCCAAGCGCCGAACGGTTTCTTCTCGCGCCGACATGTTCTCTGTATCCGTAAGTGTTGTATGCGTTCATGTGTACTGCCTCCCTGCTTGTCTTGTTTCTTTGTGTCTCTATCATAGCACCACTTTTGGAAAATGTCAATACATTTTTTTGAAAAAATTTCCGAAAGTGAAAATATTTTTTATCTGTTTTGGAAAAATATCGAAAAAAGTCTTTACTTTTTGGAAAACCAATGATATAATCGAAATAAAGATAAATCTGTTCTGTTTTTTTCATTATTTTCCTCACATACTGTCATATAAAGGAGTTTGCCATGAGTTTTTCCGAACGGGTAAAATGCATTAAAAAGGAAAAAGGAATCACCAACGACGCGCTTTCCGCGGCGAGCGGCATCCCGCTCGGCACGCTCGGCAAGCTGCTTTCGGGCAGCACCGAGGGCGTCAAGCTCTCCACCGCCATTGCCATTGCGAATGCGCTCGGCTGCCCGCTCGAGTACCTCGCCACGGGCAAGGAAGAGCCGATACACCTGACCGAGACCGAGACCGCACGGCTCGAAAAATATCGTGCACTCGACGCGCACGGTGCGCGCGTGTGCGATTTTATTTTAGAAGAAGAATACCTGCGCTGCGCCACGGTGTCGAGAAATGTTCGCGTGGAAACGCCCGAACCCATTTTCCGTGCGAAAGCAACCGCTTCTGCCAAGGCGCGCATGCTGAAGATTCCCTTCTTTGCCGACCGCGTTTCCGCGGGCATCGGTATCCACCTCGAGTCGAACGAGGCGACCGAGATCAGCGTGGTGGAAAACGAGAAGACCAAGCGCGCCGATTTTGCCCTGCGCGTTTCGGGTAACTCGATGGAGCCCCGCTTCCACGACGGCGACATTCTGCTCGTGGAGAACAGACCCGAGATCGCCGTGGGCGAGCTCGGCATCTTCATCTGCGACGGCGAAGGATACTTCAAGAAGTTCGGCGGCGACTCCTTGATCTCCTTAAACGAAGACTATGCGCCCATCCCGCTTACCTCCTTCGGCAGCTTCTCCTGCCGCGGCACCGTGATCGGCACCCTGCGCTCACGTGGGTAACTTCCCTTTGACGCCTTTAGTATACCAAACTGTCTGTCCAATAAAACGGACAGAAATGCAAAAAAGCAGAAAAAGTTTGCACTTTTCTGCTTTTTGTTTTTACAATGCACTGCTTGCATTTCTCTGCCATATATGGTATAGTAAATATAATTACCTTTGAAGAAAGGGGACTTTTTCTTGGTCACCATCGGCATTGACATCGGCGGAAGCACTACGAAGATCGTTGGCTTTTCCTCCGACAAGAGTCACACGCTGATCGAGCCTCTCTCGGTGCGGGCTACCGATCCCGTCACCAGTGTGTACGGCGCGTTCGGCAAATTCATTACCCAGAACAACTTAGAGCTTGACGACATCGAAAAGGTTTCGACCACGGGTGTCGGCTCCAAATATATCACCAAACCGCTCTATTCGCTCCCCTGCGAAAACGTTCCCGAGTTCCGCTGCATCGGACTCGGCGGGCTGTACTTGTCGGGACTCGAAGAAGCGATCGTCGTCAGCATGGGCACAGGTACCGCGCTCGTCCATGCGAACCGCAACGGCAAAAACGAATACCTCGGCGGTACAGGCGTCGGCGGCGGTACACTGGTGGGTCTGTCCGAGCGTTTGATCGGCGTAGGCAACGTGGAGCACATCTCCGCCCTCGCCGAAAAAGGCAATCTCGACAGCATCGACCTGCGCATCAAGGATATCACCCCCGGCAGCTACGACCTGCCCTCCAACATGACCGCCGCAAACTTCGGCAAGGTCAGTGAACTTGCCACTAAAGAAGATCTTGCGCTGGGACTCGTCAACATGATCTACGAGACCGTCGGCATGATGGCGGTGTTCAACTCCCGCATGCACGGCACCAAGGACATCGTTCTGACGGGCAACCTCACGCAGCTCTCGCAGGCGCCCGCCGTTTTCAAAACCCTCTCCGACATGTTCAACGTAAACTTTATCATTCCCGACCGCGCACAGTATTCCACCGTTATCGGCGCAGCGCTGTGCGCACTGACCTAATACCTCAAAAACTATGAAGCCAAAAATGATTCTTTTCGACTACGGTCAAACGCTGATCGTAGAACCGCAATTTGACTGGATGGCGGCAAACCTCGCCATTCTCGCGCACGCCCAAAAGCTCCCCGAAAACATGACCAGAGAGGAGCTTTGCCGCCGTTCGGACGAGCTGTTCTTTCATGTGCTCGGACAGCAGCACGAAAACTATCGCGAAATGGAGCATGTGAAGTTTCTGCGCCTGCTCTGCGATGCCTACGACATTACGCTCGACATCCCCCTCGAAGAAGCCGATCTGCTCTACTGGGACAGCGCCACGCACGGCTCTTTCGCCTCGCCCGGCGCTCCCGAACTGCTCGATTATCTGGCAGCAAACGGCATCCGCAGCGGCATCATCAGCAACATGTGCTACTCCAACGCTGCACTTTGCGCGCGCCTTGACCGCTATCTGCCGAACAACCGCTTTGACTTTGTCATGACCAGTTCGGATTACATCCTCCGCAAGCCCGAGTCGCTGCTCTTTGCCGTGGCATGCAAGCGCGCGGGGCTGACCCCTGCAGACATCTGGTTTGTCGGCGACAACCCCGAGGCAGACATCCTCGGCGCCTACAATGCGGGCATGCGCCCCATCCTCTACACCGGCGCACACATGCGCAAAGGGAACGGCGCTCTCCCCGATGTTCCGTTTGACACCGTCGAAACCTTCGCCGAGCTCCAAGCCTTGATCGAAAAAGCGTAAATATAGCAAAAGGAACCAAGTGTAAGCTCGGTTCCTTTTTGATTTGCCTTTCAATGGCACCATATTTTCACTCTATCCGCGAGAACAAAACCGAATAATCCATCGGAATATTTCGGCATACAATATCTTGTACCGTCCACTCTGTTGTCAGTCCCAGCCAGCAGATAATTTTTTTCGACGAGAACGGCAGAAACGGATGCAGCAGAACGGCAAGATTGGCGATCAGATATGTGCAGTTAAACAAAGTTTCCCTACACTTGGGCGGATCTTCGGTTCTTGTTTTCCACGGCTGATTGAAATCGTAGTATTTGTTGCCGAATCGTACAAGTTCAAAGATCTCTTCCAAAGCATCTTTAAAACAGCCTTTTTCGATTTTTCCTCCAACCGAAATATAAGCAGCCTTGACCTTTTCCGCAATTGCGTCATCAACAGCGCCGATCGGTATTGCATTATCTAAATATTTCACAACAAAGGCAAGCGTCCGATTGACAAAATTGCCCCACGCCCCAACAAGCTCGCTATTATTCCGCTCTTTGAATTCTCGCCATGAAAAATCGGTATCTCGTTTCTCCGGTCCGTTCGCTACAAAGAAATAGCGTATCGCGTCGGGGTGATAGTTTTCTGTTAGATCTTTCGCCCATACAGCCCAGTTCTGACTGGTAGAGATCTTGCGCCCATCCAGCGTTACATGCTCACTGGAAATAATATCATCGGGTAGACGCAGCCCCTTACTATGCGCCAAAAGCAGCGCAGGGAGAATGATCGTGTGGAACGGTATATTGTCTTTGCCGTGCACATAATAATGCCGTGCATCACTCCCGAAAACTTCTGCAAACGCGATTCCTTTTTCCTCGCAAAGTGTCGCTGTTGCGGACAAATATCCAAGGACATTTTCTGCCCATATATAGATCCTTTTGTCTTCATATCCTTTTTTCGGAACCTCAATGCCCCAATCCAGATCGCGCGTGATCGCTCGGTCGCGAAGTCCCTCGTCTATATAGCGTTTGGTAAAAGCAATAGCATTTTTCCGCCAGTACGGATGCACATGCAAAAAATCTTCCAATTTTTTTTTGAGCTTGGAGATTTGGAGAAACAGCTGCGTTGTTTCTCCAAAGGTCAATCCTGTTCCGCATTCTGCACATTTTGCATTCACCACGGTGTCAGCATCCAAAACCTCGCCGCACGCATCACATTGATCCCCGCGCGTCGCCGCACCACAGACCGGACAAGTCCCGACAACCAACCTGTCCGTCAACACTTTTCTGCACGAAGGACAATATGCCTGCTGCACGGTTCTTTCTGCAATATACGCACTTTGGTACAGTTGTTTATGAAATTCCGTAACAAACACTTTGTGCCTTGGGTCGGATGTTTTGGTATACAGATCATACGAAAATCCAAGTTTCTCAAACACCTCGCAAAATTCGCGATGATACCGCTCGCTGATTGCCTCGGGTGTTACATTTTCCTGCCTCGCCCGAATGGTGATGGGTGTACCGTGGCAATCACTGCCCGATACATAAAACACGCGCGCCCCTTTCGCCCGATAATACCGAGCCAAAATATCTCCCGGGAGAAGCGCTGCGATATGCCCTATATGGAGTGAGCCGTTTGCATACGGCCACGCGCCGCCTATAAGAATATTATTCATAAAATTACCTCATTTCTTTCGTTGATAACACGGAATCGGATACGCAAACCAAGTTTGCAAAATAAAAAAACGCTCTCACCCCCATACACAGTACAAGGGACGAGAGCGAAATGCTCACGTGTTACCACCCTAATTCGCTTGTTTCTCACGATAACAAGCCTTATCAAGTTCGGATAGGAAATGATCTATCGAAACTCTATCGCTGTTACGGGCGATCCCGGCATAGCCTAACCCGAGGGCTCGGTATGCAGCTCAGAGACCATGTTCGGCAAGATCCGCTTTACCCATTCACAGCACATCGAAACGATGATGGGATTCTCTGCAAAGCTTCCGTTGCTTACTCTTTCTCGTCAAAGCTATATACATAGTATAGCACAGATCGCATCCAAAAGCAACAGATAATTTTTCAGTTCTCGGTTAGTTTATCCCTGTAAATCCCGCATCACCCGCGACGCTCGCCCCCCAAAGCTCGACAAGCTCGCTTCGGGGACCGCCGCCGCAGGTGGCGTTACTTCCCTAACCAATCATTTTTCTTTCTACCCGCTTCTACCTCTCCACGCTCATCCAGCAGCCTTCGGCGCCGATGCCGTCGGCGGGCGGGATGAGGATACCTTTTTCGATCAAAGCCTCCACCAGCGCATCGATCACAGGCAGGCCCGCGAGGGTATTCGCCAATCTCCATTCATTATGCAGATGCTCCGGTACAGCCTTGCGGATCAGCGCCGCGATCTTCGCCGCTACGCCCTCAGCATCTGCCACGAAATTCTCGCGCAATTTCTTGCTGATGTCATACAGCCTGTCCGCATCCTTGCCGTCACACACGAGGATCTTTGTGTACAGCATTTCACCCTCACGGTACAGGTATCCGCATTCGATCGCCTTTGCCGCGTGTTCTTTTTCGGCTTCGGAAAGTGTGCTTGCGTCCAAACCGTCAATTGCACGGATCGCAAGCTGGATCTGCGCATCGCGCGATACGTTCAGTCCGCAAGAAAAGTGCTTTTTAATGCGCGTTATGTAGATATTGTCAAGACGGATCTTGGAATAGCCGCATACATTTTCAGCATCTACGCCGTCCCAACCGCCGCCGTAGTACTTTCCGTTATCCACATAGCCGAACACACTGAACGGACGCTTGATGTATCTGTCGAACTGCGCAAAATATTTTTCCGACAGGATCTTTTCTACATTCTCTGACAAAGCGCTTGCCATGATCGACACCTGCTGCCACAGAATAAGATTCAAATCCACTGTTTTGTTCAGATACGGGAACGCAAGATACTCCGCCTTGTGCTCCTCGATAAAATCCGCGATCGTACCGCAGATCGTCGGCAACTGCTCGGTGTAGATCGCATTTACTTGCTCCATGATGTCCTTGTCGAGCAGGATAATATTGATCGCATATTTGCCGTTTTCCAGCTTGCGCAAGAATCCGTATTTTCCGTTTGCGCCTTTTGTGAGGATCTCAAGTTCTTCTTCCACATATACGGTCGGAACATTCAGCTCCTCGGCAATCTCCGCCGCGCTTCTCGGCTTTTTGCGGCACAGCCAAATGATGTGTTTTGAGAACTGCCTTGTGCACACATTGCGCGGATCACCCCACGCGGGACTGCCCGTGCCCCAGATCACATAGTCGATCTTATCCAGCGCCACAGGTCTCGTATAGGTTTCTGCCATTTCTTCTACCTCGCTTTTCACTTTCTGCCTTGCCGAAAACAATCTCTGCCGAATCGCGCCTTCGCTCGTGTTCTGCCGTTTCGCGATCTCTGCCGTGGATAGCCCGTCTATGTAAAACGAGATCATCACCTCGCGGTATGCCTTGGTCAAAAAGGCAATGCGGCGGTAGATCGCCAGGAGCTGTGCCTCGTCACCCGCATCACTTTCCGCATCTGCAAGAAACGGTAAGATCTCGTCTGCGTCCCCTTCGTAGAACAGGGCTGCATGTCTTTTTCGGTTGACGGAAAAGTCGGCATACACATTCCGCGCCACGCGCCATAGAAACGAATATGGATTTTCAATGTCACCGTCGGTATTCGCCGCCTTGAGCAGGGCAAAAAGGATGTCCGAGCACAGATCCTGCGCCTCGTAGCTGTCACTGGTTCGCGCATAGCAAAACGCAAACAGCTTTTCCAGCAGTTCATCGTCGATTATTTTCAACAATTCTTGTTTTTTCATGGTCTTCTCCAAAGCGATTGATCAATGCTTTCACCTATGTAGTCTGTGTGCGCCTCGTTTTGTTAGGCGGTCTGCGAAAATTTTTATAGAAAAACAGCGGCAAGGTTTTTCCTGCCGCTGTTGCTGTGTAGTAAAATTTACGCGAGTGCTCTTTCGAGCCAGATTACGCCGAGGTCGAGTGCGTCATACAGACCGCTCTTTTCGCCCTGCTTGACGATCCTGTCCGCAAAGGGCTTGGACTTATCGGTCGAAAGCACCTGAATGAGGATCTTGTCGGGGATCTCCGTGTTGCCGAACTTTTTGTAGCTCATGATCATCATATAGAGAATATAGGGATCGGTCATATTGCCATAGCAGATCGTGTCATGCTCGCGGACGAACGCTCTGCCCTTGTACTCAATGTAACTAACTTCGTTTGCCATGCTACGCACCTCCATACTTATACAGTATATATTTTACTATACTTTTGCCAAGTTGTCAACTTTTTAATAAATAATCCATCAAATCTTCACGTACATTGGTGATTTTTTCATCAAAGACCGCAAAAAGCAGTCTTTGCAGCGCCGCACCGACGGCTTTGCCGCGCAGGTCGGTCGCCGCGATGACATCCGCGCCGCTGATAGCGAGGTCAGCAACGGAAAAGCAGTTCTCATTTTTGACCAAAGCAACGAGTTTTGCATAAAGTCCGCTGTTTTGTTCGATCAAAGCACGATCCGATGCAGCTTGCTTGCCGTTTGCGAAGATCCAGCGGCGAAGTGCGGGCAACGCAGAAGTTTCGGGCAGCTCGCAGGCAAGGATCGCGTTGACACTGTCGGCAAAGTGCGCAGAGGTTTTCAGCGATGCGATATGCGCATCGGCACGGCTGTCGCCATCGAGCAATGCCGCAAGGCGGATGTCCGCGCGCGGCGGCAAAGTGTTCATATAACGCAGCGCGTCCATGTGGATCTGCGGTTTTTCAAAGATGCAGTCGAACACGCCGCCGTCTGCCATAACGGAAAGGATCTCCCCCGCCGAAATGCCGCACAGCAACTTTTCGAGTTCCGCGAAAATGCGTTCCCGTGAGACAAGCGACAACCTCGGCGCAAGCGCGATCGCAGCTTGCTGCGTATTTTTTTCAATTGCAAAGCCGAGTTTTGCCGCAAAACGAAAGGCGCGAAGGATCCGCAGTGCGTCCTCGGTAAAGCGCAGGGTCGGATCGCCGACCGCACGGATGATCTTTGCATCGAGATCCGCCCTGCCGCCGTACAGATCCACGATATCGCCCGCTGCATCCATCGCCATGGCATTGACAGTAAAATCCCTGCGGCAAAGGTCATCCGAAAGGTTTCGCGAAAAAGCAACGCTGTCAGGATGACGCCCGTCGGCATAGGTCGTCTCGGTGCGATAGGTGGTGATCTCCGCAGACATACCGCCGTGCAGTACCGTCACCGTGCCGTGCTGCAGCCCCGTCGGGATCACGCGATCGGCGGCAAACACCGCCATCGTCTCCTCGGGCAGCGCGCTCGTCGTAATATCAAAATCGCTCGGCTCCTTGCCGAGCAAAAAATCGCGCACACACCCGCCGACAAGGTATCCCTCGTACCCTGCCGCAGCAAGCTTTTGCAAAATGTATGCAATCGGCTGTGGAATATGCATGGCGACCTCCTTTGGAAGTGAAATATCTCGCTTACGCGAGATGTGAAATAATGTGCTACCGCACATTGTGAAATATTTTGCCTACGGCAAAATGTGAAATTAAATAAATCCACTCATACGCCGTCGAGGCGTATTTCACATCCCGAAGGGATATTTCACACGCGAAGCGTATTTCACAAATCCGCGCAGTGGATTTATTTAGTTGAAAAAAGCCTAACGCTCTGCGTTAGGCTTTTTTCTGGTGACCCGTGGGAGAATCGAACTCCCGTTACCGCCGTGAAAGGGCGGTGTCTTAGCCGCTTGACCAACGGGCCAAATGGTAGCGGAAGTTGGACTTGAACCCACGACCTATCGGGTATGAACCGATTGCTCTAGCCAGCTGAGCTATTCCGCCACATGCAGTGCCTTTTGGCACCAGCGAAAATTAGTATAACACATCTATGCCATCTTGTCAACACTTTTTTGAAAAAAGTTGAAAAATATATGCCTGTTTTCAGCTATGCATTGCATTTGCAACGCATAGCTGATATAATGATCATATAGCTATATACAGCGAGGTGCCACTATGGGTAAATTTAAAATTCCGTCGATTCCGCCGACAACGAACAAGACGATCCGTTTTCCCAACGATATCATCGAGAAAGTGGAAAACGCGATACAGGGCAAGGAATGTACCTTCTCTGCCTTTGTGATCGCCGCCGTGCGTATGGCACTGGACGATCTGGAAAAATGAAAAGTGCTCACTTGGACGTACCTGCGGTAAAGCAGGTACGTTTTTCACTATAGTGGTGAAAAAAACTCCCTAAGCGTGATCTGGACTGTTACGCAACACCGTGATACAATATAGACAGAAAGAAGCGCTGCTTTCCATTCAAAGATCAGAGGTATGCATTATGAGACTGAATATAGGTGAAAATATCAAAAGATTACGAAAAGAAAGAGAGATCACGCAAGAAGAATTTGCAGAGGTGCTCGGCGTGTCCTGTCAATCTGTTTCGCGTTGGGAGAACGATTCGTGTTATCCCGATATCGAATTGATCCCGACGATCGCCGCTTTCTTCGGCATTTCCACGGATAAGCTGATGGGCATTGACGAAGTTGCGGAGAAAGCCGCCGTTGCGCAATATCTGAACGCTTTCCAATCGGCGGTCAGCGTCGGCGATATCGATGCGTGCATCCGTGTCGCGCGGGAGGGAGTGGCAGAGTTCCCGAACAACTATGCTCTTTTAAACAAATTGATGTATGCTCTTTTTTTGGCAGGCAGTGATGACGCGGATATTCCGAATTGGAAAGAAAACATGGAGAAATACGATTCGGAGATCGTAGCGCTTGGGGAGCGCATTCTGAAATATTGCCCCGATACACAAATCCGATTTGAAGCAACCGAGCGCCTTGCTTTCCAGCATTGCGAAATGGGTAGAAAAGAACAAGGACGTTCCATATATGAAACGCTCCCCTCTATGGATTTTTGTCAGGAATTCGCAATCTGGTGGGCGCTGTCCGACGAGGAAAAATTACCGCATATACGGAAATATATTTCCAAGGCTTACGGTCATTTATCGCACGGAATCTTCCGTTTGGTGAGTCTGGTACCGGATGCAGATGCCATCGAAGTTTTGAAAAAATATTTCGCTCTTGATGCACTGATAACCGATAGCGACAACCATACCGCCACTTGGGCGGATGCCAAAATGCATTGCAGATTCGCGAAATATTTGGTAAAACTGAACCGCATCGAAGAAGCTATGGAGCATTTGCATATTGCTGTACGATCTGCTTTTTGCTTCGATGCGCGTCCCGATGAAATCAAAACAAACTCCCTGCTGTTGGGGCAGCGAATTCGCAGAAGAACGGATTTTAATACCGCAGATTCTCGTCCGTTGCGCGAAATTCTTCGTGATTCCTGGTTGGCTGAAAACGAGTTTGATGCTATCAGAAACACTTCCGAATTCAAAGCGATTTTAGAAGAATTGAAGTAAAACCTATTTCCCGCCCGGCGCCTTGCATAACAAGGTGTAAAAAAGGAGTACGAACAAAAATGTTCGTACTCCAGACTACTGACAAAGCCTATCTCAAAATCGAGATAGGCTTTGTATTTTTGAAAAAATAGCATGAACAATGTGATGTTGTTCCAACAACACATTGCAATTTTCTTCATGTTTTGCACAGCGGCAGTGAGCAAGCACTGTT
>JAFTOT010000064.1 GCA_017463665.1 Clostridia bacterium | reverse complement strand
GGTCGGGGGTTCGAATCCGTCCACCAGCTCCACTCGCATGAGAACAATTAAATATGGGAGCGTTCCCGAGCGGCCAAAGGGGGCAGACTGTAAATCTGTTGTCACTGACTTCGGTGGTCCGAATCCACCCGCTCCCACCAAAAAGCCTGTAAGCCTTGTGTTTACAGGCTTTTTACTTTCAAATCCACGAAAAATCCACGAATTTTTGTGGATTTTACAAACCAAAAAAGCGCAGCGAGCAACCGTTACAGTTACCCGCTGCGCTTCTTTTATGTACCGATCAATCGGTGAATCCCTGCACGACCGTTTCGGTGTCCTCCACCTCGTCCACGGCTTCCTCGATCTTGTCGGTGGTGGCTTTGACCGCCTTGGCGTCGATGTAGCCCTCGGCGGCGAGGTAGGCGATCACCGAGGCGATGACCGTTGCGACGCCCTCTGCCGTGCTGCCGTTTGCGATCAGCACGATGCCGCTTGCGATGCCGGCGACGGCTACAAGAAACTTGCGGCTGGTGAGTTTGGTTTTAAGGTCCTTCATGTTCATATGTATTGTCCTCTTTTCCGGGCACGTTGCCCTTTATTTTTTCTTTGTTTTCGACGGCACTTTTGAGCATATAGCCGAGCACGCCGCCCGTCATGGGCGTGCAGATGTACGTGGTGAGATCGGTGGTATTCACGGTGAGATCGCCGCGCATGACTTGTGTGACCACCACACCGATCACCACCGCCGCGCCGATGAACCACAGCACGATCATTGCCGCAAGCGCTTTCTTGGAAAACTCCCGAAAGCGCTTTTTCTTTTGCGGCTTTTTCGTCTGCCTTTCCAAAATGATCCTCACTGCAGCACCTCCGCCATGTTGTGGATCAGCTCGGGCAGATACTGCACGCGCGGCGCGGTCTGCAACCAGTAGGCGGGAGAATTGATCACGCCTTTCTTTTGCAGCACCGCAAGATCACTTTCCAGCGTGCCGATCGTCTTCTGCCCCTTGAGGTAGGGCGCGCCGTCGATGGCTTGTCCGTTCTGTTCCAGCTGAAAGTGCAGATGCGCACCGTAGCTGTCGCCCGTGTTGCCCATATAGCCGATGGTATCGCCCTTATGTACCGTCACGCCGACGCGAATGGATGCAGGGATGCTGCCGTACTTGAGATGGAAGTACTTTGACACCATCCCGCCGCCGTGGTCGATGCACACATAATTGCCTTCAAGATTACGACGGTGGTCAACGCCCGTGACCGTGTTTTTCACCGCCGTGACCTTGCCGTCCGCGATCGCAACGATGGTCGCAAGCGCGTTATACCCGATGTACCGCACCACGTCCACGCCGCAGTGTTTGTAGGTCTTGCCGTTCAGTGTGCGCATACCGAACGGCGACGTTTCGTACATGTCTCCCGCTTCCTTGAACACAGGCGACTGCGAAAGTCCGTATTGTCCCATGCTTACGATTCCTCCTCACCGATATACTTTTTGTGGAAGCCTTCCAGTACCGTAATACGGTGTTCGTGATCGTCGATCTGTCTGCCGTGCTCCGTGATCCGTCTGTCGCTGCGCGCCATATTCTGGTTGAGTGAGTCGATCGAGCAATTCAGCTTTGTAATGCTGGTGTTGAGTTTAATGATCGGCGTGGTCACGCTGATGCCGAAGCCAACCAGCGCGATGAGACCGACTACGATTTCCCATGTCATGTCTTTCTCACCCGCCTGTTACAAGGATGCTTCCGCCGCCGATGTCAGCTCGGCGATCTTGCTCTCCAAGGTCGCGATGCGATCCATAAGCGCCGCAAGGTCTACGGTGACGTATTCATCGTCCGTGCCCGTGTTGTTGAAGTCGTTGTTTCTGCGAACCTTGATGCCCTCGGCGGTCAGCTCCATCGGGATACAGTCGGGATGCACCGCGAACTTTTTGACGCGCCCCGCGCCCTCGCCGTCGTTATAGCGCACCGAGAACTCGGGCAGCGGCTTGCCCTCGCGCGTCTGGCATACGATCTCCACGGTATACTCCTCGCCGTACACCATCGAGGAAAAGTCCACAAACTGATAGTGGTCGCCGTCGTAATTCATCAGGCAGAGCGTGGATTCCAGCGCATTGTCGCTCGGCGCGGCGATCTCAAAAATGGTATGGGTATTGTCATCTTTGCCGTTGGATTTGAGGAGCACTTTGTGCAGCGTTTCGTCATGCCCGATCAGACTGCCGGAAAGCGTATAGCCCGAATCCTTGAAATACATTTTTTGAAATTCGGTGACCTCGGTTTCGCCCTTGACAACGAGGGTCGCCTCCATCGTTGTATCCGCCGTGTCGCTTCGGTAAAAGCGCAGATACGCCCACGTGTCAAGGACGTCGATCTCCGCTCGGATGTCTTTGTAGATCGTCTGCACATAGTTTTTATCCGCATCGTAGCAGATCACGCGCAGGGAGTCTGCGGAAGTCAGGCTGTTGGTGAAATACACGGTCGTGCCGGGGGTGACGGGAAGATATTCCGCCGCGCGTACGGCATCGGTACGCACGGTTTCTTCACCGTTTGAAACCGAGAGACCGCCGAGCTCTATCGCGATCGGCGTGACGGTATCCGCCACCTGCGAGATCGGATAGGTGTCGGGGTCGATGATGCGATTTGTCGCGCTTTGGATGTCGTCCTTGTCCGCGACCGCATCGGAGAGCCATCCCCGCTGCAATACGCGGATGCGGTGAATGCCGACCGTGTGCGTCGCGGCAGTATCGCTCGAAACAATGCTGACCGCGGTGCTGCCTGCGGTGCAGGAGATGAAAAAAGGTTCGCCCGTGTCCGCGAAGGTATCGGCTAAAAGCAGCGACGCATTGCCGAGGTAGCACCCCGTCAGCGTGATGCCGTCGTCCGACAGATTGCTTTGACACTTGCAAAGATATTCGGTGCCGTCCCACGCCACGCGGTAGGTCTCGCCCGCCGTCAATGCCGCCGAGAGCGCCGTATCGCAGGTAGAACCCATATAGGTCTCCGAGAAGGTCAGCACCCCCTCGCCGAGGATCGTTTCCACCGCGCCGAGCGGCAGATTTTGAATATAGGACGGTGCGGCACTGTCGGTCTGCAACGCATCGGCATTGACCGCCTTTGCCCGCGCGGTCTCGTCCTTGACGGTGTACACCGTCCCGTTGATCTTGATTTGTTTGATGTTTGCCATGCTTCTCTCCTTTTACTCCATGATCAGTGTTTCGCCGTCAGTGCTTGCGGATGCATTGCTGAAGATGAGCGTTTCATCCTCTACGCTCGCCTGTACACCGCCCGACGCGGGCAGCTCGTTCAATACCGCCGCCGCGATCTCCTGCTTGTCCGCTTGGGTGAGGACATACGAATCGTCCGACGGCAAGGTGAAGTGCAGCCGCAATGCGCCGTCCGCCTCTTCGACCGCGACCGCCGCCTCTTCGCCCTTGTCCACCGTCACGGTCATGTTTTCAAAGCGCGCAAATTTCGCCGCGAACTGCTCATACAGCCCCGGGGTATAATTTTTCGCCGTTTCTCCCTCGGTCGGCACGCCCTGCGAGATGCGCAGGCGGCAAAATGTGGAGGTAAGCGTGCGCACACCGTCGGTGCCGAACACACCGACCAAAACATTGCCGCATTTCTCCGTCGCCTCGGCGGGCAGGGCGCACGCCCCGTCGGTCAGCGGCATCAGAATATCGCCGCGCGGTGTGCGGAACACCGCCGTCACGGCGAGGCCCGCCCAAATGTCGTCCAAGGCAAACCGTACGCGTACCGCTCCCGCTGTACCGTCGGCAAGAACGGGCTGCTCTGCCGTCAGCCGAGAGCCGTCCGCTTTTATCGTTACTGTCAATTCGATTCTCCTTTCCGAATCAGCTTCCTAATTTCTTTCATTTTTCATCGCCCGCGCCGCATTTGCCATCGGGGCATAGGTCACGCGCACACCGTACAGGGTCACATCGCCCCTGCCCGAAAAGTGCAGTGCGCCGCCGTCCGTGTACATCCCGCGAACAAGACAGCTTCGCGTCACGGTCGTATCGTAGATCTGATCCATGCACAGCAGCTCTCTGCCGCCGCCATCCGTCAGACGCAGCACAGCGTCAGGCGCAAGACGCGCCGTCACCGCGATACTGCGCACGCGCCGTCTGCCGCCGCCCGGCAAAAGCGGCGAGAAGGAAAACGCTCCCTCTTCGCCGAAAAGGTCGTACAGCACGGCGGCACCGTTTTCGCGAGCGAGGAACCTGCCGCTTTCCCCGCCGACGAACCGCACACTGGCCGCATCGGCACTGCGCATACTCCACGTCTCGCTCGCAGGATCGTAGAAATACAGCTTTTGAAAGTCATCCAAGTACACGATGACCAGTCCGTTTGCCGCCGTCAGCGTTGCATCCGCATAGCGCATGCCCTGCGGCAGTGCATCGCTGATCCTTTCCACGCGGCTGCCGTTGTATCGCAGGATCCCCGATGCGGAAATGAAGTAGAGCCACTCGCCGCATACCGCCAGCGACTCCTGATTCTGACAGCCGAACGAACCGACGGTGGAAAGCGAAAACGGAAGATCGATCCCGCGCACCGTCATCATCGTATGCGCGGTGAAAACGACCACTTTGCCGTCAAATGAAGCGATCGCCGTAAACCCGCCCGCATCCGAGGTCACCGCCTGCCAACCGCCGTCTGCGGGGAGATTGTCCACAGCCTCGGTATAATCCGTGCAATCCCCCGCAACCGAGGCATACAGGCAATCGCCGCTGATCCCGAACAAGCGCTCGAAATGCTGCACCGCGGCATCCATCTGCGGGATGGTGTCCGACCGCTCTTCCGTATACCACGTGCCGCCCGAGCCGACGAACAGCCGCATGGCGGGCAGAAGCAGCAGCTTCTCGCCCGCGCTGCCATACGGCGCCGTACCGTTTTTGCGGTTGCGGTAGCGCACCGCGCGCTCGGCGCGGAAAGGCAGATTCTGCGGTGCCGCATACGCGGTGGCAAGCGTGGGATAGATATCCGTGTACACCTTGTCGTAATACGGCGTGTAGCTCGCACCGAGTGAGGGCTGGTACTCGGGTGTCACATAGCGGTAACTTTTCTTGTCGGCGCTGACCAGAAGGCTCGGACCGTAGGCATTTGTCAGCGTTTTGTGCACCTCAAGCTTTGCCGTGAGCAGCACGGTGTTCACATCGCCGTCTGCGTCGATCACATCTAAAAACACCTGCGTCAGCGTGCAGACCTTTGCCCACACGCCCGCGTCCGCGTCCAGACGCGAATCAAACAACACCGTATATCCGTCTCCCACCGCCTCAAACTCGTCCACACGCCGCTGATCAATGACATTGTAGACCGCATCGTAGAGCACATAGGTCATTTGGTCGTCGGCAAAAGCGCAGAGCACATCGCGGTAGCCGCTGTCATTCTTGGCAGGCTTGCCGACATCGGCGATCAACAGCCGCGACGCCGCCGTCATGCCCGCGGCATAGTTCAGCACATCCGCAGGGCAGACATTTTCATACACCCACTCTGCCGTGGTCGGGATCTCATAGCTCGGATCGTATTTGTCATAGTAGGTGTATACGCCTGCGATCGGGGCAGGCGCGCTCGCCGTGACATCGATCTTTTTCGCCGCAAGCAGCGAGGCGATCGCCCCGCCGGGCAGGATATGTACATTGTCGCAGGATCGCAGCATGCCGCTCTTGCACATGCTGTCATACAGCCCCGAAAAGCCGAAGATCTCCTGCACCTTTTCGCCGCCCTTTGCCAGAGATTCGGTCTTCAAACTCGGTCTTTTCATTCGCTCACCCCGTTTTCCGCCTTGAAGTCGGCGAGCAGCCGATTGTACTCGGTGCTAAGCGCGTCCGCACTGTCAAAGTCGCAGAGATACAGGTACGCGCGGTGGCAGAGCCACGCGCGCAAGAGCGGCAGATACCGCAGATCCAGCGGGATATTCTCGGTCGCCGTCAGTTCGGTCAGCACCGTCGGCAGCGTGCGGTAATACACCGTACAGTCTTCGCTGACACCGACCGCAATACCGTCTTCCGTCGGGCAGTACACCCCTTCGCCCTCCAGCGCGTCATAGAGCGTTTGCGACGCGCGCAGCAGCTCCCGCTCGCCTGCAAATACGCGGCGGATCTGCTCGGGGATCAGCCCGCACACAAGCTTTCCGTCCGTCGGCGTCAGTGTGACGCTCCCGTCGCTGCCCGGCAGCAGAAGATACAGCGCGCGCAGCAGCATGTTGTATTCCGACAGCAAATATTCCGTCGGCGGCGTGAAATCGGGCGCAAAACCGCTTTGGATCTCCCCTATCAGCGCTTCCGCCGTCATCGACATCTCTTGCATTACCATACATCCCCCTTCCTGCGCTTGCCGCGAGCATGTGCGCGCCATAGCGTGCGGTACGCTTCCTCAGCCGCCGCTTCACTCTTTTTGAGCATGCTCTCCTCCCCGATGGCACTGCCGCCGAGAAAGTACAGCACCGCCGTATAAAACTCCTCGGCGATCGGCAGCGCATCCGACAGGCTTTCGGGCGCGGTATATTCCCCCACGCCGAGAAGCAGCTTTTTCGGATAGCGGCAAAGCAGCATGCGCGCACCCATGTCGCAATAGAGCAAAAAGGAATACAGCGGCACTTCTCTGCCGAGCAGCACCGTAAGATCGCCGTACAGCTTTTTTAAATCCATAACAAAGCTCCTTTCTTTTTACAAAAAGGGGCGGTCACCCGCCCCTCCCTGTGTTTTATGCATTCACGCCTGCATTGGTAAAGCGTACGCATCCGCCGGGATTTGTGCACATGAGGTTGCCGTAGGAGGCAAGCAGTGCACGGAAAATGGAAGTGTCGGGCATGGGTACGAACACGCCGCCGTCCTTTTCCATGAAATTCCACGGGGTCGCTTCGAGATAGAACGCAGAGGTGTCTACGCCCCAGACCTCGTCCTCGGGCACAAAGCGCTCGTTGACGATGATGACCTCATTCGAGCCGACCAGGATCTTGTAACCGACCGCGCCGCCGACAAAGCGGTACTTGTCGCAGACGGTGACATTGTTGGTGTGGATGTAATCCTGGTATGCCAGGAACGCGTCATCGCCCATCATCAGAAGATCGATGTTCGAACCCTTGTAATCCTTGGCTTCCTTGATGCCGCGATAGAGCACAAGGTCGGTCAGATCGTTCTTCGCGTCCACAACGGTGGGATGGATCCACGGGTTGTCCGCCTTCGTAAGACCGTAGAGCGTTTCGGTATCGCCGAAGATCGCACCCAGACCGCAGAGCTCGCGGTTGTAGCTGCCCTGCACGGTGATAAAGCCGGTGCCGCTGAGCGTGCCTTCCACGGTGATCGTCTTGTTTGCGCGATCGACCGACAGGATACGGTGCCCTGCATTGGCAGTGGTCAGCGTGCCGTCCGCGCTGTGCAGATCGATGGAAAGTCCCTCGATCACGCGCTTGATATTGTCGAGCGTCAGCACGGTGTTTGCACCCGAAGCCGCTGCCGCGGTCACGGTTGCCAGCTTACCGCTGCCGTCGCCGAAGAGCGCTCTGCCGATGTTCCACTTTGCCGCAGCATACGAGCCCTTGATCTCGCTGTCGAGCGCGTTGATCATCGAGGACGCATTGCTGGATGCAAGCTCGATGGTCTTGTTGGAGATCTGCAGATCGACATACATATCGACTGCGTCGATCTCAAAGAGCGTGTAGCGCTGTGCGCCCGCCTTCGGCGTGCCGACGCCCTCCGCGCCAAAGCCGAAACCGCCGTTGATGCCGACAGGAGCCGCACACTTGATGGTGTTGTTCGTCAGCGTCACCTTCTTGATCTTTTCGAGAAACGGCGAAGGCTCGGTGCCGATCTGGTTAGTCAGCGCGGGCTGATACTTGTCTTTCAGAATTGCTTCGAGTTTTGTAAGAATCTGTGCCATGATATGTT
>JAFTOT010000098.1 GCA_017463665.1 Clostridia bacterium | reverse complement strand
GCCGCTGCTGGACGAATACGACACCCAGCGTGCCATCGCCTACATCAAGCAAACCTTTCAGAGCGAGCTTTCCTCCGCTCTTAACTTAAAGCGTGTTTCCGCACCGCTGTTTGTTACCGAGGCCTCGGGTCTGAACGACAACCTCAGCGGCACCGAGCGTCCCGTTGCCTTTGACGTACCCGCCATCGGCGCAGAAGCGCAGGTCGTGCACTCGTTGGCAAAGTGGAAGCGCCTTGCGCTGAAGCGCTATAATTTCTCGGTCGGCAACGGTCTGTACACCGATATGAACGCGATCCGCCGCGATGAAGAACTGGACAACTTCCACTCGATCTATGTGGACCAGTGGGACTGGGAAAAGATCATCACGCGCGACAACCGCAACCTTGATTACCTGAAACTGATCGTCACGGCGATTGCGGACGCGCTCTGCAACACCAACAACCGCCTGCAGGTGCATTTCCCGCAGCTACACGCGAACATCTCGCGCGAAGTTTCTTTCATCACCTCGCAGGAACTCGAGGATCTCTACCCCGATCTGACACCCGTTGAACGTGAAAACGCCTATGTGCGCGAGCACCGCACCGCATTTATCATGCAGATCGGCGGCGCACTGCGCTCGGGCAAGCCGCACGGCAACCGCGCGCCCGACTACGACGATTGGCAGCTCAACGGCGACCTGATCCTGTGGGATGACACCACCGACTGCGCACTGGAGATCTCCTCGATGGGTATCCGCGTGGACGCAGAATCGCTGGACAGACAGCTCACCATCTCGGGCTGCGAGCATCGCCGCACCCTGCCCTTCCATCAGATGCTGCTCCGCGACGAGCTGCCGCTGACCATCGGCGGCGGTATCGGACAGTCGCGCCTGTGCATGCTGCTGATGGGCAGCGCCCACATCGGCGAGGTGCAGTCCAGCATCTGGGACGAAGAAACCGTGCGCATCTGCGAAGAAAACGGAATAAGACTGCTGTAAAAAGAAGACCTTGCAAAACCGATTTTCGGAATCTGCAAGGTCTTTTGTGATATTTTGATACGAAGATCGTAGGGCGCGACGTCCCCGACGCGCCGTTTTGCTGCGGTTCATGCGGCGCGTCGAGGACGTCGCGCCCTACAAAATTTTCTTCACCGCCGTTACAAACATCCCCTTTCCTTACAAGCTACTTTTTATATTTTTCCAAAAACTTTGCATTTGCCGTTGAAATCCATCGAAAAAAGATATATAATGAATAGGTGTGGAATTTACACTTTGAAATTTTCAGATACGGACGGTGTGAACATGAACAAAATCGGATTTGATAACGACAAATACTTAGACATGCAATCCAAGCATATTCGTGAGCGCATCGCCACTTTCGGCGGCAAGCTGTATCTCGAATTCGGCGGCAAGCTGTTTGACGACTTCCATGCGTCGCGCGTACTGCCCGGATTCAAGCCGGACAGCAAACTGCAGATGCTGCTGCAGCTCAAGGATGACGCGGAGATCGTCATCGCGATCAACGCAGCGGACATTGAGAAAAACAAGGTTCGCGGCGACCTCGGCATCACCTACGATCTTGACGTACTGCGCCTGATCGACGCATTCCGCAGCGTGGGACTGTATGTGGGCAGCGTTGTACTCACCCGCTATGCGATGCAGAGCGTTGCCATGCAGTTTGAGCGCAAGCTGCAAAACCTCGGGATCCCCGTATACCACCACTACTCGATCGACGGTTATCCCGCCAATGTCGAGCACATCGTCAGCGACGAAGGCTACGGCAAAAACGACTATATTGAGACCTCGCGCCGTCTGGTCATCGTCACCGCTCCCGGTCCCGGCAGCGGCAAGATGGCAACCTGCCTCTCGCAGCTCTACCATGAGAACAAGCGCGGCATCAAAGCGGGGTATGCAAAGTTTGAGACCTTCCCGATCTGGAACATTCCGCTCAAGCACCCTGTTAACATCGCCTATGAAGCGGCAACCGCCGACCTCAACGATGTCAACATGATCGACCCCTTTCACCTGGAAGCCTACGGTAAAACCGCCGTTAACTATAACCGCGACGTCGAGATCTTCCCCGTTGTGGATGCGATGTTCAAAAAGATCTACGGTTCCTCCCCCTACAAGTCCCCCACCGACATGGGCGTAAACATGGCGGGCAACTGCATTGTGGACGACGCGGTCGTCTGCGCGGCATCGGGTCTGGAGATCATCCGCCGCTACTACACGGCACTCTGCGAGCAAAAAGAAAACATGACCTCCTCCGATACGGTCAACAAGCTGGATCTATTGATGAAACAGGCAAACCTGACACCGGCGGCACGCCCCGTGATCGCAGCGGCGTTGGAAAAAGCGGAAGCAACCGGCGGTCCCGCAGCAGCACTCGAACTGTCTGACGGCAAGATCGTGACCGGCAAAACCTCTCCCCTGCTCGGCGCATCGGCAGCACTCTTGCTGAACGCGCTCAAAGAACTGGCAGAGATCGACGATTCCATCGAGCTGATCTCACCCACCGTTATCGAGCCTGTACAGCGGCTGAAAACCGATTATCTCGGCAATCACAATCCCCGCCTGCACACCGATGAAGTGCTGATCGCGCTTGCCATCAGCGCCGTAACTTCCGAAACGGCGGCGAAGGCACTGGAGCAGCTCGACAAGCTAAGCGGCTGCGAGGTGCACTCCTCGGTCATCCTCTCGCAAGTAGATGCAAGAACCTTCAAAAAGCTCGGCTTGAATGTCACCTGCGAACCGAAATATCAGGTGAAAAAATTGTATCACGGTAAATAAAGGTAACTGCCTCATTGACGCTTCAATGAGGCAGTTTTTACGTTTAAACCTTTGCTTCTGCTTTTCCGAATCGGCGGAACCATCGCGAAAAGCACCTTTTCCGCATTGCTTGGATCCGGATCGGCTTGCGGGTATTTTTTCTTTCTTAAACAAATCTTAAAGCATTTTCCACTTGGTTTTTAATCGTTTTTCTGCTATGCTATAGACAGTGAGCCAACGGAGGGATACAACATGTACAACATTTTGATTTGCGACGACGAAAAAGACATTGTTTCGGCTCTGGAGATCTATCTGCACGCCGAGGGATATACAACATTTGCCGCCTACACAGGCAAACAGGCTTTGGAAATACTGAAAAAAGAGGACATCCACCTGCTGCTTCTCGATATCATGATGCCCGAAATGGACGGCATCTCGGCGCTGACTTCTTTACGCGCGTACAGCAACGTGCCTGTGATCCTGCTCACCGCAAAAAGTGAGGACACCGATAAGGTACTGGGGCTGAACATCGGTGCAGACGACTACGTGACAAAGCCGTTCAACCCCGTGGAAGTGATTGCCCGCGTGCGCTCGCAGCTCCGCAGATACATGCAGCTCGGCGGCGGACAAGCTCCCGCCGAATCCTCGGCATGCACCGTCGGCGGTATCACCCTCGACGACCGCGCAAAAGAGGTATTTGCGGACGGTGAGAAGATCAACCTCACCCCGACCGAATACGAAATTTTAAAACTGCTGATGCAGAGCCCCGGCGAGGTGTTCTCCCCCAAGGAGATCTATCGCCGCGTATGGAAAAATGCGCCATACGGCGCAGAGGGCACAGTGGCGGTGCACATCCGCCATCTGCGCGAGAAGATCGAGATCAATCCCGCCGAGCCGCGCTACCTCAAAGTGGTGTGGGCGCAGGGCTATAAGATCGAGAAATAAAGGAGTTTTCTATGAGCAAAATCAAATGCAGTCTCTTTGCCAAAGTAACGGCGATCTTTCTGTCGGTGCTGCTCCTTGTCGGCACGGCACTGAGCGTGATCTGCGTGATCTTTTGCGGCGCAGCGGGCGGCTACACAGGCGAGTATACATATTTCCGAAACTCCGCCATGGAAAGTATCCTCCGCGCCTACGCATACGAGGTCGCCGATGCATATGAAAACGGCGTGGATCTCGCCGAACGATATGCAGGCAATAACTTTTATTATGTGATCTCAAAGGACGGCACCACCAATTACAACAAAGAAGGAATCCGCCGCTCGGTCACCATCCACACGACCTCCTACGTGGACTATACTTTGCAGGAGGACGAAACACCGTGGCAATACTACAACTACACCACCGAAGTTGCTCCACCGACGCTCGCAACCACAGCAGTGGAAGAAGTAGAATACTTTATTTTTTCTCCCTCGATGGTAACGCAAGCGCCCACAGAGGAAGATACGCCGCGATTCACGGTCGAATACACCGTCACGCTCTATGAAAAAGCCGAAAAGGACGGAGACGATCTTTTGTCTCTCGCGGAATTCTGGCTCGACCTTGCCTACGAGATGCGCTATGCGGCGATCCTGCTTGCCCTGCTCGGACTTTCGCTGCTGATCTTCGTGCTGGTCTTCCTGTTCTCTGCGGCGGGACACCATCGCGGCGAGGAAAAAGCCAACCTCAACTATGTGGATCGCATCCCGTTTGACCTGTACACGGCGATCTGCGCAGCAATCGCCGTCGGTATCAATGCACTGGTACTGTTTTTCTTGGAAAGTTTATACTACAGCCGATATTATCATGATATCTCCAGCGAATTCATCACAATCGTCGGATTCTTCGCAGGTATTGCGGTTTTAGCGGTCATAGATTACCTCATCCTGCTCGGCTACGGTCTCAGCTTTGCCACCCGTGTCAAGGTCGGCGGACTCATTCGCCGCACGCTGATTTTCCGCATACTTGCCTTTCTTGCGCGCATCCTTGCGGCGATCGGCAAGGCGATTTGGTCGATGCTGCGCTCGATCCCGCTGATCCCGAAAACCGTGCTGATCGTGCTTGGCATTTCCCTGATCGAGTTCGTTTTGCTGCTCGCCAACCTGTGGGAGGGTGACAATCTGCTCATCCTTTGGCTGGTGGAAAAAGCCATCCTCATCCCGCTGATCCTTTGGATCGCCATGATGCTGCGCAAGCTGAAAAAAGGCGGCGAAGCGATCGCGGCAGGAAGATTGCAGGAGAAGATCGACACCCGCCGCATGCCCGCCGATTTCGGAAAATTCGGGCAGACGCTCAACCACATCGGCGACGGTCTCGGACACGCGGTGGACGAACGCATGAAAAGCGAACGCATGAAGACCGAGCTGATCACCAACGTTTCGCACGACATCAAAACGCCGCTGACCTCGATCGTCAACTATGTGGACCTCATCAAAAAAGAGGAACCCGAGAGCGAGACCATGCGCCAGTACATTTCGGTACTGGAAAGACAGGCGGCGCGGCTGAAAAAGCTGATCGAGGATTTGGTAGAGGCATCCAAGGCGTCCTCGGGCACCCTCTCGGTAGAAATGGCACGCTGTGAGGTGGGCGTACTGCTGGAGCAGACGCTCGGCGAGTATGAAGACAAACTGACCGAAAAAGGGCTCACCCCTGTGGTGAATGTCCCCGAAGAACCGATCTTCATCTTAGCGGACGGCAGACGGCTGTGGCGCGTGTTTGACAACTTACTGAATAACATCTGCAAATACGCACAACCCGACACCCGCGTATATATCTCGCTGGAACGTATCGGGCACCGCGCGGTCATCACCTTCCGCAATATTTCCAAGGATCCGCTGAATATTTCCAGTGACGAGCTGATGGAGCGCTTTGTGCGCGGCGATTCCTCGCGCAATACCGAGGGCTCCGGACTCGGTCTCTCCATCGCCCGCAGCCTCACCGAACTGCAAAACGGTCACCTCGCCCTCTCCATCGACGGCGACTTGTTCAAAGCGATCGTATCGTTTGAGACAGTGGAATAAGAAAAACTTGCAAAGGTCAAAAATGACCTTTGCAAGTTTTTTAGTCTTATATAGAATTTTGTGCCGTAAATGAATGTTTACGGTACGATCAAACCAAGGCTTCCCCTTGAGGGGAAGCTCCCGTGTAACGGGTGATGAGGTGTAGCCGCCGCAGCGGCGTTTCCCCTTAACTGAATTAAAGTTACTTTTCTACGGAGACGGATGCGACCTTTCGGCGCATCCTACACCTCATCCGATGCCTACGGCATCACCTTCCCCTCAAGGGGAAGGCACACATAAACTTTCATTTACAATGCCGTATTTTCTTTTATTTCAGCGAAAGACTGTCGCCCAGTACCAAGGTGCTGTAGAGGAACAGCGTATCCTTGCCCGTAAAGTCGATGAAGTTGCCGACCATC
>JAFTOT010000048.1 GCA_017463665.1 Clostridia bacterium | reverse complement strand
GTCGCAGAGATTGTCCGCGTTCAGAAACGGGCAGCGCTCGTCTTCGCCGAGGATAAAATGCGGTTCGTCACCCGCAGAAATGTTCTCCCGCAGCCGCGCGCCCATTTCGCCCGTCACCGTGCGGTACTGCGCCGCCGTGTCTTCGTCAATGTCGATCTCCCAGCCGATACAGCAGTTGTGCCCACACGCACCGCCGATGCACCGAAAGTCCTTGTAATAATCAGGAAAAATAGTCCGCATCCGTCTCACCTCTTTTTGCTTATATTATAGCAAATTGTAGAGGTTTTGTCTACAAAACGTTGAAAGAGAATACTATTTATGCTATACTGAAGGTACTACTTTTGCGGAGGTGTCTATTATGCTTGCAGGAATGTGTCTTAATAACGCCGGAGGAGCTCCGGCAATTTTCTAAAATTGAATCGGAGAAACTATGACAAAAAAACAATTTCAAACCGCACTTTTGCGCGGGCAAGGGCGCGTGTATGCGGCGGTTACGGCAGAACCCGAAAAATATCGCGGCATCCTGCTTTGGGCATGCCGCAATGAAATATCCTTTGACACGCAGTGTGAGGGCACACGGGCATGGTATGTCTATACGCTGATCCGCCTGTATCCCGATCCGACAGAGTTCATTGCAACGGCGGCAAAGCATTTGGGGCAGTGCCGTTCGGACGGAAGTTGGAAGATCCATTACTACAGCGAGTTGTTATCCTTTTTCGCTGCGGACGGGAATGCGGCTGCAAAAGCTGCGCTCGAAAGCAAATATCAGCAGCTATACGCCGCTTTGACGGGGCGAAAACGCCCGCCGAGAGGATGTTTTTTTCATCAACGAGATGATTTTGAGCAATTGTGCATAACCATGGCGACCGACAAAGATGCTTTTCTGCGGATCGCCGCCGACATCGGCAGGCTGTACCGCACGCGGCCGTTTTACAGCGGCTCGGATTTTGACCTGCTGTATGACCACTGCGGCAAACGGTACATGTCTGCCTTAAAAAAGGCGGCAAAAACTTCCGCGGACATCGCCTTGTATCTGCAAAAGCAGGCAGAATACGAACAAACGTGCAAGATGCGGGAGAATAAGCGCGCTCCTGCGGAAAGGAAAGGCAGATTGTTATCCATGTGGCTTGCGGCAAAAGGTGACGAGCAAACGGTTTTGGAATATGCGAACGCATACCTTGCCGCGACTAAGCCCGAACAGCGTGCCGAAGCCTTGCAGGCATTTTGTCGTTGCCCGTATCCGTGCGATCCCACACCGCTGACAGAGGATGCGCGATCGGACCATGCACAACTGCGGCGCGCCGCATGGCGCGCACTGCAACGGGTACGGCACCCGACCGTGCGGCAATTTGCATTTACCGAACTGCAAAAAGATGCGGACATCACCGAAGTGATCCCGCTGCTGACGAAAAATTATCAGTCATGCGATGCCGCTTTGTTGGAGCGGCTCGTTAGATCGCTGCCTGTGGAACGGCAAGATCCATTCGATTGGCACGGTGCGTTTTTGGATGTACTGGCAATGGCGGACGATGGGTTACATATACCGCCGTCACTGCTCCGTCACATCTATGAAACCTCGTTTTGCTCCTGCTGCCGCGAAGCGGCTCTGCGACAAATGGGCAAATGCCGTCTTTTGACCGAAGACATTCTGCGTGAGTGTCTCCATGACAGCCGGGACGAGATCCGTACCTATGCCAAGCAGTGCCTGAAACGAAGAAAAGTATGATACCAATAAGCCGAGCGGCGTTATCTTTTACGTAATTAAAGTATCTTTTCCACGGACACGGATGCGAACTACGTCGCATCCTACACCTCATCCGTCAAACGCGACGGGAGCAATAGTCCCTATTTATACTTTTCAGAGTCGCGTTCGCCACCTTCCCCCGAGGGGGAAGGCTATATTGTATCCACTCCGCCCCAACCCCCGCTTGTCATCCTGGAGCGGAGCATCCCCCGTCTGTCATTCTTGAGCGTAGCGAAGAATCTTGACGGGGGGATGCGTAGCGAAGGATCTCGCGGGGAGATGTTTGTTACTTTTCCAACCGTTCAAATTTCCTGCATAAGATCTCGCTTTTTGCTAACACTAACGAAAAAGCAGGTGGAGGGATTTTATGATCGTACAAACCAACAACGCATACATTATGTCCTTTGCGGCGGCGGTGGGAAAGAAGGAGGG
>JAFTOT010000101.1 GCA_017463665.1 Clostridia bacterium | reverse complement strand
GGCGACGGATGAGGTGTAGGATGCGACGGAGTACGCATCCGTGTCCGTAGGGATGTAACTTTAATAATGCAAGGGGAAACGCCGCTGCGGCGGCTACACCTCATCACCCGCTACGCGGGAGCTTCCCCTCAAGGGGAAGCCAAAGGATAGCACTTTCTAAGCCTTCCCCCTCGGGGGAAGGTGCCGATGCAATCGGCGGATGAGGTGTAGGATGCGACGTAGTACGCATCCGTATCCGTAGGGATGTAACTTTAATAATGCAAGGGGAAACGCCGCTGCGGCGGCTACACCTCATCACCCGCTACGCGGGAGCTTCCCCTCGAGGGGAAGCCAAAGGATAGCGTGTTCTAAGCCTTCCCCCTCGGGGGGAAGCCTAACACTATGGTAAGAGAACAAAAAATGGGAAAGAATAATACTCCCGAAAGGAATTTTTGAAAGCATGAAAACAACAAAAAAGGCAGCAAAGCCTGCCGCAGAGGAGCAGGGACAGGACAAGGCAAAGGCTCTTGGCACCGCGCTTTCCCAAATTGAAAAAAACTACGGTAAGGGCGCGATCATGAAGCTCGGTGACAGTATCGAAGGCGAAGTGCCCTCCATTTCCACGGGCTCGATCTCGCTCGACCTCGCGCTCGGCGTGGGCGGCGTTCCGCGCGGACGTATCGTCGAGATCTACGGCCCCGAATCCTCGGGTAAAACCACCGTTGCATTGCATATCATCGCCGAGGCGCAGAAAGCGGGCGGTGAAGCGGCGTTCATCGACGCGGAGCACGCACTCGATCCCCGCTATGCAAAGAAGCTCGGCGTCAATATCAACGATCTGCTCGTTTCCCAGCCCGATTGCGGCGAGGACGCACTCTCCATCGCCGAGGCACTGGCGCGCTCGGGCGCAATTGATATCATCGTTATCGACTCGGTCGCGGCGCTCGTACCCCGTCAGGAGATCGACGGCGACATGGGCGCATCGCATGTCGGCCTGCAGGCGAGACTCATGTCGCAGGCAATGCGCAAGCTGTCGGGTATCGTGGCGAAAAATAACTGCATCATCGTCTTTATCAACCAGCTTCGCGATAAGGTCGGCGTGATCTACGGCAACCCCGAGGTGACCTCGGGCGGTAACGCGCTGAAGTATTACGCATCCGTGCGCATCGACGTGCGCAAGAAAGAACCGCTCAAACAGTCGGGCGGCGAGGTCTACGGCAACCATGTAAAATGTAAGGTCGTCAAGAACAAGGTCGCACCCCCGTTCCGCTGCGCAGAATTTGACATTCTGTTCGGCAAGGGCATTTCCAAGACAAGCGAGATCATCGACATCGGCGAAATGCTCGGCATCATCAAAAAGAGCGGTTCGTGGTTCTCCTATAATGAGGATCGCATCGGACAGGGCAAGGACAATGTGCGCAAGTTCCTCGAAACCCACCCCGACATCATGGATGAGATCGAGGCAAAGGTTCGCGCGGCGGCAAAGCCCGAGCTGCTCGACGAGGACATCGAAAACAGCTTCGAGCTCGACGACGAATTCGACGTCCGCGAGTTTGAAATTGAGGAGTAAAAACAGCACAAGGAACACAGGGCGGAACACAGGGGACGGTTCTCTGTGTTCTGCAACACAGAGAACCGTCCCCTGTGTTTCTATTTCCTGTGTTTCGTTCTTTCTGCAGTCGCTTGCTGCCGTGGACGGCGGAGAGGGCATCATGCTCACGGTGCTTTCGGCGGACGGCGACAAAGAAAAGCTGACCGTGTCGGTCGAGGACTACACCGTGTACCAGCTGCAAAAAGGCGAGATCGGCGAAGAACTTTTGTTCGAGCTCCGCGCCGCTGCATCCGTCTACGGTGCCAAGCGCGCCGCGCTGCGTATCCTTGCGGCTGGGCAGTGCAGCCGGAAAAAGCTGTATGAAAAGCTGCTGCGCCGCGGCTTTGGGGCGAGCGATGCCCGCGCCGCCGCCGATTTTGCCGCCGAGGGCGGTTACATCGACGAGACCTGGCAGATCGAAAGCTACCTGCGCGAGCTTGTCGAGAAACGGTACATCGGCAGAAGAAAAGTCGTCCCCATGCTCCTTGCCAAAGGCTATAGCGGCGAGCGGATCCGCGAAGTCCTCGACGAAAAGTACACCGCCGCCGACTTTGCAAGGTATAAAAACGCATTTCTTATGAAAAAATTCGGCAAACCCACCCCCGAAACCCGCGAAGAAGCCGAAGAAATGAAAAAAGCGCTGTATAAACAAGGATATTGATGCGGACATGGTGAGATTGTAGGGGAGGCGTTTCGCCTCCCGCATGTACAACATCGCGCTGAGACTTTCGGGAGGGGAAACCCCTCCCCTACGGAAGGTCATTCCCCTAAAGCAAAATATTTTTTAAAAATTTTTAGGAAAGGTGTGGAAAACCCTTTTTATAAAAAGGGTTTTCCGCGTTATCCATCCCATGAAGATCGGATTTGTTTCGCTCGGATGCTCCAAGAATTTGGTGGATACCGAGGTCATGCTCAAAATACTCGCAGATAAAGGCTATGAGATCACGCCCGAGGATACCGAGGCGGACATTATCGTGGTCAATACCTGCGGTTTCATCCAAAGCGCCAAGGAAGAAGCGATCGAGAACATTCTCGACGTCGCCTGGCTCAAAAAGCATCGCTCCCTGCGCGGCATCATTGCCACAGGCTGCCTTGTTGAACGCTACCGCGAGGAAATTTTCAAGGAAATGCCCGAGGTAGACGCCATCCTCGGCACGGGCTCCTACCACAAGATCGCCGAGGCGGTCGAGGCGGTCGCACGCGGCGAAAAGTATTCCTCGTTCGAGGATAAAGAAAAAGCGCCGCTCGGCGGCGAGCGCGTGCTCACCACCCCCGAGTACACCGCGTATCTCAAGGTTGCCGAGGGCTGTGACAACCGCTGCACCTATTGTGCCATCCCGCTGATCCGCGGCGGCATGCGCAGCCGCACGATGGAAGACATCCTCAAAGAGGCAAAGGAGCTGGAAAGCATCGGCGTCAAGGAGCTGAGCCTCATCGCGCAGGATACCTCGCGCTACGGTCTCGACCTCTACGGCAAATACATGCTCCCCGAGCTGATCCGTCAGATCACCAAGGAGACAAGCATCCCGTGGATCCGTCTGCTCTATCTCTATCCCGATAAGATCACCGATGAGCTGATCGCCGAGATCCGCGACAACGACCGCGTATGCAAGTATATCGACCTGCCCATTCAGCATATCAGTGACAGGGTGCTTACCGCGATGAATCGCCACGGCGACAGCGCGATGATCCGCGACGCGGTCAAGCGCATCCGCGCGGCGATCCCCGATGCGACACTGCGCACCACGGCGATCGTCGGCTTCCCCGGCGAGACCGAGGAAGACTTCGCCGAGCTCTGCGAATACGTCAAGGAAGCGGAGTTTGACCGCTTCGGCGCGTTCACTTACTCGCCCGAGGAGGGCACCCCCGCCGCCGAGATGGAGAACCAGATCGACGAGCAGGTCAAGCAGGATCGCTACGATGTGCTCATGCAGGTACAGCTCGCCGTCTCCGAAAAGAAGCTCGCGGCATCCGTCGGCAAAAAGATCGAGGTGCTCTGCGAGGGCTACGATGCCGCCGCAGGCGTCCACTTCGGCAGAAGCCGCGCCGATGCCCCCGACGTAGACGGCAAAGTCTATTTCACCGCCCCCAAAAAGATCCGCGCCGGCAGATTCGTCGAGGTAAAAGTGACCGAAGCCATGGACTATGACCTGTTCGGTGAGTGGGTTTCCACGCGATAACGTGTTTGCAAACATGTAGGGCGGGGGTTTACTCCCGCCGTGTACGACATAGAACCGTTGCTTGCGGCGGGAGCAAGCCCCCGCCCTACGAATACAAATTACCATCATCGCAAATCAAATCATGCAACCGTTAGGTTGCAAATCATTGCACACAAAGTGCGCGAAAAGGAGAACACCATGAAACTGAATCTTCCGAATCAACTGACGCTGATCCGCTGCGTCCTGGTACCGGTCTTTTTGGCAGTGTTGATCCTGCCTAAAAACATTTATGTCGCCTGCCTTTGCTCGGCGGCGCTGTTTGGCATCGCGTCCTTCACCGACATGCTCGACGGCAAGATCGCGCGCAGTCGTAACCTGATCACCAATTTCGGCAAATTCATGGACCCCCTCGCAGACAAGCTGCTGGTATTCGGCGCGCTGCTCGGCATTCTCTGCCGCTTTGAAAACATCCGTCCCGCGTTCGTCTGGGTGGCATTCATCGTCATCTTCCGCGAGCTGGCGGTTACGTCCATGCGTCTGGTCGTTTCGGGCGCATCGGGCAAGGTCATCGCCGCGAAAATGATCGGCAAGATCAAGACCGTCACGCAGATCGTAGCGGTGCTGATCATCCTGCTGGAGCCTGTGGCAATGGAGCTGATCGCTCCCTACACCGTCCCCGTGGCAAGCTATATCGCCATGACCGCGATGGCGCTGATGACGCTGATCTCGGGCATCGACTACATAAAGAGCTATTGGGAGTTTATCGATCCAACAAAATAAATCACTTGAAAATCCAAGGATTTTCAAGTGGAAAGGGGCGCAAGCCTCAGCGAGTAAGGAACTACGTTCCTACCGACCTAAAGGTCGCACTCACCGTGCGCGCCCCTGTAAGGAGTTTTAAAGCTAGCTAAAGCGTAGCTTTAGGTTGCGCATGTCCGTCTTTAAAACAGGATTTTTATTATAAAATATGGGTAAAATCGTATGCACGAAAGCGAAAAAAACGTCAAAGCCACGATCATGGATGCGCCCGCGATACAGCGTGCGCTCACGCGCATCGCGCATGAGATCGTCGAACACAACCGCGGTGTGGAAAACATCGCGCTTGTCGGCGTGCGCCGCCGCGGTCTGCCGCTTGCCGAGCGGATCGCATCGCGCATCGAGCGGATCGAGGGGGTACGCCCTCCGGTCGGCGAGGTGGATATCGCCTTTTACCGCGACGATGTCGCGTGCAAAAATAAGCAGCCTGTGCTCAACGCCACGGGCGTGGATTTTGACGTAAACGGCAAGGATATCGTGCTGGTGGACGATGTCATCTTCACGGGGCGCACCGTGCGCGCCGCGCTCGAAGCGGTGTTTGACCTCGGCAGACCGAAGACCGTGCAGCTCGCCGTCCTCGTGGATCGCGGTCTGCGCGAGCTGCCCTTCCGCCCCGACTACGTCGGCAAGAACGTCCCCACCCGCCACACCGAGCTCGTCTGCGTCAGCCTCGAAGAGATCGACGGCGAAGACATAGTAACCATAATGGAGTGAAGAAAGGGAAAGAGGCTTCACCTCTTTCCCTTTCCATGAAATAAATCCGCGTTGCGGATTTGTGAAATCCGCCTGCGGGCGGGTGAAATCGATGCTGTCGCATCGGTGAAATATGACGCTGTGCGTCATGTTTCGGTAGCAAATTGCCCATGGCAATTTGCGGGAAATTTTATAGACACACGAGGGGACGTTTCGTCCCCTCGTTGTTGTTCTTGGGTAGCACTTTCTAAGCCTTCCCCTCGGGGGAAGGTGTAATAATGTAGGGGAGGCGTTTCGCCGTTTGCAGCGATGATCGTCATTGTAACGGCGGGGGGAGACCTAATGCGACCGCAGGTCGCTATTCCCCTACGGTGGGCTGCGCTTTAATAGTCCCTACTCTTTCCTTTTTTTTACAATATAATGCAGATCAGTCCGCCGCTGCCTTCGTTGATGACGCGTTCGAGCGTTTCGGACAGTCTCTTTTGCGCATCCTCGGGGATGTGCGCGAGCTTCTGGCGCAGTCCCTCGTTGACCAGCTCGTAGAGCGACTTGCCGAACATGTTGGTGTCCCAGATCTTCTCGGGGCTCTCGCCGAGGGATGCCGTGATCGACTTGACCAGCTCCTCGGACTGCGCTTCGCTGCCGACGATGGGGTTCACCTCGGCTTCAATGTCCGCGCGGATCATGTGGATCGACTTCGCCGCCGCGCGCAGACGCACGCCGTAGCCGCCCGCCTGCTTGACGATCTGCGGCTCTTTGAGCGTCAGCTCCTCCACCGACGGCATCACGATGCCGTAGCCCTTGCGCTCGACCTCGTCCAGCGCCGCCGCCACGCGGTCATAGTGCGCCTTTGCCTGCGACAGCGAGCAGAATGCGTCAAAGAGCTGCGCGTCGTTTTCAATGTGCATGCCCGTCAGTTCGGAGAGCACCGCAAAATACTTTTCGCTCGGCACCGAGAGCTTCACCACCGCTTCGCCTGTGCCGAGGTCGGTCTCCACCGACTCCAGGTACGCGCCGACCGACTCGCCCATGCCCATTTCAAAGGCGCGGCGGATCTCGCCCACTTTTTCAAGCTCATCTGCCGCCGCCAGTGCGCCGCGATAGATGTTTTCGCGCAGCGGATGCCCCTGCTGCAGGGCGCAGATCCACGCGGGCAGGTCGATGTGGATGCGGCTGATCGGAAATTCGAGCAGCAGCAGCGAGAGAATGCCCTCGATGTCCTCGGCGGAGAGCTCCATGCAGTTGACCAGCGCCACCGACGCACCGTATTTTTCCTCGAGTGCGCGTCCCAGCCGCTGGGCGTCCTCGGTGTGCGGATTGGTGCTGTTGACCAGGATCACAAACGGCTTGCCGCTCGCCTGCATCTCGGCGATGATCTCCGACTCGGCGGCGGCATAGCTCTGTCGCTCTATCTCGCCGATCGAGCCGTCGGTCGTCACCACGATGCCGACGGTCGAGTGCTCGCGCATGACCTTCTTGGTGCCGAGCTTTGCCGCCGCCGAGAATTCCATCTTCTCGGAGCTCCACGGCGTGTTGACCATGCGCGGCGCGCCGTTTTCCTCGCCGCCGAGCGCCCCGTCCACAAGGTAGCCGACGCAGTCCACCATGCGGATATTCATTTTCATACCGCCTGTAGTTTGCAGGCGCACGCCGTTTTCGGGGATGAATTTCGGCTCGGCGGTCATCACCGTCTTGCCGCTCGCCGATTGGGGCAGTTCATCCCGCGCCCGTGCGCGCGCATCCTCGTCGGCGATGTTCGGCAGCACCATTTTTTCCATGAACTGCTTGATAAACGTGGATTTTCCTGTGCGAACCGGTCCCACAACGCCGATATAAATATCGCCGCCCGTCCGCTTCGCGATCGTATCGTAGATAGTCGCTGTACCTGTCATTGTATGTTCCTCCGCATAAATCTATTGTTTGTACAAGATATGAGCCGCACGCGGAAAATATGCAGACGCGGTGCACACTGTAAAATACATAAAAAGCAAAAGAAATATCAATATACGTATAAATTTTATACAAACGAATGAATTTTTTAAATTGCTTGCCGCACCGCGGCGTGCTAAGATAAAGTAAGGTGCCCAAATGCAATCGGAATTGTCCGAAACGGACATTAAGTTGTCCCGTAAGCACATTGACAGTGCCCAAGGATACGTATTATAATGGATACAATATGATCCTTTGCCCGCGGGCAAAGGATCATGAATTGCCCCTGACGGGGCATGATTTGAACACTGCGTGTTCATGATTTCTCGCTACGCTTCATGATTTGCCTGCGGCATGCCGACAATTCAAATCATGACGCGCGTGCGTCAATTCATGATGTAACGCATCAAATTATCCACTATCAATACCATAAAAAGGAAGAAAACCAAAATCTGCAGGCAGTTGCAAAAAAGTGACGCGGCATGGGTGTCTTTGCTTATTTCCCCGGCGGGGCGACCGCAAAAGGAGAAAAGTTTGAAAGATGAATCTTTCAAACTGCGACTTTTGTGCCTTTTGCGCCATAAGGCGGGCGCAAATTTCGGTATGCACCGAAACCGGCAAAAATTCGCGCTGAACAGAAAGGAATGGGCATAACTATGAAAAGAATTCTTTGTCTGGCTTTGGTACTTCTGGTTTTCTCTGCGATGTGGACGGCGTGCGACAGTACGGATGCGCCCGAAGAGACCGCCGCGCACAGCACCGATGCGCAGACGAGCACGACGACGGAGACGCTCGCGCCCGAGGAGACGCTCGACATCCCACTGACCGCGGATTACGAGGGCTACGAGTTCAACATCCTGTCCGTGGGCAATCAGGTGTTCAACGACTTTGACTTTGAGGAGGAGTCGTCGCTGCCGCTGGACAATGCGCAGTATAAGCGCAAGGTCAAGGTAGAGGAAGACTACAACGTCAAGATCAACGCGACCGTGACCAAAAAGCACTCCACCGGCCGCGGTCCCGGATATCAGGCGGTCAATAAGCAGGTGCACTCGGGCGATTGCGACTATGATCTGTGCATCATCGCCGGCTACGATGTCTCAACGCTTGCCTATTCGGGACTTTTGTATGATATGCAGTCGATCGGCGGCATCGATCTTGACAAAAGCTGGTGGGACCGCAATGCCACCGACAGCCTCACCGTGCAGGGTGTAACGTTCTTCACCACGGGCGAGATCACCGTTTCGGACAACCGCGCGGCATACTGCATCCTGTTCAACAAACAGCTCCTTGCCAATTACAATCTGGATTCGCCCTATGACATGGTCGATGACGGCACATGGACGATCGAAAGTTTCGGCAAGCTGGTGCGCTCGGTCTCCGAGGATCTCAATCAGGACGGCATGTATACGCAGGCGGATCGCTACGGTCTGCTCGTCTGGGACGACTCGGTGCTCGGCATGATCAACGCCGCAGGGCAGCGCTGCTGCACGGTCAACAGCGACACCGGCGAGATCGAGCTGACGCTGTATACGGAAAGCACGCTTTCCGCGTTTGATCAGTACATTGATTTTGCCTACGATCAGCAGCATGCGTTCCATTATCAGCGCGTTTCGGAGGATACGGGCAGCACGATGTGGAAGGCGGATCAAGCGCTCTTTTGGACCAAGCTCGTGCATGAGCTGCCCGAGCTGCGCGAGATGGAGACCGACTTCGGCGTTCTGCCGTATCCCAAGCTGAGCGAGACGCAGGAGAACTATTATACCACGATCTCGCCGTTCAACTCCAATTTTGTCTGTATCCCGCTTGTGCAGGAGGATGCAGACCGCACGGGCGTGATCGCCGAGGCGCTCGCCTACTACGGCAAGCAGTTCGTCACCCCCGCGCTGTACGACATCACGCTTGTCGGACAGTCCACCCGCGACCAGGAGTCCGAGCCGATGCTTGAGATCATCTTTGACAATCTGATCTATGATATCGGCTACTACTACCAGATCGGCGGCTACAACGAGCGCATCATGGATCGCCTGCGCGCGCGGGAAACCAGCTTTACATCCATGTACGATACCTACAAGATGTCCGCAAGTGCGCTGCTCAAGGTCATCAACAAGCAGTATGCATCGGCGGTCGCCGAGTGGAAAACCGATACGGTACAGTAACGCCGATGTGCCATCGGTTCGGCAAAATACACAAAAACAAGCGATTGAATTTGTTTTTTGCAAAGATTTTTAACATTTAGTTTAATTTTTTGGATTGATTCCTTTGATTTTATATGTTACCATAATCATGTATAGGATTACTTAAACAGAGTAGCTGTTTACGAAAGGAGAAATAATTTTGAAAAGAATCATTTGTCTGGCTCTGGCACTTCTGATGCTTTCCACGGTTTTTGTTGCGTGTGATGAAAAGGAGCCTGCCACCACGACCGGCGACGCTGTCGTTACCACGGCAGATCCCAACGCTGAGACCACCGAGCCCGAGGAGACGCTCGACATTCCGCTGACCGCAGACTATGAAGAATATGACTTCAACATTCTGTCCGCGGGCAACCAGGTATGGAATGACTTTGATTTCGAGGAGGAGTCCTCGCTTCCGCTCGATAACGCGCAGTATAAGCGCAAGATCAAGGTCGAGGAAGACTATAATGTAAAGATCACCCAGACCACCAAGAAGAGCTATTCCAGCGGTAACGGTCCCGGATATCAGGCTATCAACAAGCAGGTCGGCTCGGGTGACTGCGACTATGATCTGTGCATCATCGCAGGCTACGACGTATCCGTTCTTGCATATACCGGTCGTCTGTACGACCTCGCTTCGATCGACACGATCAACCTCGAAAAGAGCTGGTGGGACAGCAATGCTACCAACAGCCTCACCGTTAACGGCGTAACCTTCTTCACCACCGGTGAAATGACCGTTTCGGACAACCGTGCAGCATTCTGCCTTATGTTCAATAAGGAACTGCTGAACAACTACAACCTCGATTCGCCCTACGACATGGTAGAGGAAGGCACCTGGACCATCGAGAACTTCGGCAAGCTCGTTAAGTCGGTTTCCGAAGACCTCAACCAGGATGGCTTGTACACGCAGGCGGATCGCTACGGTCTGCTCGTTTGGGACGACTCCATCGTTGGTATAGTCAACGCTGCAGGTCAGCGCTGCTGCACCATCGACAAGGACTCCGGCGAGATCCAGTTGACGTTCTACAACGAGACTACCCAGTCCGCTCTCGAGAAGTACTCGCAGATCGCGTATGACAAGCAGTATGCATTCCAGTTCCAGAGAGTTGCTGAGGGTACCGGTCGCACCATGTGGCAGGCAGACCAGGGTCTGTTCTTCACCACGCTGGTTGACCTTCTGCCCGAATTCCGTGAAATGGAAGCCGACTTCGGTGTTCTGCCGTATCCCAAGCTGAGCGAGACCCAGGAGGAGTACTACTCCACCATCGCGCCCTTCAACTCGAACTTTGTCTGCGTACCGCTGATCCAGGACGATGTTGAGCGCACCGGTGTCATCGCCGAGGCACTTTCTTACTACGGTAAGCAGATCGTTACCCCCGCACTGTATGATGTAACGCTGGTCGGTCAGTCTACCCGTGACGAAGAGTCCGAGCCTATGCTCCAGATCATCTTCGGCAACCTGGTATACGATATCGGTTACTACTATCAGGTAGGCCCGTACAACAAGCAGCTGATCTACAAGCTCCGCGCTTGCGATGACAACTTCGCTTCCATGTACGACACCTACAAGACCTCTGCAAACGCATTGCTCAAGGTTATCAACACCTCGTACGCAAAAGCAGTTGCAGACTGGAAAGTCGCTGAGTAAAATCACTTACATAAAAAAGCCGAGGATCCCCTCGGCTT
>JAFTOT010000083.1 GCA_017463665.1 Clostridia bacterium | reverse complement strand
GTCCACTTCCTGAATGTCGCTCGAGAAGCAGGACAGATCCACGGTCGCTCTCTGGTTACGGTTGTCCATGTTGACAACTTCCTGCCAGGGCATCTTGAAGTGCACACCCGCCTCAAAGGTGTAGTCCTCTACATGACCGAACGTGGTCACGATACCGGTGTGACCGGTCGGAACCGAAGACACACAGCTGCCCGCGATGATGCATACGCCGAGGAGCAAAGCGCACACGCCGATCGCCGCAGCGCCCTTTTTGCCCTTTTTGACCGTAAAGACCGTGAAAACGATCGCGATCAGCGCCAAAAAGATACCGATGAAAAATAATGCTACCATAATAAACTTCCTTTCTTATTTTCGTTCTAAGAAATCTAAAACAGTTCAATCAGCGATTTATCCGCGTGCGTGATGTCATGCACGCCGTTTTCATCCGCATAGATCATGTCCTCGATGCGGCAGCCGTATTTGCCCGCGATGTAGATACCCGGCTCCACCGTGATGAGGTGACCGACCGCGAAGAAATCCGTCGAGCGGGGCGCAAAGCGGGGTTCCTCGTGGATCTCAAGACCCACGCCGTGACCGAGCGAGTGACCGAAGCAGCCGTGATAGCCCGCATCCTCGATGATGTCGCGCGCGATCTTGTCGATCGCCGAGTTCTTCATGCCGACCTTGGCACCCTCGATCGCAGTCACCTGCGCTTTCAGCACCGTGTTGTACAGACGTTTCATCTCCTCGTCTGCCTTGCCGATCACGACCGTGCGCGTCATGTCCGAGTGATACCCGTCCACCACGCAGCCGTAGTCCATCGTAAAGAAGCCGCGCTCCAGCTTTTTGTTTCTCGGAACACCGTGCGGCAGAGAGGACGCGCTGCCCGACACCGCGATGGTGTCAAAGCTCTTTTCCTCGGCGCCGTTCTTGCGCATGAAGAATTCCAGCTCGACCGCAACATCGATCTCGGTCATCTCGGGCGTCATCACCTTGACGATGTGGGCAAACGCATCGTCCGTGATTTTCTGCGCCGCCTCGACCTTGGCGATCTCGGATGCATCCTTAAAACGGCGCATCTCCTCGATGATGCCCTTCGAGGGGACAAACTCTGCGGGGATGTCCGCTTTCAGCGCCTCGAGCTCCGCATATGTAATGCGCTTTTCCTCAAACGCAACCGTCTTTACGCCCTCTTTTTGAAAGATCTCGGCGATGGTCTGCCGCATGCTCTTGGGCGCGCAGATCGAAAAGCCTGCGGGCGCGAGCATTTCTGCCGCCTCAATGTAGCGGAAATCGGTCACGATGTGCGCGCTTTCCTTGGTGACGACCACATAGCCGTCGGTAAAGCGGAAGCCGCTGATGTAATACTGGTTGAGCTCATCGGTGATGATCACCGCGTCTGCAAAATTTGAAAACTTTTCGCGTAATTTTTCTGCTCTGGTCATAATAAACGCCTCATTTCTGCTTTTTCGCAACTAAATTAAATTTTTATAGTAATTTTTCATCGCCAGTGCGTCCTCCGCCATCGTGCCCGCCGATTCGCAGATGATGCGCGGGCAAAGGTTCTCCCTTGCAATCGCCTCCATCAGCGGTTCAAAATCGGGACCGTAGGTGCTGTCGGCAAAGGTCAGATGCCGCTTTTCGCCCTTGTCCGTCCACTCGATCTTGGAAAAATGGCAGTGCAGCCACCGCGCCTTGTCGTCGCCCAGCACCTCGCCGATGCGGTCAAACACGCGGCGATAATCATCGGCGCGCACAAACACACCGCCGCAGTCGCGTGCATTCAGATGCCCAAAATCCACCACAGGCGCAAGCCGCGCATCCATCTTGCACAGCTCGATCACCTCGTCGAGCGTGCCGAGCTGATTCTGCTTGCCCATGGTCTCGATACCGAACGAAATGTCGGTGTCGCCGAGCTTTTCCAGCGTTTTGTACAGCGTATCCGCCGAGAGCGCCATGCCCTCCGCGCGGCTGATCTTGCCCGCCGAGCCGCAGTGGATCACGATGGTATCCGCGCCAAGCAGCTCTGCCGCCCACAGGCTTTTTGCAATATAATCGATGCTTTTGAGCCGCTTTTCGGGATCTACGCCCGAGAGCGAAATGAAATACGGCGTGTGCAGCGACATCAGGATGCCGTGCTCCCTTGCCGCCTCGCCGATCTCGCGCAGCGCGGTTTCCCCTGCAGAAATGCCGTTGCCCGCCTCGTATTCGTAGGCGTCAAGGCCTACCGTTTTCAGCCACGCGGGCGCCTGCTTGGTGCTTTTCAGCCCCGCATCGTAAAAGCTCTGGCTGTTGCCGCCGGGGCCGAAGGTCGCATAGTTCGGTTTATTTTGCATGTTTTTTCTTTTCCTTATGTTTATATGCTTTCATAAACGGAATTTCCACCGCCCGCTTGAAGCGGTGAAACAGATCGCGCTTGTCGCGGATGGGCGGCACGATGTACGCGGGGATGCCCAGCCGCCGCGCCGACCAGCAGTCGGTGAGGAGCTGATCGCCCAGCACCGCGCATTCTTCCTTCTTTACACCGAGCGCATCCATCGCCCGGAGATAGCATTTTCTCGACGGCTTGCCCGCATCCGAAAAAGCGACCAATCCCAGATTTTTATTGTATGTCTCCACGCGATCCGCGTGGTTGTTGGAAACCAGCGCAAGCGCAATGCCGCCCGCCTGCATGGTTTCCATCCATGCACGCACCGCGTCGCTCGGCTCCGCATCCTCGTAGGGCGAGAGCGTGTTGTCCACATCGCACAGCAGCGCGCGGATATTCTGTTTTTGTAAAAACTCGACCGTAATGTCCGAAAACCCATCAAACACAAAGTCGGGCACAAGTGTCTTTGGCATAGTCACTCCTAAAATAGAGGTATATACACACTATAGCACATTTTCAAGCACTCGGCAAGAGAAAATTGCCATAGGCAATTTTCTACCTTCACATGACGCACAGCGTCATATATCACATTGCGCAGCAATATATCACGCGCCTGCAGGCGCATATCACAAATCCGCAACGCGGATTTATATCACCGCGAACGGTATAACGGCAGAGCCGTTATACCGTTCGCACATACTTCTCCGCCTCTGTCGCTGCCATGGCGCCGTCGGCGGCGGCGGTGATGATCTGCCGCAGCGTCTTTGTGCGCGTATCGCCTGCGGCAAATACGCCCGCGCGCGAGGTGTGCGTGTCGTCCCCCGCGCGAATATAGCCGTCCGCAAGCTCCACAAGCCCCGCAAACATCTCATTTTCGGGCGAAAGCCCGACCGCCACGAACACCGCCGCCACGTCGAGCACCCGCTCGCCGTCCGCGCCCTGCACGCAAAGCGCGTTCACACGCGCCTCGCCGCGCACCTCGGTCGGCACCGTCGAATACAGGATCTCGATATTCTCCGCAGCCTGCACTTTGTCTACAAAAAGCTGCTGCGCGCGGAACGTATCGCGGCGGTGGATAAGGTACACTTTCTCGCAGATGCCCGCAAGATACAGCGCATCCTCCAGCGCCGTGTTGCCGCCGCCGACCACGGCGACCGTCTTACCCTTAAAGAACATGCCGTCACAGACCGCGCAATAGGAAACGCCGCGCCCGCCGTACGCATCCTCACCGGGGATGCCCAGCTTGCGCCGCTTTGCTCCGTTGGCAACGATCAACGCCTTGGCAGTATAAACTTCGCCACCTGCGGTTACACTGTAACCGCCCTTTGCAGTGACCGCCGTAACCGGCACTTCGACAAGCTCCGCGCCGAGCGACACCATCTGATGGCGCATCGAAAACGAAAGCTCCGCGCCCGAAATATGCGCAAAGCCGGGATAGTTTTCCACCTCGGGGGTGTACGCCATCTGCCCGCCGCACATCTCGCCCTCAAACACGGTCACCGAAAGTCCCGCACGGCGCGCATAGATCGCAGCACTCATGCCCGCAGGTCCCGCGCCGATAATTGCAATATCGATCATAATTTTGAAAAACCTCTTGTATTTTTGAAATTATGTGGTATACTAAATATAGAAATAATTCCTAATTCTAACTTTGGAGGATATAAATATGTCTGTCATCAAACTCACAAGCGAAAACTTTGATAAAGAGATCAAGCAGTACGCGGGCGTTGCCCTGATCGACTTTTACGCCGACTGGTGCGGTCCCTGCAAGATGGTCTCGCCCGTTGTGGACGAGATCGCCGAAACGCAGAGCACCTACAAGATCTGCAAGGTCAACGTAGACGACGAGGCGGATCTCGCCGCCGACTTCTCGGTCATGAGCATCCCGACGCTCGTCGTGATGAAGAACGGCGAGATCGCCGACACGCACATCGGTCTTGCATCCAAGGCAAAAATCCTCGGCATGCTCGAAAACGCGAAATAAATCCGTCGAAAGTCAAGCCTTTCGACAAGCGATTTCAATAAAAATCCTGTTTTAAAGACGGACATGCGCAACCTCAAATCTACGATTTGAGCTCGCTTTAAAACTCCTTGCGGGGGCGCGAACGGTTGAGTGAGTCGCGAGACTTGCGCCCCCGTACCTGTCGAAAAACCTTGGTTTTTCGACAACCCGAAGGGGAAACTTTTTACAAAAAGTTTCCCCTTTCTCTTTACCCTCTATCCTTCTCGATCAGAATTTTCAGCGCTTCGACTGCGGTGCGGATGGCAAGATCGGTGTCCTCGTTCTGCTCGGCAACATCGTCGAGCCCCGCGTTCTTGCGCTCCTGATTCCACACGATGTGGAAGACCGCGCCCGCGCGCGCACCCAGCGAATCGGCAACGACAAACTGCGTCGCGCTCTCCATCTCGCTGCACAGCACACCCAGCCGCTTCCACGCCTCCCAGCGCGCTTTCAGCTCGCCCTCGATCGGCATGCGGTCGGGCGAATGCTGCCCGTAGAAGGAATCCTTGCTCTGCACCACGCCCGTGTGGAAACGGCTGCCCATCTCCTCCGCCGCCCAGACGAGCGCCTGCGTCACGTCAAAGTTCGCCGCCGCAGGATACTCGAGCGGCGCATATTCGCGCGCCGTGCCCTCCTGCCGAACGGCAGCCGTCGCAATGACCACATCGCCGCCGTGCACTTTCAGATTGATGCCGCCCGCCGTGCCCACGCGGATGAACGTGTCCGCACCCACGGCAAACAGCTCCTCCATCGCAATGGCGCTGGACGGACCGCCGATGCCCGTGGAGCAAACGCTCACTTTTTCGCCGAGCAGCGTGCCCGTGTAGACGGTGTACTCGCGGTTCTGGGAAACGAATTCCGCGTTGTCAAAATACGCCGCGATCTTTTCACAGCGTCCGGGATCGCCCGGCAGGATCACGTATCTGCCGACGTCCCCCTCGGCACACTTGATATGGTATTGCAGTTCGTTATTCGCCAACATTTTACATCACCTCGCTGCTGAAACTGTGCGGTAACAGATCCCCAAGTGTCAAAGAAATAATACCGCTGTCTGTCAAAACATAGATCGGGAGATCATCCGCGCAGAACTCGCGCATGACCTGACGGCACACGCCGCAGGGGTAAAACGCGCCGCGGATCTCGCCGTTCTTGCCGCCCGTCACCGCCAGCGCCGCAAATTCGCGCTCGCCCGCTGAAACTGCGGCGGCAAACGCACTGCGCTCCGCGCAGATCGTCGGCGAAAAGGACGCATTTTCGATATTACAGCCAAGATAAACCTTGCCGCCCTTGGTGAGCAGCGCCGCCCCCACCTTGCAACCCGAATAGGGCGCGTAGGCATTCTGCATCGCCTGCTTTGCAAGCGCAGTCAGTTCTTCTTTTTTCATTGCAGCACCTCCCGTGCAAAACTCTCCCCGCCCAGCGTGTTTTCCACGCCAAGCATCGCGCAAACACTCGCACCGATGTCGGCAAAGCTCTCGCGCACGCCGAGATTCTTCGGCGCAATTTGCTTGCCGTATACCAAGAGCGGCGTGTATTCGCGCGTGTGGTCGGTGCCCTTGTACCCGGGATCGCACCCGTGGTCACCCGTGATCATCAGCACGTCGCCCTCGCGCATATTTGCCATAAACTGCGGCAGCCACCCGTCAAACTCCGCGATCGCAGCGGCATAGCCGTCGATGTCGCGGCGATGCCCGTAGATCATGTCAAAATCCACCAAATTGATGAACGCAAAACCCTTGAAATCGGTCTTTTGTACCTCGAGCGTCTTCGCCATGCCGTCGGTATTGCCGCTTGTCTTAATTGCCTTTGTCACGCCCTGCCCCGCAAATACGTCGCTGATCTTGCCGACGCAGACCGTGTCCAGCCCCGCGCCGCTCACAAGATCCAGCGTGGTCGCGTGCGGCGGCAAAAGCGCATAGTCATGGCGGCGGGATGTGCGCTCGAACGGGTGCTCCCCCGTAAACGGGCGCGCGATCACGCGCCCCACGCCGTGCTCACCTTGCAGAATCTCGCGTGCGATCTCGCAGCAGCGGTATAATTCTTCGATCGGTACGACATCCTCGTGCGCCGCGATCTGAAAGACGCTGTCCGCCGAGGTGTACACGATCAGCTTTCCCGTTTCGATATGCTCTTTTCCGTAGTCGGCAATGACCTTCGTGCCCGAGTAGGGCAGATTGCAGAGCACACCGCGCCCCGTGCGGCGGGTGAACTCGTCTAAAATTTCTTTCGGGAATCCGTTCGGATACGTCGGCATGTCCCTCTGTGAGATCACGCCGCACATCTCCCAGTGCCCGATGATGGTGTCCTTGCCGTTTGACTTTTCGGTCATGCGCGCATACGCACCCACGGGCGCGGCAACGCCGCCGTGCATACCGTCAATATTGCACAGTCCAAGCTGTTTTAAATTTTCAATAGAAAGTTTCTCCGAGCGCAGAACAGATCCAAACGTGTCCGCGCCCGCGTCCCCGTAAGCCGCCGCATCGGGCATACTGCCGATACCGAAGCTGTCCAGAACGATCAAAAATACACGGTCAATCATAGTATGTGATAGGAGTGTCGAAGCCACCCCCGCGCGTCATCCTGAGCGCCGGTCGAAGTTTTGGGGCTGCGCCCCAAAACCACGAGGCATAGCCTCGTGGGATCTCGCGGGAAAAGTAAGCAAATTTCTTCGTCCGAGATCCCAATGCGCTTTGCGCATTGGTTTTCCATTCGTATACGAATGGAAAACTTCGGCTACGCTCAGGATGACGCGGACGAGGGGAATGCAATCAGCTCCGCCCCACTCATTTTCCTTCCTTTAAATATCTGATCAGCGAACTTGTGCCGAGCCTGTCTGCACCAAGACGCATAAACTCCTCCGCGTCGCTGACACTCTTGATGCCGCCCGCAGCCTTGATCTTGATGCCGCTGACATGCTCGGCAAAGAGCTTAACATCCGCGAAAGTCGCGCCGCCGCCCGCAAAACCCGTCGAGGTCTTGATATAGTCCGCGCCGCTCTCGGAAACGATGCGGCACATCTCGATCTTCTCCGCATCCGTCAGCATGCAGGTCTCGATGATGACCTTGAGTACCTTGCCCGCGCACGCCGCGCGGATCGCGCGGATCTCATCGAGGATCGCGTCATACTTCTTCTCTTTCAGATCCCCGATGTTGATGACCATGTCGATCTCGTCGGCACCTTTTGCCACCGCGTCGGCGGTTTCAAACACTTTGACTTCCTTCGTATTATACCCATTCGGAAAGCCAATCACCGTGCAGATCGCCACTTTGCCCGCGGCATACGCGGCACCCGCCTTGACAAAGGACGGCGGAATGCAGACCGATGCCGTGCCGTTTGCAATTGCCTCATCGATCAGCGCATAGATCTGCGCCGTCGTTGCATCCTGCTTCAGCAGTGTATGATCCACGCGGGAAAGGATCTCCGCGTCTGTATAGTTTCTCATGGGAAACCTCCTGGTTATAAATTGAAATTTTTCTTAATTAAACTCTGCGTATCTTAAATCATATAATTCGTCCGGATGGCACTGATCGGTAATTACATTGTAAAACTCTTCTTCTTTTAACGGAGTTTTGTTCTTGGTATATGCCGCATATATCTCCTGAACATCCTCTTCTTCGTCCATTGCAAGAAAACAATCTAAGAATTCAACTTTTTCGGTCTTTACACACTCACCGTTCGGATTCGTATGTTCATCGCAGTTTTTATTTACATATTTCTCCGCTTTTTTATATGCTTCATCAAAAGAATCGGCATTTACAGATAAAACAGACTGCTCGTAATACTTCCTGCAATTCTCTCCCACAGAATATGTACAGATCACTTTAACGCCATATTTCATGTCAAGCACCTCACCGCTGATTGTTGCCCCGCTGCATTCATTGTAGCATATCGCGAAAAAAAATTCTATAGTTTCTGCATAAAAATGCGGTTTTGGGCTTGACAGCCGCACCCGTTTTGTGCTACACTCTTAGCAAATCATTTGAAAGGTATAAAAAGCCATGCAGATTAAGAATCTGAACAGCCTGTTTGCATACTTTTATTTTAGCTTTATCTATTTTGTAGATAAGGCTTGTTTTGCTGTTCAAAAATCTGCTGCATATTGATTATATAATTAGTATACACAGGGCTTACAGCAAAACGCTGTAAGCCCTAATTTTTTTATCAATCATAAAAATTTATATACAACAAGGAGAACCCCACCATGATCGTTATTCTCAAACAAAACGCAGACCAAGCACAACTCGCCCAGCTGGAAAACTGGATCCGCGCAGAAGGTCTTGACATTCACAAGTCCGAGGGCGTAAATTCCACCATCCTCGGTCTCGTCGGCGACACCTCCAAGATCGACATCGACCTGCTCGGCGCACTCGACATCGTCGAGAACGTCAAGCGCGTTTCCGAGCCGTACAAGAGCGTTAACCGCAAATTCCACCCCAAAGACACGGTTGTGGATGTCGGCGGCGTGAAGATCGGCGGCGGCAACTTCGCCGTGATCGCAGGTCCCTGCTCGGTCGAGTCCGAGAGCCAGATCTGCGAAGTCGCAGAAGCCGTAAAGGCAAGCGGCGCGGCAATGCTGCGCGGCGGCGCGTTCAAGCCCCGCACCTCGCCCTACTCCTTCCAGGGCATGCGCGGCGAGGGCATCGAACTGCTCGAAAAAGCAAAGGCAAAGACCGGTCTGCCCATCGTCACCGAAATTATGGATATCTCGCAGCTCCCCCTCTTTGACAACGTAGACGTGATCCAGGTCGGCGCACGCAACATGCAGAACTTCGAGTTGCTCAAAGCGCTCGGTAAAGTGAACAAGCCCATCCTGCTCAAGCGCGGTCTTGCCAGCACCATCGAGGAGCTGCTGATGAGCGCCGAGTACATCATGGCGGGCGGCAACGAGCAGGTCATCTTCTGCGAGCGCGGTATCCGCACCTTTGAGACGGCAACCACGCGCAACACGCTCGACCTCTGCGCGATCCCCGTGCTCAAAGAGCGCTCGCACCTGCCCGTCATCATCGACCCCAGCCACGCGACCGGCGTTGCAAGACTTGTCAAGCCGATGTGCATCGCCGCAACCGCAGCGGGTGCCGACGGTCTCATCATCGAGGTGCACAACGATCCCGCGCACGCACTCTGCGACGGCAAGCAGTCGCTCACGCCCGAAGCATTTGACGACGTGATGAAAGCCGTCGAAGCGATCCGCCCGTACGCTTACAAAATGGGCGAATAAAATACTTTCCTTTTTTTGAAATCTGTGCTATACTGAAATATATTTCTGCTGTACCGGAGAAAATTATGAACATTTTTATCTGTGGGCTGGGGCTGATCGGCGGCTCACTTGCCAAAGCGATCAGCGCGCGCACCTCGCATACCGTCGTCGGCTACAACCGCACAAAGTCGGTCTCGGAAGAAGCACTGCGCGTCGGCGCGATCGCCAAAGCGGGAGAACCCAAAGATCTCGCCGATTGTGACATCGTGATCATGGGACTCTACCCCAAGGCAACCATTGACTTTGTAAAAGAAAACCTACATTATTTTAAAGACGGCGCCATCCTCGTAGACACCTGCGGCATCAAGACCGAGGTGTGCGAAGCGCTCGGCGCACTGACCAAGGATACGTCTATCCGCTTTATCGGCGGACACCCGATGGCGGGCATCGAGCGCAGCGGCTTTGCCTACACCTTCCCCGAGCTGTTTGACGGCGCCTCGATGATCCTCTGCCCCGAATACTGCAGTGACGAGAGCGCGGTCGAAACCCTCAGCGCCCTTTGCCGCGAGATCGGCTTCGGCCGCATCACCATTTCCACCGCCGAGCACCACGACAAGGTCATCGCCTTCACCTCGCAGCTTGCGCATGTGGTTTCCAGCGCCTATGTGCACGGCGAATACGCCACACAGCACAAGGGCTTTTCGGCGGGCTCCTTCCGCGATCTGACGCGCGTAGCACGCCTCAACGCCGGCATGTGGACCGAGCTCTTTTACGAGAACACCGAGAACCTCTCGGCGGTCATCGGCGAGTTGATCGACAATCTGCAAAAATATAAGACCGCGCTCGATACCAACGACCGCGAAGGCATGCACAAACTGCTCGCCGACGGCAACGAGCGCAAAATTCAATCCGAAAATCTCTGAAAGGATCCTGCACCATGCAAACCATCCATGTAAACACCAGCACCGCCTATGAGGTGCAGATCGGACAAGGACTGCTGACGAGCGCGGGCGAAAAGATCGCAGCGCTTTCCCACGCGAAGCGGGTGATGATCGTCTCGGACGACATCGTCTACCCCCTCTACGGCGAAACGGTGACAAAATCGCTCGCCGCCGCAGGCTTCGCCCCAAGCAGCTTCGTCTTTCAAAACGGCGAGGAGCGCAAGCGCCTTTCCACCATTGAAGCCCTGCTTGAGCAGATGGCAGCCGAGCACTTCAGCCGCAGCGACCTGATCGTGGCGCTGGGCGGCGGGGTTGTCGGCGACATGGCAGGCTTTGCCGCATCGATCTTCCTGCGCGGCATCGCCTATGTGCAGATCCCCACCACGCTGCTCGCCGCGGTCGATTCCTCGGTCGGCGGCAAGACTGCTGTGGATCTCTCGCGCGGCAAGAACCTCTGCGGAGCCTTCCACCAGCCGCGCCTTGTCCTCTGCGACACCGACACGCTGAAAACCTTAAAACCCATCAACATCGAGGACGGCCTCGCCGAAATGCTCAAATACGGCGTGATCTGCGATGCCGACCTCTTTGCCAAGGTCAAAAACTATAGAAACGAGGACATGGAAGCGCTGATCGCCCGCTGCGTGGAGATCAAGCGCGACGTTGTCTCGGGCGACGAGTTCGACCGCGGCATGCGCCAGCTCCTCAACCTCGGTCACACTGTCGGTCACGCGGTCGAAGCCGCGTCCAACTTCACCCTCACGCACGGTCACGGCGTAGCGACCGGTCTTGCGATCATCGCCCGCGCCGCCGAGGAAAAAGGCATGGCAAAGGCGGGGATGGCAAAAGAGATCGAGGACGCGCTCATCGCCTGCAACCTGCCGACCGTGACCGACTTTGATCCCGCACTGCTCGCCGAGCTCACCCTCTCGGACAAAAAGACCGACGGCGACAACATCAATCTGATCGTCCCGCTTGCGATCGGCAACACGGTCATCCACCGCATTTTAAAAGCGGAGATCCTCGACTTCATCAAGGCTGGTATGTGATGGATATTCAAATTCGACCTACCAAACTTTCGGGCAGCATCCGCGCGATCTCCTCAAAGTCGGACGTACACCGCCTTTTGATGGCGGCAGCACTGGCGAAGGGAACCTCGCGCATCCACTTTACCACCCTGTCCGACGATATCTCCGCCACGATCGGGGCGCTGCGCGCCATGGGCGCTGTGATCACCGTCACCGGCGCGGACGGCGACTTTACCGCCGCCGTGCAAGGCGGCAATCCCATGCCGAGCGGCGCGCTGCTCGACGCAAACGAGTGCGGCACCACCGCAAGGCTCCTCTTGCCCATCGCGGCGGCGCGCACCGACAGCTTCACGCTGACGGGCAAAAACGGACTGTGCAAGCGCCCCTTCGTAGACCTCTGCGACGCCATGGCGCAAAACGGCACGACCTGCTCGGACACGCATCTGCCCATCACCGCGAGCGGCAGACTGCAAAACGGCATTTTCACCATTCGCGGCGACGTCAGCTCCCAGTATATCAGCGGACTGCTCTTTGCACTGCCTTTGCTTGACGGCGACAGCGAGATCCGACTGACCACCCCCGCCGTCTCGGTCGGCTACATCGACATGACGCTGCACACGCTGCGCGCGTTCGGCATCGAAGTCGAAAAGCGTGCGAGCGGCTACTTTGTAAAAGGCAACCAGACCTACATCCCCGTGGCGGAATCCTTCGCCGAGGGCGACTGGTCCAACGCGACCTTCTGGCTGTGCGCGGGTGCCATCGGCGACCGTTTGACCGTGCGCGGTCTGCGGCTCGACTCGCTGCAAAAAGACCGCATGGTGCTCGACATCTTAGAGCAAGCGGGCGCAAAGATCACCCGCACCGAAAACGAAATCACCATCGAGCACGCCTCCCTGCACGGCATCGATTTTAACGGGGAAGACATCCCCGACGCGCTCCCCGCGCTTGCAACCGTGCTTGCCCTCGCAGACGGCGAAAGCCATATCAGCGGCGGCGCGCGACTGCGGATCAAGGAGAGCGACCGCATCGCAACCACCGTCGCTATGCTCACCGCCCTCGGCGCGGACGTGACCGCGACCGATGACGGCTTTGCCATTCGCGGCGCAAAGCACTTCACCGCCGGCGAAGTTGACGCGGCAAACGACCACCGCATCGCCATGTGCGCAAGCGTTGCATCGCAGTGCGCCGGCGGCGATGTGCTCCTTCGCGGCGCGGAGTGCGTAAATAAATCCTACCCCACTTTTTTTGACGACTTTAGAAAACTCGGAGGAAACTGCAGTGCCATCACAAATGGGTAACCGCGTTCAGCTACAAATCTTCGGCGAGTCCCACTCGAGCGCGATCGGTATGACGCTTTGCGGCGTGCCCGCAGGCGAAACGATCGACATGGACGCGCTGCAAAACTTTATGGATCGCCGCGCCCCCGGCAGAGACGCGACCGCCACCGCGCGCAAGGAGCCGGACAGACCGGAATTTCTCTGCGGCGTCGTAGACGGCGTAACTACGGGCGCGCCGATCACCGCCATCATTCACAACACCGATCAACATTCGCGCGACTACGAAAAGCTGCGCCATGTGCCCCGCCCCTCGCACGCCGACTACGCGGCGGCGGTCAAATACAGCGGATACAACGACATTCGCGGCGGCGGCGCCTTCTCGGGCAGACTCACCGCGCCGCTCTGCATTGCGGGCGGCATCGCGCTGCAGCTCCTTGCAAAGCGCGGCATCACCGTCGGCGCGCACCTGCACAGCATTGCGGGCATTCCCGACACCCCGTTTGATGCCGTAGCGCTCGACCCCGATACCCTGCTCGCCGCAGGCAAGAAGCCTTTCCCCGTCCTCTCGGACGAAGCGGGCGAAAAAATGCGCGAAGCGATCCTTGCCGCCAAGAAAGACGGCGACTCGGTCGGCGGCGTGATCGAATGTGCCATCCTCGGCATGCCCGCAGGATACGGCGGCCCGCTTTTTGGCGGCGTGGAGGGCAAGATAGCATCCGCACTGTTCGGCATCCCCGCCGTAAAGGGCGTGGAATTCGGCAGCGGCTTTGCATCCGCCGAAATGCGCGGCAGTGTGCACAACGATCCCTTTACCTACAAAGACGGCAAGGTCGTCACCACGACCAACAACAGCGGCGGCATCCAGGGCGGCATCACCAACGGCATGCCCATCCTGTTCCGCCTCGCGATGAAGCCCACCCCCTCCATCGCCATGGAGCAAAACACCGTTGACCTTGCCACGGGCGAGAATACCACGCTTGTGATCGGCGGCAGACACGACCCCTGCGTCGCGGCGCGCGCCGTCCCCGCCGTAGAAGCGGCGGCAGCACTCTGCATATTAGATTTATTAACGGAGGAGAACTGACATGGATATGAAAGAGATCCGCGAGAAGATCGACGCGCTGGACGACACGATCAAAAACGCGTTTGAGGAGCGCATGACGCTGTGCGCAAACATGGCAGCCTATAAAAAGAAAAACAACCTGCCGATCTTCTACCCCGCGCGCGAGCGCGACATCATCGCACGACTGACTAAGGATATGGACGCGGGCATGGCGACCTACACCAAGGTGCTCTACAACACCCTCTTTGAGGTCTCCCGCTCCTACCAGACCAAGCGCATCTACGACGGCGGCAAGCTCTCCGCTATGATCGGCGAGGCAGAGGCAAACACCGCACACGATCTGCCCACCACCTGCACCGTCGCCTGCCAAGGCACCGAGGGTGCAAACTCGCAGCTCGCCGCAGAGAAGCTGTTCTCCATCCCGAGCATCATGTTCATGGGCAGCTTTGAAGGCGTGTTCAACGCCGTTGCCAAAGGCTTCTGCCGCTACGGCATCCTGCCCATCTCCAACAACCTGCACGGCTCGGTCACCGAGGTCTATGACCTGATGAAAAAGCACAAATTCTACATCGTCAAGAGCATCAAACTGCGCGTAGACCATGTGCTGGTCGCAAAGAAGGGCGCAGACCTGAAAAATATCAAGGAGATCTTCTCGCATCCGCAGGCGATCGGACAGTGCTCGGCATTTCTGTCCTCGCTCGGCAAGGATGTGAAGGTCACCGAGTGCACCAACACCGCCGTTGCGGCAAAGCTGGTTGCCGACAGCGGACGCGATGACATTGCAGCCATCTGCAACCCCTCCTGCGCCGCACTCTACGGGCTTGCCGAGCTGAAAAGCGGCATTGCCGACAGCGACAACAACTACACCCGCTTCATCTGCATCTCGAAAAATCTCGAGATCTACCCGGGTGCCAATAAGACCAGCATTATGTTCACGCTGCCGCACAGCCCCGGATCGCTGTTCTCCATCATTGCAAAGTTTGCCGCCCTCGGCGTAAACTTCTCCAAGATCGAGAGCCGCCCCATCCCCGGTCGTGACTTTGAATACATGTTCTACCTCGACTTTGATGCGTCGCTCCACGCCGACGGCCTGCTCGAAACGCTCGACCTGTTCGACGCCGAATACGACGGCAGCTTCCTCGGCTGCTACTCCGAGATTTAGCAAGCAAAGCTTGCAATGATTTGCACCCCTACGGGTTGCATGATTTGAGCGCTCCGTGCTCATGATTTGGCTTCGCCATGATTACCGCGACTCTTACTGAATAAAAAGAAAGCTGCAGGTTCTGTCGCGGTTGTATCCGCCAAAGGCGGATACAATATCTTGTCAGATACAATAACTGCAGGCATAAAGGTTGCAAATCAAATCATGGAGTGGACACGAGAAATCATGATACGCCAGCATCAAATCATGCGCCATTGGCGCAAATCATTCTTCTTACCAATTTTTACGTTTGAATCACTTTTTGGAGATATAAAATGGAATACGGACTTCTCGGAAGAAAACTTCCGCACTCCCACTCGCCCAAAATTCACGCGATGCTGGGAAACCCCAATTACGCTCTCTTTGAAAAAGAACCCGAAGAGGTAGAGGAATTTCTGCGTGCGCGCGACTTTCGCGGCATCAACGTAACCATCCCCTACAAGCAGACGGTGATGCCCCTGTGCGACGTCCTCGACGGCGCAGCGATCGAGATCGGCGCTGTCAACACGATCACAAACTGCAACGGCAAGCTGTTCGGCTGCAACACCGACTTTGACGGCTTCATCTTCATGTGCAACCGCGCAGGCATCGACATGGCGGGCAAAAAGGTACTCATCCTCGGCGGCGGCGGCACCTCGCACACCGCGACCGCCGCGGCAAAAAAGCTGGGCGCGGCATCCGTGCGCATCGCCGACCTGAACCTTGAGCTCAACTACACCAATCTCTACGAGCGCGCGTCGGACGCAGAGATCATCATCCACACAACGCCCGTCGGCATGTACCCGAAGATCGATGAACAGCTCGTGGATCTCACCCGCTTCCCGAATCTCTCGGGCGTGGTCGATGTCGTCTACAACCCCCTGCGCACGCGCCTGATCTGCCAGGCAGAATCGCTCGGCATCCCCTGCACCGGCGGTCTGACCATGCTGGTCGCACAGGCTGCGTTCGCCGATAAGTATTTCCGCGGTGCCACGCACACCGGCGGCGAGATCGTCTCCATCGCCGACACACTGCAAAAGGAGCTCTCGAACATCGTGCTGATCGGTATGCCCGGCTGCGGCAAGACCAGCACGGGCAAACTCCTTGCAAAGCAGCTCGGCAAAGAGTTCTTCGACCTTGACCAAGTCATTGTTGAGCGCGCGGGCAAGTCCGTCCCCGCCATTTTCGCCGAGCACGGCGAAGGCTACTTCCGCGATCTCGAAACCGAGGTCACAAAAGACATCGCCAAAAAAGGCGGCGTGATCATCGCCTGCGGCGGCGGTACCGTCCTGCGCGAAGAAAACCGCATCGCCCTGCACCAGAACGGCAGAATCGTGTATATTCAGCGTGCGCTCGCCGATCTGGCACGCGGCGGCAGACCGCTCTCGGCAGGTGACAACGCCGTGGAAAAGCTGTACGAAGTGCGTCGCCCGATCTATGAGAGCTTTGCCGATGTGACCGTGCCCCCCTGCGAAACCGTGGGAGCATGCGCGGCGGAGACCTTGCGTCTTTTAGGAGAAAAGCAATGAAAATTCTTGTAATCAACGGTCCCAACCTCAACATGCTCGGCATTCGCGAGCCGGGTATCTACGGCAAGAGCAGCTATGCCGATCTCGTCAAGCTGATCTCCGACTACTGCGCCGAAAGATCGGTGGACGTAGACTTTTTCCAGTCCAACCACGAGGGCTCGATCGTAGACGAGATCCAGGGCGCATACGGCAAGTACGACGGCATCGTCATCAATCCCGCCGCCTATACGCACACCAGCGTCGCCATCCTCGACGCGATCAAGGCGGTCGGCATCCCGACCGTGGAAGTCCACATCTCGGACATCAACACCCGCGAGGAGTTCCGCAAATTCTCCTACGTCTCCCTCGCCGCCAAAAAAACCATCGCCGGCAAAGGCTTCGACGGCTATCTCGAAGCAGTGGATGTGTTGCTTGAAAAATAAGAATAAAAATATGCGGGGAAAACTTTTTATAAGAAAGTTAACGCGTCTCTAACCGATTGCGTATATAAGCGTTTAATTCCGACGCGTTCCAAACAAGCCACGCTGAAATCAACGTGGCTTGTTTGCTAACACTGAGGGTAAAAGAACGCACCTTTTTCAAAAAATTTTTGAAAAAGAAATGGATGCCGCCATATCTTGTTTTGAAAAAATTTACAAAGCCGCGGAGATGCTGGAATATCTCCGCATTTTTATTCTGTGAACCGCTGCTCGGTCAGATCGCTTGAAAGAATGCCGAAGTTATAATAGATGCGCAAAAAAATTCCCGCCCCCGGTCTTCAGTGTAGGATTGTAAGTCCATGAAACGATCTCCTTAGATGTATTTGTACTTATTATACACCAAACAACTGCTCTTTGTTGATTTGACACCTATCAGGTGTAAACAGGTAGGATATATACATTGTTCTACCGTAGAGGCGACTGCCGTGCCCGAAAAGCTACGGCGCGATGTTGGCATAGATCTCCCCGCAAGATCGCAACGCTAACGCTCAGGATGACAAGCGGGGGATCACGCATAGCAAAAAAGAAAGCCGTTATTAGCATTCTGCTCAAACCCGCCCCTGTCATCCTCGAGCGTTAGCGTTGCGATCTCGGGCGGAGAAGTTTGTAACATAACCTTTTGGCTTTCCCTCGAGGGGAAGCATAGTGACCTGCGGTCGCATTGCGGTAAACCGCTGATGAGGTGTAGCCGCCGCAGCGGCGTTTCCCTTTACTTTATTAAAGTAACTTTTCTACGGAAACGGATGCGACCTTGTACGTCCCGTTTTTGCTGCGGTTCATGCGGCGCGTAGAGGACGTCGCGCCCTACAATGTCCCCAAATCAAAAGCGCCAAATTCACAACACACGAACTTGGCGCTTTTTCTATTCTTATTTCATTTGCAGTGCGGCTGAGGTCGGGCAGCTTTTCCTGCCACTTGTGAATGCCGATGTGCCGATAGATACGTCCCTCCTGTTCCCATCGAAAGGACTTGTAGGGGAATTTATCCCCGTGAAACCACTTGCGCGGCAGTGCCTGCCCGTAAAAATGCGAAATGATCCCGATAAAGATCGCAAAAAGAATGACCACAGCAGTTCCACGACGAATCTCCCCCTTTTCCAAAAACCTTCTATACAGACTATGCCGTCACTTGACCGCAGCGCACACCGTCGGAGCCGCAAAGCGCAGTGCACTCGGCAGCACCTCGGCGATACAATGCCGAGTCTCGAGGATCTCCCCGTCCAGACAAAGCGCAAACGGTGTATCCGACTTCACTTCGATTTTTTCAGCGCGGCAATACGAAATATATTTTGCAAACTTCGGATCGTCCAGATGCTCGCCCCCTTGTAGAGTTTAATCAGCCGCGCGAAAGTAAACAGCGAAAGCGGACGCACCATGCAGACTTCCAAATATCCGTCGCTGACCGATGCGCGCGGAGCACAGCGGTAACCGCCGCCGACATAGCCGCCGTTTGCCACCGTGCACAGCAGATAAGCGCCGTTTTCATTCAGCTTCTTGCCGTCGGCATAGATCTCTCCGCGATTTTTCATCGCACGGAACAGTGCATACAGGATGCCCGTCGTATACGCGTTCTTGCCGCCGAGCACAGGCGTACGGCGCACACGATCCATCGCCGCTGCCGCATATGCCTCAAACCCGAAATTGCACACATTGACCGAATAGGTATCGGAATGATTTTCTGCATGGATGCGAATAATATCAGTGTTGATTTCTTCGGCATTTGTCAATGCAGCGACATTCGAAAAGCTGTCCGCCCCGCCGAAGCACTTGACAAAGTCATTGCCGCTGCCGATCGGACAGCAGGACATCGAGGCATTCGGTTGCCCGAGAACGCCCTCGGCGACCTCCTTGATCGTACCGTCACCCCCGCAGGCGTAAAAGCGCAGCGGCTCGGTATACTTTTCACAGCAAGCACGAACATAGCGCGTAGCATCCGCTCTCTCTTTGGTTTCGTAGATCTCGTGCACGCAATCAAGACGCTCGATCGCTTCACGCAAATTTTTAAGATGTGCTCCGTTCCCTGCATTCGGATTCAAGATAAAGATATGTCTCATATGTAGGATAATTCCTTTCCGTAAAATGCCGGATTGCAAAAACCGCAGATACTTTTATAATAGCACACATCGACAAAAAACGCAATGGGCACTTTGATTTTTCATGCAAGGTACACAATTAAATCATCTGCGTGCTAATTGAAGCCAAGTATGCTTTTTTAGCATATCTATATTAACAAAAAATATATTGACGAATGAAAAATAGTGTCGTAAAATGGTATTGTATAATAGTTTTGATAGAAAACGAAACGACCGCGGAGGATTCAAAAAAATGAGAGTAATGCTGGTAGACGAAAACCCAATTAACCTTAGCCTGTTTGAAACAGAATGTACAGCGCTCCCTGATTTTGAGGTCGCTGCAAGCTTTTCCGATTCGCAGACAGCATTGGAATATGCAAAAGAGCATACGGTAGATCTCGTTGTGCTCGACACCGTATTGCCGCAGATGGACGGCTTTACACTTGCAGAAAATCTTCGCCAGATCCGTCCGGAAATGATCGTGATCTTTGCCACCGAACATTCCGAACACGCAGCAGAAGCCATTCGTAAAAAGGCGGATTACATCGTCTTTAAGCCCTGCACGAAGGAAGATGTCACCGATGTACTGGTTCGCGCGCGCTATCTGCGTCCGCGCCTGTCCAAGCGCATCACCGCACACACCTTCGGCAAATTCGATCTCTATGTAAACGGCGAACGCGTTGTCTTCTCCACTAAGAAGGTAAAGGAGCTCGCAGCGCTCTGTATCAGCCAGCGCGGCGGCACTGTCTCCACCTATGAAATCATCGAAAAACTGTGGGTAGGCAGCAAGGTACAGCGTGCATCCGAGACCAGCGGCTACCGCAAGGCGATCAAGTCTATGCTGGAAACATTCCGCGCATATCACATTGAAGATATTTTCGAGCGCAAATACGGCTCCTGCCGCATCGTTCCCGATGATATTGATTGCGATTACTACCGTCTGCTCGATTATGAAATGGTCACCGCTAAGAATTACGGCGGACAGGTTATGCCCGAGTACCCCTGGGCAAAGGAACTCAAAAAGCGCGCCGACGAGATTGTCGCAATGCTCAAGTAAAAATGAACATCAAAAAATGCTGTTGCTTTCGCAACAGCATTTTTTATTTGGTTTACTTCAATTTCACCGGGAAAGGACCGCCCAGTTCCTCGCTGATCAGATCCAGACCGTCCGAATTTTTCAACGTTGCGTCGATTGCAAAGCTGTCCGCATCCCCCAAAACGGTCTTCGGCACCGTGAACAGCGTAACAGCGCCGCTGTCACTGCCGCCCCATACATTCATCTCACCGCGCAGTGTGTAGGTAGCATCCGCGCCGAAATCTTCGGCGATGTCGTTGCACTCAAAATAGCTCTTGCCCGCGAGATTCTGATAGAGCTTGTATACATTCTCGCCGACACGAATGCGGATCTCGATGCCATCGGCAGCGGTCAGATACTTGTCAAGACGGTCGGCACGCACATACAGATGGTCGCTGTCATAGGCAACGCGGATCGATGCCTGCGCCTGCGAACGTGCGCCCACAAAGAGTGCGTCGGTGTTGCCCGTCCACTCCTGCGTCAGCGGCAGTGCGTCAATGCGGTGATTCAGGCGCAGCTTGCCGAGCATCAGGTCGTTGTCAATGCGCGTTTTGATCTTCGGCAGGTTCTTGATCTCCGAGATATTCGGATACGCCGAGATCAACGTGTGGTCATCCTCGACCGTGAGCGAGCCCCAATAGCCCCAGCGACCGTCAAAGGTGATCAGCTCATGCTCCTTGTCAAAATTTTTGCCGTTCTCGTCGCCGATGCGGATATGCTGCAGACCCGTCCAGTTGTAGGAAAGAATCGTCTCACCGCTCGTAAAATGCGCCATATAGGGACCTGCGCCCTCTTCAAAGGCAAACATCTTATCCGCAGGACCGTCCTCGTCAATGCCCAGTTCATGCGCAAAATTATCGTGCGTGTACGCAACCGTGAGGCGGAAAGTGTAGTTGGCAAGATCCGATTCGGTCGCAACCGCGATCGAGCCGTCGCCCAGCTCCACTGCCGTCGCCATCTGATTGGTAAAGCACTTGGTGCCGTTCTCCATCGTGGCAACATAGCTCTGGGAAACGCGCCATGCGGCAAAGGGCGGCTCGGTCACATTCGGCGTCCAGGTCTCGCCGTTGTCATAGGAGCGGATGATCGCCGTTCCGCTGGAGGTCTTGATCGGGCTGTCCGTGCGCACGGTCTTGTCCAGATAGAATTTCGGCGCGGTGTGCGACATGTACACCTGGATCTCGCCGTCCTTTTTCACCAGCACATACGGCTCCCAGTTGCGACCGACATAGATCACCTTCTCCTCCGAAAAGGTCATGCCGTTATCGGTCGAGCGGCGCATCACAAGTCCGCCGTATTTGGCATCCAGCGTGTAGCCCTTGTTGTAGCGGAAGGATGCAACCGCGAGCACATCACCGTTCGGCAGAATGGCAGCCTCGCCGTTGGCATACATGATCCTGTCCTCCTCGCCGTCGTCACGGACAACAGGATGCGCGGCAAACAGCTTCTGTCTGGCGGTAAAAGTGCCGAGCGCATCGCCCAGCGAGTAAAATACATTACCGCCGAGACGGTAGTCCATGTGCAGCAGCAGATACTTGCCGTTTGCCAGTTTTTTCACGCGGGGATAATATACCTTGGAAGAGATGGCGGGGTCGCTCTGCCCTTCCAGCGTGATCGTCTCGCGGAAGTCGGGCATCAAACGGGATGCGCCGCACTCACCCGCATGCGAGTCGGTGACATGCGCCGCGTTGAGCTCGGAAATCTTTTTCAGCTGCATAGCTGTACCTCCTGAAAATAACAAATTTAGCAGTATTTATAGTTTCATTGTAACATTGTGAAACCGCACATACAATACCAAACCGCCGCAAAATCCTTTCGCCATTTTTGGATTTTCAGCGCAGTAAGAGAGACGATGGGGTAGGTATGTGAAGATTACGCAGAAATCAAGTGAAACAGAATAGTAGGGCGCGACGTCCTCGACGCGCCGCACGAACCGCAGTAAAACGGCGCGTCGGGGACGTCGCGCCCTACAAGAGTTATTTTATCTCCGCTGCATTCCCCATCTACCCCGCGCATAAAAGCGGCATCCCTTACGGGATGCCGCTTTTATGGATTCTTTACTTAGTAATGGTTGCGGTGGAAGTCGCGCCGTCCCATGCTACGGTGCCGCCGAGCGTCTCGGCAACGAAACGCACGGGCATGTAGGTGCGGTCATTTTCGATGAACGCGGGGGAATCCAGCGCTACGCTCTTGCCGTTTACGATCGCATCCTTGGCGCCGACCGTGATCTTGATCTCGGTGTCAGCGGTGGTCAGCGTTGCCGTGGAAGTCGCGCCGTCCCAGCCAATGGTAGCACCCAGAGCCTCTGCTACGTAACGTACAGGGAGCATGGTGCGCTCGTTGCGGATGATGGGAGCAACGTCCATCGTCTTCTGCTCACCGTTGAGCGTGTACGCAGTCTTGCCCAGCGTCATCTTGAGCTCAACGCCCGCGCTTGCCGCAGCAGCCGAAGCAACCGCAGAAACGACCTCGGAGGGCACACTCAGTTCCTCTTCGCGGTACGCATATGCGCGGTAGTAATAGGTCTTGCCCTCCTCCGCAGTACTGTCGGCATACGAAGTACCGTCAACAGACGTCAGATAGGTAAATGTTGTGCCGTCGGTGCTGCGATAGAGGGTATAACCCGTTGCATTTTCCGCGCTCATCTGCAGTGTTACGCCGCTGCCGCCCTTAGCGGTGATGGTCGGCACACCGAGGTTTGTACCCTCGGACGCAAAGGTAACTGTAGAACTCGTGCTGGCGGGCATACGGGTATCGGTAAGTCCCATGTGGATAACACCGTAGGATGTACCGTTCCATTCGGTATAATCAATGTAATACGGCTCGATATACGCATCACGACCGGCAGCCTTCTTACCGCCGGTATATGCATACGCGTGATAGCAGAGGTAACCGTTGCCGTCCTTATCGGTAATAAAGGAAGCATGACCCGCTCCGCGCAGATTCAAAGCTGTCTTCGCCTGGAAGATCGGGTTGTACGACTTCGCGCCGTTGGTCGGCTTGTTGGGGAGCTTCACCCAAGAGGAGGTCTCCAGCGGGTCGCCGCCCGTCCAGGTCAGCTGACCGAGGCCGTAGTCCGACCAGTAACCGCTGCCCGAATAGGTGATGTAGATCTCGCCGTGAATACCGTAAACCGCGGTAGCGCCCTCAACAACACGCGGATGCGTTGCGGAAGAACCCGCATACTCCCACGTCTGCGTAGGCGTGGTGATCACGCCGGGCTTGCTGCCGATGGTCCAGGGGTTGATCATCTTAGCGATCATCAGCTTCTGAAAAAACTGACCGGAAGTACCCGAATTGCCACGGCCTTCCTCGGTGACCCAAGTGGTGTAAATACCCTTATACTCGCCCTCTGCGACCGTCAGCGTGCTCATGCCGACAGCCCAATCGGTATAGCGAGTGCCGTCCGCGTTGAGGATCGGCTGCGAATAGTTTCTCTGTCCGGTGATCGGATGACCGTAAGGTCCCTTGGGAGTACCGCTGGTCGATTTCAAAACGACCATCTGCACCTCCGAGGAGTCACCGGTATCGTTGCGCAGTGCAAGGAACATATACCAACCGGAGTTACCGGGTGCTTCTTCCTCGGAGAAATAGTGGATCTCGGGCGACCATGTGCCGCTGAGCTTGGAGCCGACGCCGAAAATATCCGACACGGTCGGGTCTCCCGCAGAATCATAGGCAATATTGCTGTTTATGCTCTGTCCGGCAAAGCCGTTGAGCGTTTTGGATCGGAACACTGCGATCTTCGTAGAGCCGGTCACGGTGAGATAATAATACTCGCCGTCCGTACACAGCCACGGGTCAGCGGCGCTTGAACGTATCTTCGTGCCGTTCAGCGTTTCCGCAGAAACCGTGAGAGGCAGTGCACAAAGCATTACCGCCGTCAAGAGAAAAGCCAAAATTTTTTTCATTTGTCTATATCCTTTCATTTCGTTTTTGCCGAATTATCCGTTCAAGACATGCTGCAAGGTCGAAAGCACATCCGCGAGATTGATCTTCGCATCGTTGTTTCTGTCATCGGTCGAATACACAGGCATGTTTTCGCCGTTCATGTGGCGCAAAAGACGCAGGACATCCAGCAGCTTGTAGTCATCTGCCTGCTTGCCCGAAACAGTCGCGGACACCGTGCCGATCTCCTCGCCGCGATAGGGGTAAACGCGGTAATAGTAGATAACGTCTGGTGTAGTGGCTTTATCCACATAGGTCGTCGCAGCGGTCGTCGTCAGAAGCTCAAACGTCTCGCCGTCGGTACTGCGATAAATGGTGTAACCCTCGGCATTCTCCGCGTTCATCTTCAGCGTAATGCCGTTTTCAGCCGCCACCGTCACCGTCGCACTGGCAACAGTCGTAACCGTGGAAGCGGTATTTGCCGCAACGCCGTTGCCGTTCAGTCCCATGCGGATCACACCGTAAGAGGTGCCGTTCCATGCCGTATAATCAATGTAGTACGGCTCGATATAAGAACTGCGCGAAGATGCTTTCTCGCCGTCCGCATACGGATATGCGTGATAGCAAAGGAAACCGTTGCCGCTTGCATCCGTTAGAAACGATGCATGTCCCGCGCCGCGCAGATCCGTCGCGGTCTTAGCCGTGAAGATCGGATTGGTGATCGTGAGTCTATCATCCTCAGCTGTGCTGTCCGGAAGCTTTACCCAGGACTTTGCGTCCAGCGGGTCGCCGCCCGTCCAGGTCAGCTGACCGAGACCGTAATCCGACCAGTAGCCGCTGCCCGAATAGGTGATATACACATCACCGCGGGCGCCGTAAAGTGCCGTTGCACCCTCAACGACCTTCGGCAGATACTTTTGACTTGCCGAACTCCAACCGGATCCTTTCTGCTCCCATGTTTGATCGGGCGTAACGATCGCTGTCGGTTCACTGCTGCCCAAAGTCCAGGGGTTTTCCATCTTTGCGATCATGATCTTTTGATAAAAGTCGGCAGTACCGCGATCTACCTCGGTGACCCATGTAGTATAGATACCTTTATACTCCCCTTCACGAATGGTAAGGAAGCTCTGACCGATACCCCAACCGGCATATATCACTCCGTTCGCATCCAAAACCGGCTGCGAATAGTTCTTGATCGGATTTCCCGCCTCGTCCTTCTTGGTGGGATGACCGTAAGGTCCCTTGGGGCTGTCGGTGGTAGACTTCAGCACGACCATCTTCACTTGTGAAGAATCATCGCCTTTTTTCCGAAGTGCCAGCAACATATACCAGCCGGCATAACCGGGAGCTTCTTCTTCGGAAAAATAATGGATCTCGGGCGACCATGTACCGCTGAGCTTAGCGTCCGCACCGTAAAGTTCTTTTACCGTAGGATCCTCAGCGGAATTGTAAACAATGTTGGCGTTGACTACTGCATCATCTATAGTAGAACGAAAATCAACAAGTTTTTCTGCTGCAAACACCGCAACGCGCGAAGTACCCGTCTGCGTAAGATAGTACATACCGTCATGGTATAAGATCCACGGATCGGCGGTGCCCGAGCGGATCAGTGTGCCGTCCAGCGTCTCTGCGGAAACTGTGAGGAGCAGCGTGCAGGTCAAGCACGCGGTCAAAAGTAATGCGAGCCATTTTTTCATTTTTGCGTCTCCTTTCCCTTGATCGTGTTCAAAATATGGTGTCGTGTCAAAAGAGCATCACGGGCATCCACACTGCCGCTGTTGTCTCGGTCATCCGTGCGGTAGACCTTTGCCGAACTGTCGCCGTCCGCATGCCGCAGAATGCGCAAAATGTCCGCATAGGTGTACACACCCGCATACTTCGCCGAAACGACCGCAGATGCTGCGCCGATCTCCTCTGCGCGATAGGGATACACGCGGTAATAATAGGTGGTGTTCTCCGCAATGTCGCAATCCACATACACCGCCATGTCCGCTGTGGTCAGATAGGTAAAGATCTCGCCGTCGGTACTGCGATAGATCATATAGCCGTCCGCATTCGCAGCACGCATCCGGAGTGTGATGCCTTTGCCGGATTTCGCGGTCAGTGTCGCCTGTCCGAGCGCTTCTCCCGTGCTTGCAAACGTAACCGTCGTAGCCGTGTTTGCCGCCACGCCGCTGCCGAGACGGATGACACCGTAAGCGGTGCCGTTCCATGCGGTATAGTCAATGTAATAGGGCTCGATATAGGCTCTTCTGGCACTCGCCTTTGTGCCGTTCGTATACGGATACGCGTGGTAGCAGAAGAAGCCGCTGCCGCCCTTATCGCGGATAAACGATGCGTGTCCCGCACCGCGCAAATTGTCCGCGGTCGTAGCCGTAAAAATCGGATTGGTCAGCGTGATCTTTCCCGAAGCCGTATCGGGAAGCTTTACCCAAGAGGAAGTTTTCAGCGGATCGCCGCCTGTCCAGGTCAGCTGTCCGAGACCGTAATCCGACCAATAGCCGCTGCCCGAATAGGTGAGGAACACCTCGCCGTTCGTTCCGTAGACCGCCGTGCAGCCCTCCACAACGCGCGGATGCGTTGCCGAAGAACCTTTATATTCCCACGCCTGCGTAGGCGTGGTGATGATCGCGGGTTCGCTTGCCAGCGTCCAGGGATTTTCGAGCTTTGCGATCATGAGCTTTTGATAAAACTTTCCGTCTGCGCCCGACCCGCCGCGTCCCTCCTCGGCAACCCAAGTGGCATAAATGCCCTTGTACGGTCCCTCGGAAATGCGCAGGATGCTCTGACCGCAGCCCCACTCGTCATAGATCTCGCCGTCCTCGGTCAAAAGCGGCTGCGAGTAGTTCTCTATGCCAAGCTCGGGGTGACCGTAGGTGTCGGCAGGGCTGTCGCCCATGGATCGCAGTACGACCAGACGCACCATAGCGGAGCTTGTACCTCCCGACGCATTGGACAGCGTCTGACGCAGTGCCAAAAACATATACCAACCGGCGTATTCCGCACCGAAATCTTCTTCGCTGAAATAGTGGATCTCGGGCGACCATGTACCGTTGATCGCCGCACCCTCGCCGAAAAGCTCAATAACCGTCGGATCGTACACAACACCGTTGTAGTACGCCGTATACTTAATGTTACTGACCAGGCTTTTCGAAGCAAAACCTCTTATCGTCGAGGACTCGAACACCGCGATGCGCGAGGTGCCCGTCTGTGTCAGATAGTACTTTTCCCCATCCGTGAACAGCCACGGATCGGCGTTGCTGGAGCGTACCTGCGTGCTGTTCAGCGTCTCTGCGGAGGCACCGAGCGTCAATGCGCACAGCATCGCCCAAACAAAAAGCGAAACAAAAAGTTTTTTCATCCGCATACACCCTTTTTATCAGATCATCTTTATTATACAGGAAAAACTATTGTGAATCTATACAAAAACTACGCTTTCTGAGTCCGTTTTTTGAACCAAAAGGTTTAAATCCATGCCGTGATCGTCTGCACCGTTTCGGGATCGGCAGGTTTTCCGCTGCCGTCGCCGATGATAACTTTGCCGTCCTCGATGCGGTACCGCTCGAGGAAGACATATCGCCCACCCGTTCGGTCGGGGGAAAGATACGCATGGTAGCAGATAAAGCGGTCACCCGCAGGATCGGTAAAGTAAGAAGCGTGTCCGCAGCCGAACACCTTGTCCGACATGGAAAAGATCGGCTCCTTTTCTTTCTTCCAGTCCTCGTAGACCAGCGGATCTCCGCCGAGCGTCAGCTGTCCGAGCGCGTAATACTTCGTCCAGTATCCGCTGCCCGAATAGATGATGTACACTTCGCCGTCGTCGCCGTAAACCGCCGTGCCGCCCTCGACGACCTTCGGGCGGATCTTGCCGTCCGCGCCCATGCCGTAGCCGTGCATTTCCCAATCCTCGGTCGGGCGGATCAGGATACTTGTGTTGTACGCGGTATACGGATTTTTGAGCTGCGCAATGCGGTTGCGCTGGTGAAAATCCTCGGTCTGTCTGCCGACCTCGTCCACCCACATGGCATAGATCTTACCGCCATGGCGCAGGATCGTCTGTCCGCAGCACCAACCGGTATTGAAGCTGTCATCGGTCGGCGATGTGACCTTTTCGGGCACATAGCGCTCCCCGGTAACGGGATTTGCATACGGTGCAAACGGCGAATGCGGATCCTCGCTTTTCAGCACATACATGCGGTGATTGACGTTCTGCCCGTCATCGCAGGCAACGAACATATACCAGCCGGCATGCTCCGCACCGAAATCCTCGGGGGCAAAATAGTGGATTTCGGGCGACCACAGATTCTTAGAAAACATATGCCCCTCTGCGGGGGCATATGCGATCACATTTTCGGAAAGTTCGGGGTCATGGATCTTGGTAGGATCCTTCGCACGGTATACCTTCAGGCATCTGCCCGCCGTGCAGCAAAGATAATAATATCCGTCATAGATAAACATCCAAGGATCCGCACCACGGCAGATCGGATTCTGAAACTCAACTGTTTTCATAAACATCTCCATTGTCTTTTCGACCGATTTATTCTACGGTTACACTCTTAGCAAGGTTTCTCGGCTTGTCGATGTCGCAGCCGCGCTTTGCCGCCACGTGGTAGGCAAGCAGCTGCAAGATCGTAGCCAGCGGGATCGCGGAGAACAGCTCGGAGCAGTTCGGCAGATAAATGACCTTCTTCGCTTCGTCTGCCGCGTCCTTTGCCCCCTCGCGGGTGATCAGCAGGACTTCGGCGCCGCGCGCCTTGACTTCACGGATGTTGCTGATCATTTTTTCATACAGCGGGGAAGTCGTGGCAAGCGCGATCACGGGCATATCCTCGGTAATCAGCGAGATCGTGCCGTGCTTAAGCTCACCTGCGGCATACGCCTCGCTGTGGATGTAGGAGATCTCCTTGAGCTTGAGCGAGCCTTCCATCGCCAGATGGTAGTCGATGCCGCGACCGATGAAGAAAAGATCTTCGTAGTCGCAGAACAATGCCGCCGCCTCGGCGACCTCATCCTCGAGGGCGATCGCCTCGCGCACAATGCGCGGCATATCCTCATACAACGTGCGGGTATAGCTGCGCGCCGCGTCCTCCGTCAGCTTGCCCATGGCAAGCGCCATGCGGATGGAAAGCAGATAGAGCAGCGAGATCTGCACGGTGTATGCCTTGGTGGAGGCAACCGAGATCTCGGGGCCCGCCCATGTGTAGATCACGTCATCCGCCTCGCGCGCGATGGTCGAGCCGATGACATTGACGATGCCGAGCGTATATGCGCCCTTCTCTTTTGCAAGTCGGAGCGCCGCCAGCGAGTCGGCAGTCTCGCCAGACTGCGAAATAATGACCACAAGGTCATCCTTGTTTAAGATCGGATCGTTGTAGCGGAACTCGGACGCGATCTCGACATTGACGGGAACGCGGCAGAGCTTTTCGATCACGGTCTTGCCGACAAGTCCCGCGTGCATCGCCGTGCCGCAGGCAACAAAGGTCACGCTCTTGATGCCCGCAAGGCGGCTGTCGTCCAGTCCCTCCTCCTCAAAGCAGGGGAGCATATCCTTGATGCGGGGGCGAAGCGTCTTTTCGATCGCCTCGGGCTCCTCGCCTATCTCCTTGATCATAAAATGCGCATAGCCGCCGCGCTCCGCCGCCTCGATCGACCAGGTCGCGGTGAGCAGTTCGTGCTCGACAGGCGTTTTTTCCATATCCAAAATGCTGACGCGGTCTTTTGTCACAACGGCAAGCTGGTGATCGCCGAGCTGATAATAGTTTTTCGTGTAGCGCAGAACCGCCGCAATATCCGATGCAACAAAGCTCTCGCCCTCGCCGACGCCGACGATCAGCGGATTATCCTTGCGGATGGCGTACAGCGTATCGGGGCAATCGGCAAAGAGCACCGCGATCGCATACGAGCCGACAATGTCGCGCATTGCCGCGATCAGCGCATCCGCGCGATCGTGGCAGTTGGCATAATGATAATCGATCAGCTTTGCCGCCACCTCGGTATCTGTCTCGGAAACAAAGGTGTAGCCGTTCTTTTGCAGCATGGCGCGCAGGGGCGCGTAGTTTTCGATGATGCCGTTATGTACGATCTGAATCCGTTCATTGCCGTGGGGATGGGAATTGATATCCGAGGGAGCGCCGTGCGTTGCCCAGCGGGTGTGACCGATGCCGCAGTGTGCACCGTTCAAGGTTCCGAGCGCTTTCACCTTCTCCTCCACGTTCTGCACCTTGCCGACCGCCTTCACGACCGCAAGATTTCCGTTTGCAAATGCCGCAATGCCCGCCGAATCGTATCCGCGATACTCCAGCGTGTGCAGACCTTGCAAAATGACTTCCGACGCTTCACGCGCGCCGACATACCCTGTGATTCCGCACATGGTAACTATACATTACAGCCGGCGGGCGCTCATCCCCCGCGGACTGTCTCTTTTCTTAAAAAATTCTGCTTTTTCTCCTTTGTCCGCGGCTCACACCACGGCTTTGTAAGAAAATGCGGCAGCAGTTCTGCCGTCGGGGCATCCGCCAAAAGTCTCGATTCTCCCCGAACCTCGTTAACCGCCAAAGCGGTCTGGCGCTAATACGCAAACGCGTATTTTACTGAGCGTGTTTTTAAAAAGTCAAAGGCGCGGCGCACCGCGCCTTTGGTTTTATCTTATGCAGCTTTACGAATACTGCTTCAACTTATCCTCGATGCGCTCGGCGACCTGCTTTGCGATCGCCTCGGTGAATGCCTCGTCCTCACCCTCGGTCATCACGCGGATGAGCGGCTCGGTGCCCGACGGACGAACGACCAGTCTGCCCGTCTCGCCCAGCATCTGCTTGCCCTCTTCGAGGATCGCCTTGACATCGTCATCGGTATAGAACGCGAGCTTCGCCGCATCGGTCGTGCGAATGTTGACGATGCACTGCGGATACTTGACCATCACGCCTTTCAGCTCGGAGAGCTTCTTGCCGCTCTGCTTGATATGCGCAAGCAGCTGCACTGCGGTGAGCTGTCCGTCACCCGTGGTGGCATAGTCCTTGAAAATAATGTGTCCCGATTGCTCACCGCCGAAGCAGTAATCCTCCAGCAGCATTTCCTCGAGCACATAGCGGTCGCCGACCTTCGTCGCCTCAAAACGGATGCCGTTCTGCTCGCAGAACTTGATGAATCCGAAATTGGACATGATCGTGCCGACCACGGTGTTGCCGCGCAGCGTGCCGCGCGCCTTCATGTCGAGTGCGAGGATCGCCATGATGCGGTCGCCGTCCACGACCTCGCCGCTGCCGTCCACGCAGAGCACTCTGTCCGCGTCGCCGTCAAAAGCGATACCGATATCCAGTTTGTTTGCCTTGACATAGGCGATCAAGCTTTCCAGATGCGTCGAGCCGCAGGCGGTGTTGATGTTGGTGCCGTCGGGTGCATCGGAGAGCATGTGGCAGTCCACGCCGAGCGACGAGAACAGCGTCTGTGCCGTTGCGGATGCAGAACCGTTTGCGCAGTCAAACGCAACCGAAAGACCGCTGAGGTCTCCCTCGATCGTCGATGCGACAAAATCAATGTATTCCTTGAGCGCTTCCGGCTTCGGGATCAGCTTGCCGATCGCGGCACCGGTCGCCGGCGCGGGCATCGGCTTTTCGCCGAGAACCATCGACTCTACGTTTTCCTCCAGCTCGTCGGCAAGCTTAAAGCCCTCGCTGTTGAAGACCTTGATACCGTTGAACTCATACGGATTGTGCGACGCCGAGATCATAATGCCGGCGCGCGCCTTGTATTTGCGGACGAGATATGCGACCGCAGGCGTGGGAACCACGCCGAGCTGGACGACATCATATCCTACCGAGAGGATACCCGCCGCCATAGCCGAAGCAAGCATATCCGAGGAAATACGGGTATCCATGCCCAGCAGGATCATCTTTTTGGTACGGCTGCGTCCGCGTCCCGCCATGCCGAGGGATGCGGCTACCGCGCGGCCCGTGGCGATCGCAAGCTCAACCGTAAGCTTCTCATTGGCAACGCCGCGGATGCCGTCTGTTCCGAATAGTCTGCCCATATGTATTTCTTTACCTCTCTTCTTTGAGAACGATATTGTCTGCGCTCTTGTAAATGCTGTTTTGGAGGATCACGCCGCGCACCGAGGAAAGCGGATACACATTCGTGTGCTTGCCGATGACGGTGCCGGGGTTGAGCACGCTGTTGCAGCCGACCTCGACATAGTCGCCGAGCATCGCACCGATCTTGTAGCGACCCGTCTCGACGGTCTCCTTGCCGCACTTGATCACGATGTTCGAGCGGTCGCTCTTGACATTGGACGTGATCGAGCCCGCACCCATGTGCGAGTGCCAGCCGAGGATGGAGTCGCCGACATAGTTGTAGTGCGGCGTCTGCGCATCGTCGAAAATAATCGAATTTTTGATCTCGCAGGAGTTGCCGAATACGGAGTTTTTTCCGATGATGGCACCGCCGCGGATAAACGCGCAGTGGCGCACCTCCGCGCCGTGGTCGATGATGCAGGGCGCGCCGATGTACGCGCTGTCAAACACCTTGGCATCCTTAGCGATCCAGACATTCTCCTTCGGATTGTCGTATTCCTCCGCAGGCAGCGTCTTTCCGAGCTCAATGATAAACGCATTAAGCCCCTTCAGCGCTTCCCAGGGATAAGTGAACTGCGAAAGATATTCCCCCGCGATCGAGTGACTGAGATCGTACAGCTCCGAAATAGTTGGTATATTGTGCATAGTGTCCCCTCTTTATTTGTTTTCGATATCGCTGATCATATCCACGCGCGTCTGATGGCGACCGCCCTCAAACTCGGTGGAAAGAAACGCGTCAACCAGATCGCACGCAAGACCGTAGCCGACCACACGCGCACCGAAGCAAAGGATGTTCGCATCGTTATGCGCACGCGTCATGCGCGCCGAAAAGGTATCCGAGCAGCACGCCGCGCGGATACCCTTGTACTTGTTGGCAACCATGCTCATACCGACGCCCGTGCCGCAGACGAGAATACCGCAGGTGTCCTTCTCCGCATCCTGTACCGCCCGGGCGACCGCGCCGCCGTAGATCGGGTAGTGGCAGGAAGCGTCCGAGTCGGTTCCCTTATCCACGACGTTGTAGCCGTCCGCGAGCAGCTTTTCCTTGATCTGCTCTTTGAGATGGTATCCCGCGCTGTCCGCGCCGATGATCACAGTGTTGAAAATTTTCATAGCTATGTTTATTCCTTTCTGTGAAGCGCGAGTTTTTGCCGGTTTCGGTCATACCGAAATTCGCGCCTGCCTTATGGCGCGAAAGGCACAAAAATCGCCGTTTGAAAGATTTATCTTTCAAACTCTTCCCTCTTTTTGCAGTTTTTCTTTTTCCAGTCTTTCGCGCTCCGCCTGCGGCAAACGCAGATAGGTCGGAGCAAATGCCGCGTCGCTCACGGTCTGTCCCGCATTGTACATCTCCAGTGCGCACAGTGCCACGCTCTCACCGTCGGCGAGCAGGCACTCCGCAGGGGCAAGCGAAACATCACAGCCCTCGAAATACGGCAGCGCGACTTCCGCGCCGTCGCCGACCAGGGTAACATGTCCATAGGCGCGCGCTTCTGCAGCAATTTCGGCACCGCTTTTTGCAGCATCGGGCGTCAAACGGGCAACTTTCCCGTTTTCCACACGGAAAAGCGCCGTGTAAAACTGCCCGCGCCGCGCATCCATCAGCGCACAGACGACGCCGTCACTGCCGCGCAGATTATACGCCAGTGCATGCAGCGCACTCACCGCTGCGCAGGGTTTGTTTCTGCCAAAGGCAAGCCCTTTTATGGTCGCCGCGCCGATGCGCACACCGGTGAACGATCCGGGCCCCGCACTCGCGGCAAATAAATCAATATCGTCCACGGTCAGCGAGTTTGCCGCGAGCAGACGCTCGACCATCGGTAGTAGCGTACAACTGTGCGTGTTCCCGTCGTCGTGCATCTCTTTTGCCGGCAGCTTTTCCCCGTCGCAGAGAGCGACCGCCGCCGCCTTTGCCGTGGAATCCAAAGCTAAAATGATCATTCTATTTCCTCTATGGTGATTCGGCGCGAATCCACGCCGCTTTTTTCTATCGTAACCGCGATGCGATCACCCGGCAGGGCAAACGGGATGTTTTCGCTCCACTCCGAGAGCAGATACCCGCCCTCTAAATAGTCGTAAAATCCCGTGGAATAGAGATCGTCCTCGCCGTCGATGCGGTACATATCAAAGTGAAAAACAGGCACCGCGCCGCCGCGATATTCATTCACGACCGTGTAAGTCGGGCTTTTGACACGCGCCGCAGGGCAGATCGCCGAAACGAATCCGCGCGTAAAGGCAGTCTTGCCCACACCGAGGTCACCGTACAGCGCGATAAAGGCATTTTTTCTGCCGCTGTGCAGCAGTTCTTCCGCCAACTCGCGTCCGATACATTCGGTCTCCTCGGTCGCCGCCGAAGAAAGAATTTTCTTGCCCAACGTTTTCACTCCCTACAATTTATCTAATTTATCATACCATACATCCATGCAAAATGGAAGTGCTTTTCAAAAATTTACCCCCTAAAAGGGCAAAATTTAGAACAAAAAGAGGACTATTTTACAAAGTCCTCTTTTCATCTTTACTTTTCGATCTTGTACTTGGTGCCCTCGCGGGTGTCTTCGAGTACAACGCCCATGCCGAGCAGTTCTGCGCGGATGGCATCTGCCTTCGCATAGTCCTTTCCCTTCTTCGCCTCGGCACGCTGACGGATCATGTCCTCGATCTGCTGTACGAACGGATCGTCCGATGCCGCCTCTGCCGCTGCCTGCTCTGCTTCGAGCGCCTGCTTTGCAGCGGGAACAAGGTCGAGTCCCAGCACGCGGTCAAAATCTTCGATCAATGCCAGCTTTGTCGCAGGGGTAGTCTGCGCTTTCAGCACATCGTAGATCGCCGTGACACCGAGAGACGTGTTGAGGTCGCTGTCAAGACCGGCACAGAAACCTGCCTTCAGCGAATCGAACGCCTCTTTGTCCACCGCACCCTGCTCCTCTTTGAGCAGGGAGAGCAGACGGGCAACGATCTTGTTGTACGCAGTCGCCGCATTGTCAAGATTCTCATAGGAGAACACCAGCGACTTGCGGTAGTGCGACTGCAAGCAGAAAAGTCTGTACACAAGCGGATTGTATCCCTTGCTCTCCAGCAGCGAAACGGTCAAAAACTCGCCGCTCGACTTGCTCATCTTACCCGAATTTGTGTTGAGGTGGTGCACATGGAACCAGTAGTTGCACCACTTGTGACCGAGATATGCTTCGCTCTGCGCGATCTCATTGGTGTGGTGGGGGAACGCATTGTCGATACCGCCGCAGTGGATATCCAGCGACTCGCCGAGGTACTTCATGCTGATGCAGGAGCACTCGATGTGCCAACCGGGGTAACCGATGCCCCAGGGGCTATCCCATTTGAGCTCCTGATCGTCAAACTTCGACTTGGTGAACCACAGCACGAAGTCCGCTTTATTGCGCTTGTTGCCGTCTTCTTCGACACCCTCGCGCACGCCGACCTCGAGGTCTTCCTCGCGGAAGTCGTTGAACACATAGTACTGCTGCAGCTTCGAGGTGTCAAAATAGATATTGCCGCCCGCCTCGTAAGCGTAGCCCTTTTCGAGCAGGCTCTCGATCACGCGGATAAACTCGTCGATGCAGGAAGTCGCGGGCGCGACCACATCGGGCACCTTGATGTTGAGCTTCTTGCAGTCTGCGAAGAACGCATCGGTATAAAACTTAGCAATCTCCATGACCGTCTTGTGCTCGCGGCGGGCACCTTTGAGCATCTTATCCTCGCCCGTGTCCGCGTCGCTCGACAGATGTCCGACATCGGTGATGTTCATCACGCGCGTTACATCATAGCCTATGTAGCGGAGATACTTCTCCAGTACATCCTCCATGATATAGCTGCGCAGGTTGCCGATATGGGCATAGTGATACACCGTGGGTCCGCAGGTGTACATCTTGACCTTGCCGGGCTCATTCGGAACAAACTCGTCTCTTCGTCTGGTTAAAGTGTTATAAAGCAGCATGATCTTTCTCCAAAAATTTAAACTTCAGACTCGCTTTTTGCGTTTGCGGTCTCGTTTTCTTTCTCGTTTTCCGCCAGTTTCTTCTCGAGCGCGTAAATACGGCGCTCCACGCGGCAGATCTCCTGCGCGACGGGGTCGGGCAGATGTACGTGGTCGAGCTGATCGGTCACGCGCTCGCCGTTGATGCGCACAACGCGCGCGGGTACGCCGACTGCGGTGGCGTTCTCGGGAACTTCCTCGAGCACGACGGCATTGGACGCGATCTTGGCGCCGCTGCCCACCTTGAAGGGGCCGAGCACCTTGGCGCCGCTGCCCACCATGACATTGTCACCGAGGGTGGGATGGCGCTTGCCCGTGTCCTTACCCGTACCGCCGAGGGTAACGCCCTGATAGAGCGTGCAGTTGTCGCCGATCTCGGCGGTCTCGCCGATGACGACGCCGCTGCCGTGGTCGATCACAAGTCCCTTGCCGATCTTGGCGCCGGGATGGATCTCGATGCCGGTCAGAAACCGTGCGCCTTGGCTGATCGCGCGGGCACTGAGCTTGTGCCCTTTTTTATAGAGCGCATGCGCCGCACGGTGCATGGTCACGGCATGGAACCCCGAATACAGCAACATGACCTCAAGGTCACTCGTCGCCGCGGGATCGCGGTCGCGGATCGCCGCAACGTCATATCGCATGTCGCGCACGGCTTTTTTGACCTTTTTCTTCACCTTGCCGAGGTCCGGAAGCGTGACATTTATATCAATTTCAATCTTGTCTTTCATAGCTACCTCGTATCATGTCTATTACATGATTATACAGTACCGAAATGCAATTGTAAAGTGGATTTCAAAACCTTGTTTTTTAATCGGGCATTCAGTGCGGAACCTTTTTCCACTCTTTTTTATCTTTCAGAATGTTGTACAGCTCCACATAGCTCTCGTGGCGGGAAGGCTCGATCTCGCCGTTTTGCACAGCCTCCACAATGGCGCAGCCGTCTTCGCAGAGGTGCGTGCATTTGGTATACCGACATCGTCCGAGATACGGCTCGATCTCGGGGAACGCATAGGGCAGATCCTCCGCAGTCATAAAATCGAACCGCATAAAATCCAGCATACTGAACCCGGGCGTATCCGCAACCATGCCGCCAAGCGCCGAAAACAGCTCGACATGGCGGGTGGTATGCTTGCCGCGCGCGATACGCTCGCTGATGCCGCCGGTCGCAAGCCCCAGCTCGGGGAACAGCGCATTGAGCAGCGTGGATTTGCCGATGCCGGACGCACCTGCAAATGCAGCCGTCTTCCCCGGCAGATTTTCCCCTAAAAAGGCGCGCAGCTCCTCAATCCCCTCTCCGTCCTCGGCGCTGAGGGTAAACACGGGAAAGCCGCTGTGCCCATAGAGCTTTGCGAGCCTTTCCCCCATCGCGGCATCGAGGTCGCATTTGGTAATGACGAACACGGGTGCAATATCCGAGTGCACACAGATGGCGCTCAGCTTGTCGAGCGTGGCAAGGATCGGTGCAGGCTTTGCCGCCGAAGCGGTGATAAACATATAATCGAGGTTTGCCATCGGCGGGCGGATCAGCAGATTCTTGCGCTCGTGGATATCCTCGATGTATGCGTCGCCCTCCTGCTCGATGCGCACGGTGACGTTGTCGCCGACCTCGGGCGAGATCTGCTCATGGCGGAACACGCCCCGCGCACGCGCGGTAACGGTCTCCCCGCCGCAGAGCACGGTATACTTGCCGCCGACGCCCTTAATGATCTTTCCGTCCTGCTTCATCGCTGCGTCTTAAAACGATCGGACAGCCAATCATCAAAGCTGGTCGTGGATTTTGTGGTTGCCGCAGTGGTCTCTGCGGGTTTCTGCGTGGTTACGACCGGCTCTTCCGTCGTCACGGGCGGTTCGGTCACCGCAGGCTTTTCCACGGGTGCGGGCCCCTTGGAGATCACGAAGCTGATCTTCGCTACGCCCTTGGGCGCACTGGTGCCTGCCGCCAGACTCTGCTCAATGATCCTGCCGTAAGGGCGGTCGCTGTACTGATAGCTGATGGTGCCGAGACGCAGATCGCTCTGCACAAGCATTTCGTATGCATCGACGGTCGTCGTGCCGACAAAGCTCGGAACAACGGTGGTATCCACCATCTCGCCCTTGCTGACCATCACGAGCACCGTGCTGCCCACCGCGACGGATTCACCCGCCTTCGGCGTGGTCGAAATGACGCAATCCGCCGGTACGATATCATTATATTCCTCAATGACCGTAACCTTGAAACCCTTGTTGCGCAGTGTCAACTGCGTCTGCCGCGCGGCGGCATAGGTATAGTCCTCCATGACCGCCTGTTCGATGCCCTGGCTGACATACAAAGTCAAGTCGGCGATCTGCTGTCCCTTGCGACCGCGGCGCGTAGCACCCGCCGCAGGATTCTGCCGCAGGATCTTGCCGCTCTCGATCGTCTCGGAATACTCATACTTGACACTCACGCGGTAGAGGTCGTCCAGCTCGGCAAGCAGATCTTCGCTGTACATGTCGCCGACATAGTCCTCCACCGTAATGGTGATGGAATCGTCCACCTGCTCACCGAAGAAAATATCCTTAACGACCGTAACGGCACTGATGATGGCAACGAGCAAAAACGCCGTGACCACGCCCATGATGATGGGGAGCATGGAGACCTTCTTTTTCTTCTTTTTCGGTCTTGCGGCAGATTGATTCTTCTGACGGAAAACAACGCCCGGATTCTCGCGCACCTTGAGCAGCAGATCGATCATCTGCGTCGCGGTCTGGAAGCGCTTGTCCTTGTCCTTTTCCATAGCAAACAGCACGATCTGTTCGAGTCCCTTCGGGATGGACGGGACGATCTGTGTGGGTGCCTTCGGCTGCTCATTGATCTGCTTTAAGGCAATGCTGACGGGATTTTCCGCGTCAAAGGGCAGCTTGCCCGTGAGCATCTCATACATCATCACGCCGACCGAGTATAGGTCGGTGCGGCGGTCGATCCCCTTTTCGCCCGCAGCCTGCTCGGGGCTGATGTAGTACACGGTGCCGATCGCCTTATCGGTAGCGGTGAGCGTCTTGGCGTCGGGCAGCTTTGCAATGCCGAAGTCGGTCACCTTGATCTGCCCGTTTTTCAGCAGCATGATGTTCTGCGGCTTGATATCGCGGTGGATCACACCGCCGAGATGTGCATGCTCGAGCGCGCGCAGGATCTGAATGGAGTAGGAGATCGTCTCCTTGACCGACAGCGCCCCCTTGCGCTCCATGTAATTTTTGAGCGTGATGCCGTCGATGTACTCCATGACGATGTACTTGTTTTCGCCCTTGACCGACACGTCAAAGATCTTGACGATGTTGGCATGCGAAAGCATCAGAACCGCCTTGGACTCATTGATGAAACGCTGTACCGAGACCTCATCCGAGGCAAATTCATCCTTGAGGATCTTTACGGCAACCGTGATCTTACGGAAGGTATCGTCTGCCTCAAACACCATAGCCATGCCGCCGATGCCGACGAGGCGCTTGATCTTGTAGCGTCCGTCCAGAAGCAGCCCGATATAATTGTTATACTGATCCATATCTATCTCCGATAATTTCAGTGATTTCGATTACTTGAGTTTCGCAACGATCGCGGTGATATTGTCACTGCCGCCTGCGGCATTCGCACCGTCCACCATCGCACGCGCCATGGTCTCGCAGTCGGTATACGTGCGGCAGAACTGTGCCAGCGCAGGGGCGTCAAAATAGCCGGAAAGACCGTCCGAGCAAAGCAGCAGCGTCTTGCCCTTGTACTGTTTTTTCTCCAGCACCGATACATCCACGCTGACCTCTTTGTCTACGCCGACCGCACGGGTGATGATGTTCTTCTTGGAACTTACGCGCGCCTCCTCGGGCGTGATCTTGCCGATATCGACAAGATACTGCACAAAGGAGTGGTCGCGGGTGATCTGCATGGCGCCGTCCGGGTCGAGCAGGTAGGCGCGACTGTCCCCCACGTTAGCAACATACACTTTATCCGCGATGCAGAGTGCGGCAACCATCGTTGTACCCATGCCCTCATAGGTCGCGTCGCTCGTAGCCAGCGAAAAGACCTTGAAATTGGCGCGGTCCGCCGCCGACGCAAGCGCCGCCTGGATCGCCGCGGGCTCAGTCCTGCCGCCCTCGCGGAAGAAGCCGTCAAAATACTTTTCGACCTCGTCGCGCGCCATGGCAGAGGCAGCCTCGCCTGCCTTGGCACCGCCCATGCCGTCAAAAACGGCAAACAGCGCCGCATCACCGTATTCCTTTACAAGGTAGCTGTCCTCGTTGTGCTCGCGGACGCTGCCCACATCGGTAATTGCAAAATGTTCCACTGAGATGACCTTTCCTTTCTCCGCGCAGTTACAAGTTCTCCTGCGCGGCGGACTTTGCCGTCTGCCCTCTGCGGAGCTGTCCGCAGGAAGCGTTGATATCGGGACCGAGCGTGCGGCGGATCGTTGCCGTCAAGCCCGCATCGGTTAAGATCTTTTGAAAATGTTCTATGCTGCGTCGGTCGCCCTGCGAAAAACCGCTCTCGCGCACGGGGTTGACCGGAATGAGATTGACGTGCAGCGCATCCGAGCGCGTAAAATAGCGGCGCAGAAGGGCGCACAGCTCTTTTGCATCTTTCTCGCTGTCGTTCTGCCCTGCGATCAGGGTATATTCGATCGAAACGCGCCTGCCCGTCGCATCAAAATAATGCTTGACCGCGCTAAGCAGCTCGTCGATGCCCCACTTACGGTTGACGGGCATCAGCGCACTGCGCCGCTCGTCGTTCGATGCATGCAGCGAGATCGAAAGCGTGATCTGAAAGTCCTCTTTTTCGAGTTCACGGATCTTTTCGACCACACCCGAGGTCGAGACCGAGATATGCCGCGCACCGATGTTGAGACCGTCGGGCGAGGTGACCAGTTTTAAGAATTTCACGGTATTTTGGTAGTTGTCCAGCGGCTCGCCGATGCCCATCATCACGATGCCGTCGATGCGCTCGCCGATGTCACGCTGTGCACGCACGATCTGCCCGAGCATCTCGGACGGGGCGAGGTCGCGCACCTTGCCGCCGATGGTGGAAGCGCAGAAGCGGCAGCCCATGCGGCAGCCAACCTGCGAGGAGATGCAGATGGTGGTGCCGTGCTTGTAGTACATCACGACCGACTCCACGCACTCGCCGTCGGGAAAGCGGAAAAGGTATTTTACGGTGCCGTCCACCGCCGAGACCAGCTTGCGCTCGATCTGCGGAATTCCGCTGTAGCACTCCGCCGCGAGCTTTTCCCGCAGCGCCTTTGACAAATTGGACATGCCGTCAAAGTCCACACCGCGGCAAAGCCACTCATAGATCTGCTTTGCGCGAAAGCGGCTCTCGCCGATCGACTGTATGTAGCTTTCCAGCTCGCAAAGCGAAAGCGAGCCGATGTCCGTTTTTGCCATGGTTACTCCTTTGTCAAAAGTCCGATAAAAAATCCGTCGCGCTCGCCGTCGGGCAGCAGCGTCACGCAGCCGCGTGTGCTCTGCACATCGCCGAGCGAAAAATCGGTATGGTGAAAATCCTTGTGCGTGTCGAGGAAGCGGTAGAAATTCTCCTCGTTCTCCGCTTTTGTCAGCGTGCAGGTCGAATACAGCAGCCTGCCGCCGCTTTTCAAATACTCTGCCGAGGCGCAGAGAATAGCATAGCCGAGCGGGGCGAGTGTCCGCCACGCATCGGGATCGTGAAAACGAATCTCGGGTTTCTTCGCCATCACGCCGAGTCCCGAACAGGGCACGTCGCAAATGACAAAGTCGCATTTGCCGAGCAGTTCCTCGCACGGCGTGCTCGAATCGCGCGCCGCAGCCGTGATAACGTCGATGCCGAGCCTTGCCGCACCGCTCGTAATCAGCGGCAGCTTGCTCTCGTGCAGGTCAAACGCGTGGATCTCGCCGTCATTTTGCATACAGATCGCGGCGTGAAAGCTCTTGGAGCCCGGGCATGCGCACACGTCCGCGCCGACCTCGCCCGCTTTCGGCGAAAGCACGCTGATCGCGATCTGCGAAGCCTCGTCCTGTACGAAGAAATTCTGCTCGCCGACGAGTTCACACAGGCGGTCATGGCTGACATTTCCATAGATGCGGATGCCGCGCGGGGATGCCGTGCATCTTCTCGCGTCCGGCCCCGCGCCGACAAGTTTTGCAAGCGCAGTTTCCACCGTGGTGTGCAGCGTATTCACCGCAATGGTCATCGGCGGATGCTTTGCAAGGTTTGCGAGCACGACCTCGGTCTTGTCGCCGAGGTTCTCTGCAAGGAGCGCGACCGTGTCGCGCGGGAAAGAGTACTGTACCGCCATGCGGGAAAGCGGATCCTCGGGCAGCGGGATGCTGTCCTTTTGTCTGAGATATCCGCGCAGCACACCGTTTAGAAATGCGCGCTCGCCCTGGCTTTTGCCGAGGCGCACCGTCTCACTGACGGCGGCATGCGGCGGGATGCGGTCGAGATACAGCAGTTGATACAGTCCCAGCCGCAGTGTCATCGCGAGCCGCGCACCGATCTTGTCGATCGGGCGGTCTGCGAGCTTTTCCATATAATAATCCAGTGTCACGCGCCGCTCGGTCACGCCGTACACAAGGGTGGTAAGCAATGCGCGGTCGCGCTCGTCACATTCGATCCCGCCAAGGGCGGCACCCAGCGTCAGCGCGATATATTTGTCCTTCTGCTCTGCATCGCGGAGGATGGAGAGCGCAGTTTTGCGAATATCCATCTATCTTCTTCTGCTATTACGATTGACGATAAGGAACAGCCGCAGCAGGTTGGCAAGCGATACCGCCAGCGCCGCAACATAGGTCATTGCCGCCGCGCGGAGCACCTTTTTGGAACCGCTGATCTCGGTCTCGCCCATGCCGGCATTCTCCAGCGTTTGGATCGCGCGGGAGGATGCGTTGAACTCGACGGGCAGCGTGATCAGCTGAAAGATCGTCGAAAGGCTGAACGCCGCAATGCCGATATACGCAAGCGTCGGTGCCGAAAGCAGAAGCCCGATGAGCACAAGCGGCATCGCAAGATTCGATCCGATGTTGGTGATCGGAATGATCGCCATGCGGATCTTGATCGGCGCATAACCTACGGCATACTGCACCGCATGTCCCGCCTCGTGTGCGGCAACGCCGACCGCCGCAACCGTGTTTGCGTCATAAACGCTTTCGGACAGGCGGATGGTATTGGT
>JAFTOT010000014.1 GCA_017463665.1 Clostridia bacterium | reverse complement strand
TTTATATCCCAAACGCAGCTCGCGCCAGCGCAGACGCTTCGTCAATGCTCTTCGGCTTCTTTGCCGGCGTGAGCGGCACGCTTGCGCCGCCCGCAGTCGAATGCAGTGCGGGTGCCTGCTCGGCGCGCAGCTTCTCGAGGATCGCCGCCTCGCAAAGACGCATCGCCTCGGGATCCTTCTGCAGCTGTGCAAGCAGCGTCTCGGTGCTGGGCGCATCGCCCGTATGCATGCCGCGATCGATGTAATACGCGGTGCGCAGCTTGTCCTCGTCCGAGAGCGACTGCAGTACGGGGGTGCTTGCCAGGATCTCCTCGATTGCGCCGATGCGCTCGCCAAAGCCGCTGAGTCCACCGTCCAGCGCCAGCTTGTACTTCACGGACGCATAACGCGCGTCCTGCAGTTCGCCGCTGTACTTTGCATCCGCCGCCGCTGCAGCCGCTGCTTCGACCTCTGCCGCATAAGCTTCGATCGCCGTTGCTCGTTCCTCCGCAGAGAGTGCGGCAAGCGCATCAAAATTAAGCGTCGGTTTCTTCTCTTGTTTCATCTTCGATTCCTTCCTTTTCTTTTTTTGCGCGTACATGCGCCGCAATATGCGCGGCAAGTGCCGCCGCACGCGCGGGCGAAGCTTTACGCGTTTTGTAGTAGCTGTACTCGAGCGCGGCGCGCCGATGCTCACTGATGTGCAGCTCATGGTCATCGTACGGGAAAACCTCCAGCGCCTTTCCGCGCAGCAGCTCGCCGTTTTCACGGCGGGCAGCCGCACTTTGCAGCTCATCCTCGTAGAGCGTGCGCAGAAAATCGCCCACGTGCATACGGCTGAGCAGCTTTTTGCGTACCTGCCTTGGGATCTTGCCGTCCTCGTCGCAGAACAGCCCGAGCTCAATGCCGCTTCTGATCGCCGCAAGGCGGCTTTCGTCACTGTGGAGCAGCGCGTTTTCACTCTCGAACACGATGTCGTAGGAATTGATGTCCTTCCCGCACCACAGGAGATTGGCACTCGTGTCGTAACTGCCCGAGAGCTTTTCGATATGCGTGATGTTGCCGTGCTCCTTGTAGAGCTTGAGCCAGATCTTCGCCGCGTGCAGCACCGTCTCGCGGATGGCATCACCCGAGAGCGCAAGACGCACACCGTCGATCTCGCGCAAACGCTCGATGGCGCTCGCACTGGTCACCGACGAGGAGTTGTTGCCCGTGGCGCCAAGGTGCGACAGTCCCGCGGCATATTCCATCTCGTGCGAGAGATTCTCGCACTCCTCAAACACACCCGCGGGCAAAACCTGCGTGGCAAGCGGCTTGGGCTCGCCTCGGTCGGGGTTATACTCCACGATGTCCCCGGGCGCAACGCCGTTTGCCGCCAGCTCATCGATGTCGTCCACCGATCCCTCGGGAACGAGCAGCGGATTCAGCGCCAGCGTGCGGATGTAGTCGTGGATCTTGTTCTTCACCCCGTTGTAGGCACGCTGCAGCGGGATCAGATCCTCGATCACCGATCTGCCGAAGAACATCCCCGCCGCAGGCTTACAGCGCAGCATCGCCAGCGGGTATTCGTCGATCGGCAGCGTGCCGTAATAGAGGATGCGATCGGGCGTAGCAATAAACATTCGCCCCGAGGGGTGCCGGGCCGAGGGGCGCTCCATGTAAGTGCGCAGCAACGTGGAATTTTCCGCCTTACGGCAGCCGACCGCAAAGGTCGCACCCACATATCCGAGCCCGCCTGTGCCCGCCGTGGGCACGATGGCATATGTATCCACCGCGCGCGACTTGACACGCACGCCGTAGCGGCGGTTCACCTCGTCCACGCTGACCACCTGCTCGAGGATGATCGATGCCTGATCGGCAAGGTTCTCTTTGTAAATGCTTTCGGGCAGCACCTCATAGGGCGTCAGCACACCGAAATCGAGGTCGCCGAGCGCAAGCAGCTTCTCTCCGTCGCGCACCGCATCCCCCTTGGACGGGTCCCACCACGAGAGCAGAAACGCCGTGCCGCAGAGCTCGCTCCAGAGCACAAGGCTATCCTTTTTGGAAAGAAAATCACACTTGTACTGCGTCTGCGTGAGTAAGCGCGTCGCCACAAGGCTCTTTTCGTAGTCCGAGAGCTCACTCGTGGCAGGGTGCACCTCCATCGAAAAGTCCAGCGACTTGAAGTTTGCAATGCGCGTTTCGATCAGCGGCGCAATGCGGTTGTACACGCCGCGCTCCATGTAGTCATACGGCGGATCGTAGTCCTCGAGCTCGCCGCGATAGGGATTGATGTCGCGGTACTGATGCCCCGCGTAAAAATCCGAGCACAGCATCCATTTCAGCTCCAGAGGGCGGCGCTCCTCGTGACGGCGGCGGCACTCCTCCTCGATCATCGCAAGGATGTCCTCGCGATACTCGCCGCGCGGCGGCTCTTTTTCTTTAAATTGAAACAGTTTCATCCATCGGTTCTCCTTTTTTCATCGACCGCGCGGCGGTGGGGCGAAAGGTGCCGCAGCTTGCCGCAGGGGATCTCCCGCCCCGCAAGGCTGCGCACCTCTCTTTGCAGGCTGCGGTACGATACCTCAAAATACAAGAGCGCCGCACAAAGCAGGATGCAGAGCAGCCCTGTCATGCCTTCGCTCCCTTTTTCGGTTTCGTCAGCCGCGCGATCTCGGCAGCACAATCCGCGCAGATGTAGAAGCCGCCGAGCAGATTGGGGCTGCCCGACACCTTGAACGTGTCCGTGCATTTGCAGGCGGGCACCGCGCAGATATGCTTGGTCTTTTTCACTGTGATCTGCTTGATAGGAATTCCTTCTTTCTTTTGCCTTTCGACAGATTTTTAAAAGCGTTGATTGCGGCGGTTTCTGCCGGTGAAGTCCGTGATCTTCGGCACATCCTTACGCGGCGGTGCACCCGTCTGCATCACCGCAAAATAGCGCAGTGCATCGGGCAGATGCGTGATCTCGTGCGGCTCGGTCGCGCAGTCGCCGATGTGCTTTTTGTCGCTGAGCAGCGACGGAAGACAGCGAATAAGATTTTCGCAGTCGCGGCTGATCTTGAGCCGCGCATCCGTACCGCCGTCAGGGGACACCGTCACCTTCAGCCACTCCTTCAGCGCCATCCAGCCGCCCACGCGGTTGTTGTCGGCAGCGCTCAGCGGCACGCCGTGCTGCTCAAACAGCATGGCAATGCTCTTGCCGCTGTCCTTTTGTCTGGCCCACAGGTCGGGCGGCGCAAAGGTGCAGTAGATCTCCAATCCCTCGCTCGCCGCGCGGATCGCTTCCGCCGCTGCCGACACGATCAGGTCATGCGCATACACCTCGCGGAACACCACCGCCCGCCCGAGCGAATCCACCGCGATAAACAGGCAGGCGAGCGCATCCAGACCGTAGTCGATGGCGCGGTAGATCCGCGCGCCGACCGGCAACGACGCGGGCGGCACGACATGCACATCACTGCGGAATTCGGAAAAGAACTGCCCGCCGCCCACACCCCATTCGCCGAGCCCGCATACGCGGTAGCGTTCGGGATCGCGCAGCCGCATCTCCTCAAACACGCGCAGATCCGCCGCGTCCAGCCACTCGTTGACCTTGTAGCTCACCGTCAGCGTGAACACGTCCGGACTCGCTCGGTCGAAAAACCGCTTCTTGATCCAGTGGTTCTCGCTCCACGGGTTAAAGGTCAGCGTGATCTGCTTAAAAAGCCCGTTTGGCACCTCACCGCGAATGCTCTCGTCGAGCGTGTTAAACGCGTCCTCGCTGTCGATCTCGTACGCCTCCTCGATCCACATCCAGCAGAGCACGCCCGTGGACACGGTCAGCGAAGTGAGCTTCAAGGGATCGTCCAGACCCGCGAAGAACACCCGCTGCCCCGTGCTTTTGACGATGATCTCAAGCGGCGAGGTCTTGAAGTCAAAGTACTTCTCCGCCCCGAGCCTGCGGATCGCCCATTTCAGCTCCGAGTACGCCGAGCGCTCCAGCGTGCGGTATGTACGCCGCACCACAAGGAGATTCGCCTGTGGGTACTTCAGCAAATGGTAGATATACCACAGCGCCGCCGTCTTGCTCTTTTTGGATGCGCGCGAGCCCTTGACCACGCGGTAACGCTTACGCGTCCGCCAGAACTCGCCGTACCCGCCGCCGACAATGTCGGGCAGGTAAAGTCCCTCGATCATTTGAGCTCATCCTCTCCGCAAATGATCAGCGGCAGCGCAATGCTGCCTTCCAGCCGCTCGCCGAACATGCCGTAGTGCTTGCCGAGCAGTTCGCCCGCGCGGAGCACGTCCGAAAGCTTCGGGCGTATTTTCGCGATCTCAACGCGCTCGCCCCGCTCCACATAGGTTTTGCCGTCTTCCTCGGTGGTCTTGGTCTCCTCCCGGAGCTTTACCACCGCATCCTCGGTCTCCTCGCGGCGCAGAATACGGCTCAGCCGTTCGAGGATCTCGCGTTCGCTCGCCACCGTCTCGCCCGCACCGCCCTTGTCGGAGCATGTTTCCTCGCCGCACACGCGGCACTCTCCCGTATCGGCACAGGCAGACTGTTTCGTCTCGTTTGCCATCCCGTTTCCTCCTTTCCCTTGTCGTCGGCTCCCCGCCGCTCTTATAGTATGCCACACCAAAGTTGGGATTTTTCGGCAAGTTTCAGAAATTTCTGTATCATTTGCAAAAAGAAAAGACACAGCTAAAAAACTGTGTCTTTTGGAAAAATGAATGATTGTTTAGGAGTTAGAAAGGCCCCTTGCCTAAAGGGGGCTGTCGCCGAACGGCGACTGGGGGATACGTTCCGAGATAAACTAACTTCTTAATTTTGCTCTATCTCTAATGTTAGTTTGCCACGGAACGTATCCTACCACCGCTAACAGCGGTCAAAGCGAC
>JAFTOT010000072.1 GCA_017463665.1 Clostridia bacterium | reverse complement strand
ACAAAACCATGCTGTGACCGAGCCGGAGATCACCGTGGTTTGCAGCAAGCTCGACAGCAGGCTGGAGGAGATCTTATCCTATATCAGCCTGATCGACAACACCGTGACCGGGGCCAAAGACGGAGAAACCTTTTTTATTCCTTTATCCGAAATCCTGTATTTTGAAACGGTGGACCGTAAAGTGTTTTTCTATACGGCGGACGGTATCTATGAAACGGTGACCAAGATCTATCAATTGGAAGAAAAGCTGGAGAACACACCCTTTGCCCGTATCTCCAAAACTTCCATCGCCAATCTCAGAAAAGTCCGCAGCATCAAACCTGCCGAAAACAGCCGTCTATGCGCAACGCTCGTAAACGGCGAAAGAGTGATCGTTTCACGGCAGTATCTGTCCGTCATCAAACAAAAACTGGGGGTGAAATAATATGAAAACTTGGAAACGCCTTTTGAATTCCTATTTTCTCAGCATAGGCTGTGTTACGTTCGTTTGGGTCATCATCAAATCTTTAGTACCGAATATTGCGCACAGTGATTTGATTATTGGTTTTCTGCAAGGTACGATCCTTGCCACGATTCCGACGGTGCTCACATCATTCTTCTTTCTCAGCAAAACGGAACGTACAACAAAGAAATGGGTTGCACGTTTGATATACATTCTAATTGTAAGTCTCTCCTATTCGATAGCATTTTTGATCGTCGGTGTGCTCCATATGGCAGAACCGATAGAGTTTATCGGATATTTCGCAAAATACTCGATTACAGCTATTCTCCTTGCGATACCCCTATTCATCATCATCGACATTATTCAAAAAAGAAATCTCAAAAAAATCAACGAGAAGTTAAAACAAAACGAGCTTGACCAATAAACATACACAGCAATAGAAAAAAGCGGCGATGCCGCTTTTTCTATTGCTTTTTCTCTTTCGGAAAGCCGACAAGCCACAGTGCCGCGCCGACGAATGTGGTGACATACGGGAACTGATACAAAAAGAAAAACAACTTGTTGGCGATCGTATCCCATATCGGTAAAAATTCAAAAGAAAGCGAAACAGTATAGTGCGTTTCGGTCAGCACCGCGGCGATCTGCTGTACCGCAGCTACCGTGATCCTGCAAAACATCGGCAACAGTAGCACCGCACAGATCGCTATACAGATCAGCACTGCAAGCCGGATCCACCGCAACGCCTTGCACTGCGGTACCTTCGCGCCGAGATACACGCCGCACGCCTGCAAAAGCGTCCAGCCGAGCAGACCGAACCACAGTGGAACGGCGAAATCCCGTATGAAAAACATCGGCATAACATAATAGTATGTACCCGCCCACTCCCGAATCCAATACAAAGCGCACAGACACAGAACGCCAAGTACCGCGAGAATACCGCAAGCGATCCACAACCGCTTTTTCGCCTGCCTTTTCTCGGGCTTCTCCTCGGGACCGTACAGCAGCTCCTGTATATCCACACCTAAAACCTCGGCGATCTGCATCAGACACTCCACATCCGGGCGCGATCGCCCTGTTTCGTAGTTGGAGATCGTCTGCCGTGTTACATATAACCTCTCTGCCAGTTCGTCCTGCGTCATCTTTTTACGGCTGCGCGCCGTGCGTATGTTTTTCCCGATATCACGCATATATGATCCTCCTTGCCTGCGCTTTTGTATGGTTATTGTAGCACAAAAGCGTCATTTTGTCACGCAAAGAGTCTTTGCGTCTGTCATTTTCTACCGCTATTCCCTCTTGACAGTAAAAAGCCGAGGTTTGCACCTCGGCTTTTTTATTCAATTGTACCTAAAATTTCTTATTTCTTGATCTCTGCGTCGGGAGCGTTTTTCTTAACGCTTTCAATCCCGTTCAGGCAGCTATCCTTGGAGGTGTACCCCTCGGAGGTAGCGATAACTTCGCCGTTCTTTGCTTTCAGTCTGAATCTGTACTCGCCCGCTTTATCCTTATAAACTTCAAACTTAGGATGCTTTACAGTCGCAATATTTTCAACCGTCTGATCCTCGATCTCGCCTACACAATTGGTGCGGACACTCTCGATGCCGTTCAGACATGCACTTTCAGAAGAATATACCTCGGAGGTCGCGATCACCTGACCGTTGCCTGCCTTTAAATCGAATTTAATACCTGTGGAAGTTTCCTTCACTACAAACTGACCCATTGGCGTAATCCTCACTTTCTACAGGATAGTCACCGACTTTTGCCGGTACCTTTTGTTCACCTTTATGGTAGCATACCGAACAATTTTTGTCAAGCTCTTTTTGAAAAAATTGTGGAATCAGTACATTTTTTCCAAAGAGCTGTTGAGAAACGCTTTGGTTTTCTCGCTCTGCGGGTGCTCAAAGATCTCCTCGGGCGTACCGATCTCCTCAATTACACCGTCTGCCATAAAAATGACCTTGTCGGCGACATTCTTGGCAAACTCCATCTCGTGTGTGACCACGACCATAGTGCGATCTTCTCCTTTGAGTCCCTTAATTACGCGCAGTACCTCGCCCGTGAGCTCGGGGTCGAGCGCACTGGTCGGTTCGTCAAAGCAGAGGATCTCGGGCTTCAATGCAAGGGCACGTGCAATGGCGACGCGCTGCTGCTGTCCGCCCGAAAGCTGACAGGGGTATGCATCGCGCTTTTCCGCAAGTCCGACACGGGCAAGCAGCTCCGCCGCTTTTTGCTCGATCTCGGCTATTGCCGCCTTTTTCTCCGCGGCGGAAAGTTTTTTCTTTTTCAGCGCAAGTTTGGGTGCGAGCGTAAGATTCTCCATGACGCTGTACTGCGGAAAGAGATTGAAGGACTGAAAAACCAAACCGAATTTCAAACGTTTTTCACGTATTTCATGATCGCTGTATTCCACAGCGGCATCAAATACGGTCTCACCGTCTACCGAGAAGCTGCCGCTGTCCGCATGCTCCAAGAAGTTTAGACAACGCAGTAATGTCGTCTTACCGCTTCCCGAAGAACCGATAATAGCAAGCACTTCTCCTTTATCCAGAGAGAAGCTGACGCCTTTGAGGACCTCTGTCTTGCCAAAATTTTTCTTAATATCTTTAACTTCAAGCAATACCATACTGCGCCCTCCTTATACCTTGTAATAATCGAGTTTCTTTTCAAAAAAGCCGAAAAGAAGGGAGAGCAGACCGACAAAAACAAGATAGAAAACCGCAGTGTAAAAGAGCGGCCACATAAGTCCGTATGCAGCATAATTCTGAGCAGCCTGAATGATCTCGACGATCATAATGACTCTTGCAAGCGCGGTGTCTTTAACCAGTGTTATCACTTCGTTCGACATAGGCGCAAGAATACGTTTTACGACCTGCATCAGCACGACCTTGAAAAAGATCTGCGACTTCGTCATTCCGAGAACCTGCCCCGCCTCATACTGCCCTTTTGCAATACTTTCGATTCCGCCGCGATAGATTTCGGAAAAATAGCAAGCATAGTTGATCACAAATGCCGCTACGACCGAACCGAAACGTGTAAAGAGCGGGGTTCCCAAAAGGAATCCGGGTACATAAAACACGATGATGACCTGGAGCATCAGCGGTACTCCACGTATGATCCAAACAAAGATCTTCGTTATGTAAGCAAGCGGCTTGAACCCGGACATGGATCCGAAAGAAATGACCAAACCCAAAGGAAGCGCTAACACAAGTGTCAGCGCAAAAATCAGGAAGGTCTGTTCAAGTCCATTAAGCAAGCTTAACGTAACCTCTACAAAACCCATATTCTACTTTCCTTTGTAAATTGTTATAATCAGTCGATGTTCTCGGTAATCTTGAGCACATTCTCAAAGCCATATTTCTGAGCGATCTCCATCAGCTTTCCGCTGCCTTCAAGCTGCTTGATGGCATCATTTACCTTTGCGGTGAGCTCGCTGCCCTTCTTGAAGCCGATCGCGTAGATCTCGGAATCCAACTCGATCGCTTCCACGATCGCCAGGTCGGAATAGTCGCCCGTTCCGCACAGATTCTGCGCAAGAAGAATATCGACAACGATGAAATCCACCGCACCGGACTTAACCTCGGGGAACGCGTTGATCTGCGAGGTCGCTTTCATAACTTTATCCGCATCGGTAACGCTCGTTGCATAAGATTCACCCGCACTGCCGCCTTCAACGCATGCGCTCTTGCCCGCGAGAGAATCCTCACTTGTAAAGTTTGCAAGATTGTCTTTCTTTACAACGATGCACTGCTGGTTGAGCATGTAACCGTAAGAGAAGTCAACAAGCTCGCTTCTCTTCACGCCGTTGTCGTCAGAGTTTGCCGTGAAGCCGTTCCAAATGCAGTCGATGGCACCGGAGTTGAGTTCATTGTACTTCTGCTCCCAAACGATCTCCTGGAACTTGACTTCCATGCCGAGGATCTTTCCGACTTCCATAGCGAACTCGGACTCAAAACCCGTCCAGTTGCCGTCAGCATCTTTTTCGTTCATGTTTTCAAAAATCGTAACGCCGCAAACCAGCGTGTTGTCGTCTTTTTCTCCGCAAGCTGCAAAGCAGAATGCACACGTTACGAGTGCAAGAATAAGTGCAAGTATTTTTTTCATGGTGATGTTTCTCCTGTGTAGTTCTGATTTTTGTTTTATCGCTTTAGCGTGCTAAACTGATAACATAGTAGCACAAAACGGTAAAAATGTCAATAGGTTTATGCAAACTTTTTTAAGTTTTCACAAAAAAGGCAACGAAAAAGAGACAGTCTATGCAGACTGTCTCTTTTTCGCAAGGCTTACGCCTCTTTCTTAACGATTTCCTCGCCCTTGTAGTAGCCGCATGCGCTGCATACACGGTGTGCGCGATTGTATTCGCCGCACTTAGGACACTTTACCATGCCGGGGAGCGCGAGCTTCCAAACATTGGAGCGTCTCTTGTCTCTGCGAGCCTTGGATACCTTTCTCTTCGGTACTGCCATTTAGAATACACCTCCTTAGATGCCGCACAAAAATGTGCTTATCTATATTTATTTATTTTTTTCTTCATCATCAAACATTTGCAAAAGCTTTGCAAACGCGGGGTTGATCTCCCCTGTCGGGCAATCGCACGGTCCCTCGTTGAGATCCTTGCCGCACTTTTGGCAAAGTCCCTTGCAGTCCTCTTTGCAGAGCACTCTGGTAGGGAAATCCAGCAGCAGAACTTCAACAAGCTGTTCGTCGATATCGAGCATGCCGTTCTTTACAACGACAAAGTCCTCTTCTTTTTCCTCGGCGTCTTCCACCATACCCTCGGGTACGACGGTGCGCTCAAAGGAAATCTCGAAGTCGCCCTTGACATCGCGTGCGCAACGCGCACACACTGTGCTGTACGGCAACGTGACCGAAAGCGTCAGACGCATATAACCCGCGTTGTCGGTGATCTGTCCGAGAACTCTCGCCGGTGTCGGGAACCGAACGCCTGCAAGATTGACTGCATTGCCGATATCGTCGGATGAAACCGTGAGCATATAGTCAATGTCGAGTCTGTTTTTCTCGCCCGCGAGGAGAGAAGATATATTCAGTACCATATTTCCTCCCATGAGCATAGAAATGCAACATAAGCATTATACACCGAGAAAATACCGTTGTCAAGAAAAATGTTGCAATATTTTTATGGTTTTTATGTTCAAAAATAATTTGACATTCCATACGAAAGATTGTATACTTGTATTTAAGCTGCATTTTATGTTAGGAGAGAAAAATGTTTCAAAAGATTCTAAAGAAAATCACTTTTGCCAACATCTTCAAAGCCATCGGCACAGCGATCATCCTGCTCGTTGTAGGAATGCTCGCTTTTCGCCTGTATACACTCAATCACTACCCAAACTTCGCGCGCGGCATTCTGCCGACCGACACACTGAAAACCGCATATGCCGACGGCGTGCTGTCGGCGATCACCTGGGAGCCGTCCGTCGAATATGACGAAAACGGCGACTACTTTGTGCATCAGCCGATCTACTTTCCCGAAGAAAAAACGCTGATCGTCACCGTTCGCTACAACGATTCCCTGCTCGAAGAACTTCGCCATACGGGCGGCGGCGACACGCTGCAGATGGATGTCTCGCTCTACGCAGACGGCACCGAGCGCGTACACCCGCTGACGTATACCTATAACTACGCCTACGGCATTTATTCTTACCGCCGCTATGTGTTCGAGGGCGTGGAGCTCTCCGACTATGAATATTTGTACCTCGACATCTACCTCGACGAGCCCGACTACAATGTCGCGCCCTACAGCAGCATCGAGTTTTACCGGGCAACGGAGCCGACGAGCGAATACAAACTGACCTCGGCGGATAAAAAAGCGTTGAGATAAGATGTTTGCAACGATCATCGCCGCTGTCACGTCCTTTATCAGCACCAACATTGACGATATTTTTATCCTGATGCTCTTTTTTGCGCAGGTAAAAAGCAAGCAGCATGTCGTTATCGGACAATATTTAGGTATCGGTGTTCTGACCGCTGTCAGTCTGCTCGGCTCGGCAGTGCTGCAATTCATTCCCGAAGAATATATTCGTTTTCTCGGTGTGATCCCGATCGTGCTCGGCATCAAAGCGTGGGTCGAATGCAAAAAGAATGCCGAAGAGGAGGAAAACGACGCGCCGACCGCCAAAGATTCCGCCTTGCAGCAGATCCTTTCCGTCTCGCTCGTTACAGTCGCCAACGGTGCGGACAACATCGGCGTTTACATCCCGCTGTTCGCGGGCTATTCGCTGCAGCAGATGCTCGCTGCAATCGCCGTTTTTGCCGTCATGGTCGCCGTTTGGTGCTTTCTCGCGCAAAAGCTCGCTTCCCTGCCTATGCTGGGAGCAGGCATCGAAAAATACAAGCACATCCTCGTCCCCGTCGTATTTATCGCACTGGGAATCTATATTTTACTGGCATAGGAAAAGCCGACCGCGCGGTCGGCTTTTGTTATCTTCATTCACTTGCGAACAGGCTCAGCCACGCTTTGTTATTTTCATCGGGCGCAGACAGAATACCACGGTTTACGGCTTCATACAGAGAGCAAGTTACGAACATGTTCAGATGATTCGACAGGAAATTGCCCATTTGCCATCGCAGATGCTTGGGAACGCTATCGGCGTATTCTTCTAAGACCAGATCATATGCGGTTTGGAAAAAAGGCGCCGCTGTCGCATAAAAAGTATCTGCCAATCGTTCAATGCCCTGCCGCTCGCTTCGGTTCACATAATAGTAATTCGCCCGAAAACCACCGTCCGCTTTTACAAACAGCTTTTTCTCCAGCGCAATGCTGAACAGATATTTTTGCTCTTCGCCGAGCGTTTGGATGTCGGCATTGCCCTTGATCATGTCACGGCACAAAGCAAGCACCGCGTCGGGCGTGTCAAAGAACACACTGCTGTCGAGTCCGCTCCATGCATGGAAAAACCCTTGTGCAAAGGCTTGCTCGGTCTTATGCACCGGACCGTCATATCCATGATAGTTTTTAAACGCCTGCTTTTCCCCGCATGCCAAGTCCCCTTCAAATCCGAGCGCGATCCAACGACCGCCGTTCGGACGCATAGGCATATCCCGAAACTTGACATGAATACCGTTTTCATACTTGAATTTGCCGATCGCAAGATCGGTGAAGATGTGCACATACACCCACAGCAAGCGACCCCAACTAAATTCGGCAATATTGTATTTTTGACTTGTGAGCAGTGTTTTGTTCTCCTCCAAAAAGGCGATCAGCTTCTCAAAATATTCAGGAAAAGCCGCCGCATAGATCTTATTGCCCATTGCGGCATTTGCGCCCGGCAGAATCACAAAATCGGTTTGATACTTCCCTTTGGCGGTCTCCCGCATCAGTTGATTCTGCAGCAAAAAGTTCACTTCATCCTCTACATACGGTGCCGCGATGCCGAGCTCTATGCACAACTCTTGTATCGTCAGCGGCTGTTTGTAGGCGGCAAGCAATATGTTCTGCGCCGATTTCCGTTCGGCACAGCGCATAGGCTCATAATTTTCTCCCGGCGTTCCCTGACAGGAAAGCTGCAACGTACCGGGACGATAGCTTTTTTCTCCGTAGTCTCGCATGGTCTGCATTCCTTTCTCCAGTACTTTTCTCGCATCGTGAAGCCACCATTTGACAGTTCCCGCGCTTTTTCCGAGCACAGCGCCGATCTCCTCACAGGACTTGTTCTCAAAATAATGCAAAATAACCGCTTTTCTGTAATTTCCCGACATCATCGACAGCTCGCGATGCAAAAGCGCCTTTTCCTCCGCCGAGATGTATTCGGCTTCCACATCCGAAAACGATGCGGTGCAGTCCGCCATGTATGCCGTCGTGCCATGCTTTTTCCTGCGCATCCAATTGTAAAACATATGATTGGATACGCTCCACAAAAAAGCATTCCAGTTTGCCACGGGTTTGCCGGCATGGATGACTTTCAGCACTTCCAAGCAGATCTCCTGCGATAAGTCCTCGGCATCTTCCGCCGTGTTCATTTTCAAGCGGCAAAAGCCGTAAATCTTGGGCAGCAGCTCGGATTCAAAAAATTCTGTCAAACAGATCACCTCACTTGAACTTAGGCTCACAACATGTTGTTTCACCTATAAAGTAACCGAAAAAGGTGTTTGGTTGGAACATTTTTAGATAAAAACCAAAAAGCGCGCCGCAGCGCGCTTTTTGGCGTTACTCGCCGACTTCGGTGAGCGATCTCATATAGAAAGTACCATCCTCACGTTTCATGAGGAGCAGGCGGTAGGGGCCGGCGGTGGTATCGTTCATCGTACTGGTAAAGGTGCAGACATAGGTATTTTCCGTCTCGTACAACTCGGTAATGTCGATTTCGGCGCCGCTGTCCACGCCGATGCCGACCGAAACATAGGCATCCACCTTATCGAGGTAGGTAAACAGCTTGGTCGAGCCGTTGTTCACGCTCTCGGTGCCGCCGAAATAGCGGTAGACCGTGCTTTCAAAATCCACCGCAGGGATCACCGTGGTGATCTCATACGTCGGATACTGCTCGCGCGCCCCGGCGATCAGCTCGGTATTGGCGTTGTATTTGGCGTAGTTCTTTGCCAAAACAAAGCACAAAATGCCGTCACGGTAGAGATCCGCCGCCTCGGCGGGGGTATCAAACTCGGTGAGATACGGCGTATTCCGGATCATCATAGGGATCATGCCCCGCAGCTCCGTCGCGATCTCACCATCGGCTGCAAGCGTGGCAATGCTCGGCTCCTCACCGTACGCATGCGTGTCAATGCCGAGCAGGTCATACACCGAGCACCCGCCGAGCGGCAGCGCAAGACAAAGCACACAAAGCAGTGCGCAGATGCGATTTATCCTCTTCATACGCGCTCGCAGGACAGCACCGTGTACCCTGCCTCAGTCACAGCTTTGGTGAGTGTTTCGGCATCGAGCGACGCGGGGCATTTTACGCGCGCGCACTTTTCTTCCAAAGAGATCTGCGCCGAGGTGCCGCGCAGCGATTCCAGCGCGGTCTTGACACGTGCGCTGCAATGCGCGCAGGACATGCCGTTGATCTGCATAGTATAGTGTACTTTTCCAAACATATCGTCATCCTCCGATCGTATCAAGGGCGGCGGCGTAAAGCTGCGCAGCCGCATCGAATTTAAAAGCATAGCCGCGACCGTCACGGCAACTGCCGCCAAAGCGAGTACGGGCGTGAGCGTAACGCCGAGCGGATCGAACAGCCCCGTTGCAAACGCAAGGCAGAGCATGCTGCCGCATAGAGCCGCAAGCAGATTCACGAGCAGAACGCCGCGTGCCTTTCTGCCGAAAAGCAAAGCGCAATACGCATCGTACAGACCGCCGCGCGGCAACAAAACGTCTGCATGCCCTGCGATGCCCGCAATGCAAAGAGCATCTTCCCCCTCTGCGGTGGAACCATACAGCATTTTCTTTATTGTAGCATTGTTTTTCGGTTCTTGCAAGACCTTTTCCCGCTCGCCGTCCAAAAGAATCACACCGCCCTTTACCCGCAGGAAGGTTTTGATCCCAAACGAGCGCAAGGCTTCGACAGCAAAAGGCACGTCTGCCTTTTCGGTATTGCCGAGCAGCAGCATGCCGCAGAAAGCACCGTTCTTTGCCGCGTAAAGCGGCAGATACCCGCCGAGATCCGCAGTGCGCACCGCGTCGGGCAAGGGGATCCCCTGCTCGCGAAACAGCTTTCTATTTCCGAGGAAATATTTTTCGCCGCCGACCGCGGCACACACGCCCTTGCCGCGAAATTCGGCAAACTCGGTCACATGCGGCATCGGCAGCTCGAGCTTTGCCGCCGCTAAAATGATCGCCTCGGCAAACGGATGCGATGCCCTCTGCTCGATCGCGGCGGCGACGGCAAGCAATGCCGCTTTGTCAGCATCGACGGCATAGAGATCATAGAGCGACGGCTCTGCCGCATAGACGACCGACGAGCTGCCGACGACCAGCGTATTGACACTGCCGAGCTTTTCGAGCGTATCGGCTCGGCAGAGCAAAATATTGTTTTTCGCGCAGACCTTGGCTCCGAAAAAATTCGCAAGCGGTAAAATGATACCGATAACAGCAGGACAGGATACGATCAGTGCCGCGGCGGCAGAGTCCAGCGCGCGCAGTATGCCCTCTCCGCGTGCGAGCCGCACCGTCAGCGTAAGCACAAATGCAAGCAAAGCCGCAGATGTTACGATGCGGCAGAACCGACGGCTCGTGTGCGGATCCCGGGCAGTACCAAAAAGCCGTTCCAAGATGGCATCCCCGAGCTTTACCAAGGTGATCGTCACGGCTGCATAGGCGTAATACGGCGCCTCGGTCGCCGAAGCAATCCCATGCAGCAGGGCGGCAAGCGCACTGAGCAGCACGAGTGTATGCGCATTCGGCGCAAAGGCGCTGAGCGCATCTAATCCGCTGTGCAATCGCTCCAAATGCAACGCAAGCACGATCAAAAACAGAAAAAGCTGCAGTGCAGCATGCAGATGCAAAAATAACGCAGCAATGAGCGCGAGGGTACAAGCCGCCGAAGCCGCGAGCCGCAATCCTTTCTTACTCATTTTGAATTTATCTTGCAGGATAGTCCCGTTCATCTGTTTTCCTCCGCTTTTTTTATAAAAGTATTCCCTGTTTTTCAAAAATCTCACTTTTCCGTTTACATATTTTATATTCCATGGTATAATGATATAATAGTGATATAATAGATAGTATGTATAAAATTTCGGAGGGCAATCGTGAATATCTTAAAATTTGCGGTCGGTGACCTTTTGGAACTGAAAAAGCCGCACCCTTGCGGCACAAACAAGATGCGCATTGCCCGTGTGGGCAGCGACATCCGCATCATCTGCGAAGGCTGCGGACGCGACATGACGCTGCCGCGCGAAAAACTGGAAAAAGCGGTGCGGCACATCCTGACCGCCAAAGCTGAAAAATAAAATCACGGAGAGAAATCATGGATCAAAAGCTGCAATTGCCCGACATCGCGGGCATGGAAAAGCAAAAGAAAACCAAAAAATATGCCTACCTTTTCTTCGCCTTTTTGGCGCCCTGTCTCTTGATGTATGCCATCTATTTTGCCTTTGGTGTATATCCGTTCGGCGATGAGTCGGTACTGGTACTCGACCTCAACGCGCAGTATGTCTATTTCTTCGGTGCCCTGCGCCGTGCTCTGCATGGCGACACCAGCCTGATCTACTCCTTCTCCCGTGCAATGGGCGGTGAGTTTATCGGCATATTTGCCTACTATCTCTCGAGTCCCCTCTCCTGGATCGTGGCAATTTTCCCCGAGAACATGATGCTCGATGCGCTGCTTGTACTGTTTACAACCAAATGCGGTCTCTGCGGTCTGACGCTGGCGATCTATCTCGACAGCCACCGTATCGGCACCAAGCAGTCGCGCATTATTTTCGGTATTCTCTATGCCCTCTGCGGATACGGCATCGTCTACCAGCACAACACCATGTGGATCGATTGCATGTACCTGCTCCCGCTTGTGGCATTGGGCATTGAAAAGCTGATCGCAAAGCGAAAATACATGCTCTACACGCTCTCGCTGGCGCTTGCTGTCTTCTCCAGTTTCTACATCGGCTATATGATGTGCATTTTCTGCTTTATCTACTTCTTCTATGCATATTTCTGCGTAGCGGAGAACGAGAGCGGCGAGAAAAAGCATTTCATCAAGGCACTTGTGCGCATGGGCATCTTCTCATTGATCGCCGTCGCGCTTGCCGCCTGCATCATTCTGCCGACCTACTACTCGCTCGGCTTCGGCAAGACGACCTTCTCGAATCCCACCTACAACTTCACCGCACGTTTTGACCTGCTCGACCTTGTCGGACGCCTGTTTGTCAACGCATACGATACCGTGCGACCCGACGGTCTGCCCATTATCTACAGCGGCATGCTCACCGTTATCATGCTGCCATTGTTCTTCATTGCAAAGAAAGTTCCCATGCGCCAGAAAGTCGGTACAGGCGTGCTGATCGGCGTATTTGTCCTCTCCTTCTCGATCGACGCGATCGACAAGTTCTGGCACGGCATGCAGGCACCCAACTGGCTGAACTACCGCTATAGTTTTATGCTGGTGTTCATCCTCATCATCGCCGCAGCAAAAGCCTTTAAAGAAGTGCGTTGCTTCTCCGCCGCAGAACTCGGCGGTGCGGTCGGCGGCTGGTATATCTTCCTGCTTGTTTTCCAGAAGATCGGCGAATTTCACGAGAGCGATCTCGACCGCGATCTGCTCTGCATCTATGTTGCGGCGATCTTCCTCGCGGTCTATGCGGCGGCGATCGCACTCTTCCGCCACAAGCAGTATCACCGCGCGGCAAGTGCGGTACTCTTGGTGATCGTCTGCTCCGAAATGATCATTTCGGGTATCAGCTCGATCTGTTACATGGACGACGATGTCGTCTACTCCACGCGCACTTCCTACCTTGACAACAAGGAAAAATACGAAGACAGCGTGGATTGGATCCTCGAAAACGACGACAGCTTCTACCGCTTTGACAAAACGAAACACTCGCTGATCAACACGCCGATGTCCCTTGGCATCCGCGGCTTTACCAACTCGACCTCCACACTCAACAAGGACACCATTGACTTCTTGCGCTATATGGGCTTGTCCTCAAAGTCCCACTGGTCGAAATACTACGGTGCAACCGCTCCGTTCGACTCCTTCCTCGGCGTGAAATATGTGATCGCCGATCCCGAATACGATGTACCCACGGGCTACGTGCTCCGCTATGAGGGCAATTCTACGACCGTGTATGAAAACCCCAATGCGCTTTCCCTCGCTTATGCCGTCAACAGCTCGATCCAAGACATGCACCTCGCCTACCCGAGCGGCTATGACGACGCGGTCAAAAACGGCGAGTACGAGGCGTTTACCGCCTACTACACGCCCGCCGAACGTATGAACGCGATGATGGGGGCTATGCTGGGCAAAGACAAGCCCATCGAGATCTTCAAGGCGGTCACGAACGTGGACACGCGTGACACCAATATGAACTACACCTATGTTGCCGAGCACGCAAAATACGCCCCGGTCAACGCCGATAACGCGGCATCCCTCTACTACACCTTTACCGCCGAGACCGACGGCATCATTTATCTGTATGTTCCCACAGACTATCCGCGCGAGGCAAGTGTGCTGGTCAACGGCGTAGACAAAGGCACGGTGCTCGCCAACGAGACCGACCGCATGATCTCGCTCGGCTACTTCACCAAGGGCACGGAAGTCACCGTGACCCTCACCTTGAAGGACGACCGCATCTATATCCGCGCCGATGAACCGCTTTTCTGGTACGTGGATATGGACGTATACAACGAATGTTTTGCTTCGCTCGCGGAAAATCAGTTTATCATCGATACGTGGAGCGAGACCTGCTTCACCGGTACGATCACCGTCACAGAGAATCGCGCCACTGTGTTCACCTCCATTCCCTATGACGCAAACTGGCGCGTATGGGTAGACGGCGAAGAGGTCGAGGTGTATGAAAACCTCGAAGCGCTGGTCGCCTTTGACGCTGCCCCCGGCGAGCATACGTTAAAGATCCAATATGTACCGAAACAGCTTTACCTCGGTGTTTGCATCACGGTCGCGGGCGCAGTCGCACTGCTTGCCATCTTCTTTGGCGAGCGGATACTGAAAAAGCGCCGCAGCCAATTTGAAGTGGAGATCGTAGAGCTCCCCGACGAGACAAGCAAAGAAGCATCTGCAGAAACGGCAGAAACAGCAGAAGCACCGAGCGACAACGAAGAATCGAATCAAACAGAGGAATAAAACGAATGTTTTACTATCTTTCCGGCATCCTCGCCCACCGCGAGGCGGGGATCGCCGTTATCGACTGCGGCGGCGTCGGCTACAAGCTGACGATCTCGCAGAATACCCTGTCCGCACTGGACAGAGCCGCCCCGCGCAGCGAAAAAGTCAAGCTCTATACCTATATGGCTGTCCGCGAGGACGATGTGGAGCTTTTCGGCTTTTACACGGAGGAGGAACTTGCCACCTTCAAGCTTCTGCTGACCGTTTCGGGCATCGGTCCGAAAGCAGCAATGGGCGTGCTGTCGGCATTTACCCCCGAGGGGCTTGCACGCGCCGTTACCACCGAGGATACCAAGGCGATCGCACGCGCCAACGGTATCGGCGCGAAAGGAGCAGCGCGTATCGTGCTGGAGCTGAAAGACAAGCTGTCCTATACGGGTGACACCGATGCCGAACCGATGCAAAGTAGTACTGCCGCGCCGAAAAAGAGCAGCCACCTCGCCGAGGCTGCCGAAGCGCTTATCGCGCTCGGTTACAGCCGTGCCGAAGTCAACGCGGTGCTGGCGAAGCTGCACACCGACGGTATGGAATCGGGCGAGATCATCCGCGCAGCACTCGCGCAGTTTATGAAGTAAGGAGGAAACACGATGGACAGCTTTTACAGCGAAGACATGGACTTTGAAAACCGCATCGTTGACTCTTCCTACACCCCGCTCGACAGCGATACCGAGGTTTCCCTGCGTCCGAAGACGCTCGATGACTATGTCGGACAGGCAAAGGCGAAGGACAACCTCAAAATTTACATCGACGCGGCAAAGATCCGCGGCGAAAGCCTTGACCATGTGCTGCTCTACGGCCCTCCCGGTCTCGGTAAGACCACACTTTCCAATATCATCGCCTCCGAAATGGGCGTAAACATCCGCACCACCTCAGGCCCCGCGATTGAAAAGCAGGGCGACCTTGCGGCACTGCTCACCAACCTCTCCGAGGGGGATGTGCTCTTTATCGACGAGATCCACCGCCTGCCGCGCACGGTGGAGGAAATTCTCTACCCCGCTATGGAGGACTTTGCACTGGATATTATCGTGGGCAAAGGTCCCTCGGCGCGTTCCATCCGCATCCCGCTTGCCCACTTCACGCTGATTGGCGCGACCACGCGCGCGGGACAGCTGACACAGCCGCTCCGTGACCGTTTCGGCGTACTGCTGAAATTGGAGCTGTACACCACGGAAGAACTCGCCTCGATCGTTACGCGCAGCGCCGAAATTTTGAACGTGGAAATGGAGAGTGCAGGTGCTGTCGAGATCGCATCGCGCTCCCGCGGCACACCGCGTATCGCCAACCGACTGCTCAAACGCGTACGTGACTTTGCCACCGTGAAGGCGAACGGAAAGATCACCGAAGCCATTGCCAAAGAAGCACTTTCCGCACTGGAAATTGACGAGCTCGGACTCGACAACACCGACCGCAGAATGCTGGAAGCCATCATTAAATTTTACGGCGGCGGCCCTGTGGGGCTTGACACCCTTGCCGCGACCGTCGGCGAGGAAGCAATCACGCTGGAGGACGTTTACGAGCCGTATCTGATGCAGATCGGCTACCTCTCGCGCACGCCGCGCGGGCGCTGCGTCACCCGCCTTGCCTATGAGCATCTCGGCATCCCATATCGCCCGATGCAAAAGGAAGTGCCGCCGATGCAGACCACTATCTTTGACAACGGTGAGGAAGTTTAAATGAACGAGGTATTGAAACAGCTTTCCGCACGCAAGTCGGTGCGCCTGTTTACCGAAAAAGAGATCCCTGCCGAAGACAAGGCAGCCATCCTGCATGCGGCAACGCAAGCGCCCACCGCAGGCAATCAACAGCTTTACACGATTCTGGATATCACCGACCAAGCACTCAAAGATAAGCTCGCCATCAGCTGCGACAATCAGCCGTTTATTGCCAAGGCAAAAATGGTTCTGATCTTCTGCGCCGACTGTCAAAAGTGGTATGATGCATACCTCGATGCAGGATGCGATGCGCGCAAGCCCGGCGTTGGCGATCTGCTGCTTGCCGTGAGCGACACGAATATTGCTGCGCAGAATGCGGTCACCGCCGCCGAAAGCCTCGGCATCGGCTCTTGCTACATCGGCGATATCATGGAAAACTGCGAGCTCCACCGCGAGATGCTGTGCCTGCCCGAATATGTCTTCCCTGCCGCCATGCTGGTATTCGGCTACCCGACCGAGCAGCAGATCGCACGCAAGAAACCGGAGCGCGCCGCAACGGAGCACATCGTGCATGAAAACGGCTACCGCCGCATGGACAGCGCAGAGCTGCGCGAAATGCTCGCACCGAAGCCGCTCGAAAAAGATTACACCGAATGGCTGCACGCCTTCTGCGACCGCAAATACAACTCGGACTTTGCAAGAGAAATGACAAGATCCGTAGCAGAGTATTTGAAAAGCTTTGAATAATAGCGAAAGAAAAAGTCGTCTCAAACAAAAGAGACGACTTTTTCCGTATTTTGTCTTTCAACCGCCTCAAGGCGGAACCAATAAAATCAAAGCTCCGATACTTTCTTTATAATTCCGATAAATCTATCGTCGGTTTTCAAAATTTCAAAAGCGGGATTTTCCAACTTGAGCAATAGTTTTTCCTTATAATTACCGCATATACCATAAAAATCGTGATCAACACCACACAGTAAAGGCGTACTCATTTTTTTGCCGGATGTATATTTTGCCAACTCGTACATGTCATAATCCACCATTTTTTCCAATGCAATCAATGCGTCGTCAAGTCGATCCCGCTTCAAATATACTTCAGCCAACAAAGCGTATATATCCCCCCGTTCGCGATAATGAAAATGCGGAATAACATCTTCCTCTTTACATACAAGCTTTATCATTTCCAAAGCCTGTATAAACACGTATTCGGCATTTGGATAATTACCAAGACGATAATAGCATCGCCCCATATCAACCATATCGTCAAGCATAGCTTCAAAATGATACATGAGATCGTTTTGGCAATGTTTGCTTTCAGCCTGAAAATCCTTTTCAAAATGAGCAATGTATGCTTTCATCTTGGGAATAGTCATATCGGCTCGCCATGGGAAATTATCAGCGTGGGCTTTTGCCATCTCAAAATTGCCGTATGCGGAATGAAGCAACACCATTATCATATGAGCGCGAAGAACGTCGGTTGTATTTTTGCTGTATTTGATAACGATATTTGCTTCTCGGATGCACTCTTTGTATACAGCTTCGCCGTTCTTCGCATCAAAAGTATCGTTTTCGGGATACGCCAAAGATATTCCCGATTCAAGACACTGTGATAAGAGGAGCATGTTATTGGGATATTTCTCCAGACCTTTTTGCAGTTCATCGTAGCATTGCCGAACACTTTCTGAGGTTGCAGGATACGAGATTTTGGATCTTGCCTGCTGTATGATCGTATCCACCTCTTTTGCATTATCCATGCCGCAAATGCCAAACAAAATATCGGTACTTACATTGAACACGTTTACCAGTGGAATAACTTGTGAAATATCCGGCATTCCCGAATCATTCTCCCATTTTGAAACCGCCTGAAAAGTAACACCGAGTTGCTCGGCAAGCTCTTCTTGCGTCAGATTTCGCTCCTTGCGCAATCTTCTTATGATCTGTCCCATTGTTTCTTGCATGATAAAATCCTCCGTAATGGATATTCCGGTACCGTACTTATATTATCGCATATGATCTACGCAAAAAGAAGCGACTTAAAAATGAGTTTGGATTCAACTTTTCGTTGAGTTTAGCATATCATATTTTCTTACTGCACGTCAACCTGATCTAAACCCCATTTTGGAAACAATAAGGGCGAATCCGAAGATTCGCCCTTATCAGACTACTGACAAAGCCTATCTCAAAATCGAGATAGGCTTTGTATTTTTGAAAAAATAGCATAAACAATGTGATGTTGTTCCAACAACACATTGCAATTTTCTTCATGTTTTGCACAGCGGCAGTGAGCAAGCACTGTT
>JAFTOT010000065.1 GCA_017463665.1 Clostridia bacterium | reverse complement strand
TCTGTTTTGCTTGCTTTTTCTTTCCGTATACATCTCGCCTTGCTCCTATTCGCTTTCTTCTCCTCTATTATACCATTTTTCCACGCATTAAAAAAGGTCCAGAACTCTCGTTCTGAACCTTTTTTGTCAGCAGTCTGACGGCAGATGCAACGCATCTGCCGTTTTCCCTTTACTTTTTCTGCTTACCGAGGTAGGCTTCTTTGACTTCCTCGTTTTCGAGGAGTTCTGCGCCCGTGCCGCTGAGGGTGATCACCCCCGTCTGCATAACGAACGCGCTGTCGGCGACTTTGAGTGCCATATTCGCATTCTGCTCGATCAGCAGCACAGTGATACCCTGCTTGTTGATCTCGCGAATAATGTCGAAGATATCCTGCACAACGATCGGTGCAAGACCGAGCGAAGGCTCATCCATCATAACGAGCTTCGGACGCGCCATCAGCGCTCTGCCAACCGCAAGCATCTGCTGCTCACCCCCCGAAAGCGTGCCCGCAAGCTGCCAGGAACGCTCCTTGAGTCGCGGAAAAAGCGAATACACATATTCGAGGTCGCCCGCGATATTGTCCTTGCGCAGATATGCGCCGATCTTCAGATTTTCGAGAACGGTGAGGTTCGGGAATACGTGACGTCCCTCGGGCACGAGGGTGACACCGCGCTTTACGATCTGGTCGGGCGACATGCCGAGGATGTTTTCGCCCTCAAACAGCACTTCGCCGTGCTTCGCCTTCACAATGCCCGCAATGGAACGGAGCGTGGAGCTCTTACCTGCACCGTTGGAACCGATCAGCGTGACGATCTTGCCCTCCTCGACATCGAACGAAATACCTTTGATCGCCTCAATTCCGCCGTAGGACACACTGAGGTTTTTGATTTCCAGAATGTTACGCATCTTCACTTACCCCCAGATATGCTTTGATAACGACCCCGTTGTTCTGGATCTCGGCGGGAACACCCCTGGCGATCAGCTTACCGAAGTCGATGACGTAGATCCTGTCCGAAATGTCCATAACGAGGTTCATATGGTGCTCGATCATAAAGATCGTGAGCCCGAACTCGTCGCGGATCGAGCGGATAAACGCGGTCAGCTCGTCGGTCTCCTGCGGGTTCATACCTGCGGCAGGCTCATCGAGCAGGAGCAGCTTCGGCTCGGTTGCGAGCGCACGCGCGATCTCCAGACGACGCTGTTTACCGTACGGCAGGCTCGTGGCAAGCTCATCCTTGACATCGAGCAGACCGACCTTTTCAAGCAACTCCTCCGCCTTTCGGCGCATTTCTTTTTCTTCTTTCCGGTTGAGCAAAAAAGTCGCGGTAAAGAGGTTGCTCTTTCTGCGCATATGCATGGCAACCAGCACATTTTCCAGCACCGTCATGGATTTGAACAAACGAATGTTCTGGAAGGTACGTGCGACGCCGAGCTTGGTGATCTTATCGGGCGTTTTTACGATGCGCTTTTTGTATACACCGCGGTTTTCACCCGCGTACGCCTTACGCATCTTGCCGTGGGGGTAACTCTCCACGATCGCACGCCCGTCAAAGCTGACACGTCCGTTTGTCGGCTCATACACACCTGTAACGACGTTGAACGCGGTCGTCTTACCCGCGCCGTTCGGACCGATCAGCGAGACGATCTCGCCCTCGTTCACCTCGAGCGAGAGGTTATTGACAGCGACAACGCCGCCGAACTGCATAGTGATGTCTTCCAGCTTCAGAAGGTTATTCATGTTCACTTTGCCTCCTTCGCTTTTCGCTTATCTTGCAGATTCCGCACCAATTGCTTGGAACCTTTCACAAGTCTTTCCGTGGAGAACTCCTTGTCGCCCATCAGACCGCGGCGGAAGAAGAGCACGATGATCATAATGACAGCCGAGAATACGACGAGACGGAAACCGTTGCGCGTGAGTCCCGGGATCACATCGGGCGTATCGAGGAAGCGCAACCACCACTCGGAGCATGCGATGTACAAAAAGCTTGCGATGACCGAGCCGCTGAGCGAACCGATACCGCCGATCACCACGATCAGCAGGATCTCATACGTGAGCGCTGTGGTAAACGAATTTGCCTGTGCCTTGGACTGGAACATGGCAAGCATCGCACCGCCCACACCGGCGAAGAACGAGCTGGTGACAAAGGAGATCATCTTATGCTTTGCAAGATTGATACCCATTGCCTCGGCTGCGATCTCATCGTCGCGGATCGCCTTGAAGGCTCTGCCGTAGGTCGAGCGAACGAGCAGCGCGATGATCGCAATGCAGACGCCTGCCACGATAAAATAGGTCGTGACCTTGCTGAACTTCGGGTAGTTAACGAGGGGGTTCGGGGCATTGGTGATCGGTCCGAGGGTATCCCACTTGGCAAACGCGCCCACGATCTCGGCAAAGCCGAGCGTGGCGATCGCCAGATAGTCACTCTTGAGTCGAAGCACCGGCAGACCGATCAAAAAAGCAAATACAGCGGCGATCAGACCGGCAGCGATCATGGCAGGTATAACGGGCAGCTCTGCAACATGCAAAAAGCCTGCAAGATGATCCTGCATGTAGTAAACGCTTTCACGCGCTTCCAGCGGGATGGAAAAGATCGCATATGTATACGCGCCGAGCAGCATAAAGCCTGCCTGACCGAGCGAAAACAGTCCGGTAAAGCCGTTGAGCAGGTTCATCGAAACGGCAACCACTGCAAAAACGGCGCCTTTCTTCAGAACGGTCGCGGGAAGACCGACGGGCATAAACGCATCTACGGCGATTGCCACGCCGAGGACAGCAAGGAGAAGCACAATGTCGATCGTCTTGAAAATAGCTTTCGATTTGGTTTTCATTTTGCTCCCTCCTTATACTTTGTCGATCGACTTCTCGCCGAACAGACCGGTCGGTCTGACGCAGAGAACGAAGATCAAGAGTGCAAACGTAAACGCATCCGAGAAAATAGCAAATTCGGTGCTGGATTTGATCAGGTTCTCACAGATACCGATGATGAACGCACCGATCACCGCACCGGGGATCGAACCGATACCGCCGAATACCGCCGCAACGAATGCTTTCAGACCGGGCATCGAACCCGAGGTGGGCACGACCGACTGATAGCTGGTGAAATACAGCAGCGAGCCGACCGCCGCAAGCAGCGAGCCGATGACGAACGTGGTACTGATAACGCGGTTGATCTTGATACCCATGAGCTGCGCAGTCTCAAAATCCTTGGAGACCGCACGCATCGCCATACCGATCTTGGTATAGCGGATCAGCGCAACGAGCAGCACGATCAGAATGATCGTGAGGATGGGCGTAATGATGGTAACACGTTTGGTGACCGCGCCGAAAATGGTGATCGAATCCGAGATCCACGGGATCGCGGGATAGGTCTGCGGCAGACCGCCCGTGATATAGAGCGCGAGGTTCTGGATCAGGTAGGAAACGCCGATTGCCGAGATCATGACCGACATACGCGGTGCCTGGCGCAGCGGCTTGTATGCCGCACGCTCGATGAAAAAGCCGAGCATCACCGTCAGAAAGAGTACAAGCGGAATCGCATATTGCAGAGGCATTGCGGTGGTGAGATATACGACGATCAGACCGGATGCCATAAAGACATCGCCGTGCGCAAAGTTGATCAGACGCAGAATGCCGTATACCATGGTATACCCGATCGCGATCAGCGCATACTGACCGCCGACCGAAATACCTGCCAAAAGATGGTCTATGGTAATATTCATAAGAATCCCTCTTTACTGTTTTTTTAATTCAGGCTGTCGTGAAAAAGCCGGAAAGGGCACTTTCCTGCCCTTTCAGAACAGCCTAAAAAATTAAGGTAAGGGCCTGACGGAATGATCCGCCAAGCCCTCCCAAGCGAGGTTATGCGTGTAAATTAGTTTACGCCCTGCTCCTTGACGAAGTCCCAAAGAGCGGTGTCGGTGTTAGCCTTCTTGATGTAAGCGGTGGATCTGTCGGCGTCGCCGTTGATCTCATCGAACTTGATCGCGCCGGTAACACCGGTGTACTCAACATCCCAGAGTGCTGCCATGATGTCTGCAGGATTGGTGGAGTTTGCAGCCTTAATCGCCTCAAGTGCTACGAAGTATGCATCGTAACCCATTGCGGAAACTGCTGCGATCTTGGAGTCGCCGCCGTTGTCGGTGAGGTTCTGGCTGTCGCCCTCGATCCAAGCCTTGAAGCCTGCGTCGAACTCTGCGTTACCGCCCTCCTGATAGAAGGTGGTTACCTGAATGTCAACATCCTTGCCCTTAGCAGCTGCGAGGATAACGTTGGAGTCCCAAGTGTCGCTCGCCAAAAGCGTAACATCCGCATTCTTAGCAGCAGCCTGCTCAACGATGAGCTGTGCATACTGGATAGAGGTCGGTGCGAAGATAACCTCTGCGCCGCTGTTGACAGCGTTTGTGATGAGCGTGTTGAAGTCGCTGGTGTCCTTAACGAAAGAAGCGTTTTCTACCTTACCGCCGAGAGCCGTGAAAGCCTCGGTGAAGTAGTGAACAAGACCCTGGTCGTACTCGTTACCGGTCTCGCCGAGGGTGTAAGCGGTTCTGTAGCCCAGTTCATTGTATGCATAGTTTGCAAGAACGGTGCCCTGGAAGGGATCGAGGAAGCAGATGCGGAAGTAGTGGGAGTTGCCCTCGGTTACCTTGGGGTTGGTGCAGGTTACGCCGATAGCGGGGATGCCTGCCTGCTTAAACGTATCGGAAGCTGCGATGGAAACGCCCGAGCCGTAAGAGCCGAGTACAACGGATACCTTCTTGCCGACAAGCTCTGCAGCCGCAGTGGGTGCTTTGTCGTCGGCAGACTGGTTATCGACGGGAACCAGCTCTACCTTGTAGGTCTCACCATTGATCTCAACGGTAGGACATACAGCGTGTGCATACTTGATGCCGAGTGTCTCCTGCTTACCGCCGGCGCCGTTTGCGCCCGATGCGGGTTCAAAAATACCGATCTTAATTACCTTTTCGTCAGTTTTGGTTTCGCCGCAGGCAGCAAATACCGTTACCAGCATCAGCGCTGCGAGAACCAGAGCAACTATTTTCTTCATAGTTGATTCCTCCGTATAAAATAATTTCTCTCTGATCGTCTTCTTACGAAAACAATGATATTGCTATTATAATGGATTATATTGGATTTTGCAATAGTTTTTTGAAATTTTAGCAAGTTTTCCATTGCAAACTTGTCCTTTTTCGCGCAAAAAATGCGGAGTTTTTCTGCCAAAAATGAAATTTTGCAATTTTTAGGTTGCACTTTTGCAGCTTTTTTTGTTTTCATATTTACTTTAGCACAGTGATGTGCTATAATAAAATATTGGAAACATCCCTACATTATTTTATACAGCAAGAGGCAGTTATGGCACTTTCGGGAACTATCATCAACGCGATACTGGTCATTGTCGGCTCACTCGCAGGGCTTCTCTTTAAAAAGCTCCTGCCCGAGCGGCTGAAAAACACACTGCTGCAGGCGGTGGGACTGATCGTTATGTTCGTCGGTATCGGCGGCGCCGTCAGCGCAACGCTCACCTTGACGGACGGCGTGTTCGGCACAAAAGATACGCTCAACATGATCCTGTCGATGGTATTCGGCACCGTGATCGGCGAGCTGATCAATATCGAAAAGCGGCTGGACACCTTCGGCGCTTTCTGCCAGCGCAAGCTGGTCAAAGGCGATTCCAAGTCCACCTTTGCCGAGGGCATGGTCACGGCATCGCTCATTTTCGTGGTCGGCGCGATGGCAGTGGTCGGCGCACTCGACAACGGCATCCGCGGTGACAACTCCACGCTCGTTGCCAAAGGTATCATCGACTGCATCACCGGCATGGTGCTTGCCTCCACGCTGGGCATCGGGATTATGTTTTCGGCGGTTCCCGTGTTCGTATACCAGGGCGCGATCGCCCTGCTCGGCGTGTACATCGAGCCGTATCTGACCGACGCGGTCATCTCGCAGATGTCCTTCTCCGGTTCGATCCTCATCTTCGCCATCGGCGTAAACATGCTCGGCATCACCAAGATCAAGGTCGGCAACATGCTCCCCGCGATCTTCATGCCGATCGTCTTCGACCTGCTGACAAGACTCTGGAATCTGATCGCAGGATAATTCCTTGCGCAGTAAAAAACCTTGTAAACTCGTGAGTTTACAAGGTTTTTTTACACTTGTGCAAAAAATGATTGTTTCGTATGTAACGGCAGCGAACGAATCTGTAGAGGAGGGGTTTCCCCTCCCGCCGTTTACAAAGCGATCATGGCGTTCACGGGAGGCGAAACGCCTCCCCTACGGTGTTGCCATAACCGCCTAACCTTTCATTTACAATACCGTTTTTTCTCTCCTCAATCCAGCACGACCGAGGGCCAATAGGTGGTATTGCCGGTGCTGACGGTCATGGTATCCATGACCGCACTGCTGCCGTCTTTATCCTTATTGGCGAGCATGGGGCAAACGCGGAAAGAAGTCTTGTCGGCGAGTCCTACCGCTGCTTTCGGTACCGCGATCTCAAGGAGCATGCCCTCGTCGGTATCGCTGTTATCGTCTACCGTTCCGAACAGTTTCACAGCTACCTGCACATCTGCGTCGATCTTCTTGGAAGTTTTTCCGCTGACGCGTGTGACGGTCACGGTGCCGTCGATGCCGAACACCATGCGATAGTAGGAGTCCTCGCCGTCCGCAATGAGAATGGTAGCGGTATCGCCCGTCATCAGATAATTGTCCAAACGGGAAACCAGGAAATATACATTCTCGTCATCGTGTGCCGTGCGCAGGGTGATCTGCGCCTGCGACTGGCTGCCGACAAAGAGCGCGTCGGTATTATCCGTCCAATCGTTGGTATAACCGTCCACTTGGATAGTGGTTTTGGGCGCGTTGGTGCGATGGTTCAGATAAGCATGTGTCAACTGTACGCCGTACTTGCCGTCTACCTTGTTATGCGCCACGTTGAGCATCTCGTGGCTGCCGAGCAGCTCGCAGGAACCCCATACGCCGTAGGTGCCGGGCGCTGCAAGCTCTCCCTTGGCAGCGACCTCACTGCCGTCGGGCGCGCCGAGCTTGTACTTCAGATTCTTATTGTCGCCGTAGGTCAAGTATACCTCGCCCGAGGGGAAGCACGAGAGATAGGGCGACGCACCGTCAAAGGTACTGCGCACCGAGGTATCGGGGCCTTCTTCTAAAAGTCCGAGCTCCTTCCATACGCCGTCCGCCTCGCTGACCGCGTAGGAGATATCAAAGCTCTGGTCGAGCTGCTGTACCTCCAGCGAGATCATCAGCTTGCCGTTGTACAGCTGGGTAACGCAGGGCATCTGCCCGCCGAAGTAGGGAACCGATTCTTTATAGTTGCCGTAGGGCACCTTATTGCCGATATACTCCTGATAAACGCGCGTCGCAACATAGTTGTTCTTGTCGCCCGCCTGAATATTCGGCGTCCAGTTTTCACCGTTGTCCTTGGAAACGATCTGCATGGTGCAGGTCGAGCGCTTATCCACGTCAAAACCGTACATCGTGGCGTAGGCAACGATACTCGTCCAGTAGATCTCGACCTGTCCGTTGTCATCCTGTCGGATATAAGGCTCCCACGTGTGACCGGTGTAGATCTTCTCGGGCGCGCCCCACATGACCGTGCCGTTTGCCTTTACCGTACCGCGGCGCATCCAGAGACCGCTGTAGTCGGGGTAATCGTGATAACCCTTGTTCGGTCGCACCGCGTATACGCACAGGATGTCGCCGTTATCCAGCACGCAGGCATCCGCGCCCGTCGCGCAGTAGCGGTCTGTGGTACCCGCAAGCGGTCCGTCGGTATAGGTGATGACCTTGTCGGAGGTGCGGTTGTCAAACAGGACCTGCGGTGCATTCCATTTCACGCCGTCGGTGCTGGTGGACCAGTAAAGATGCGGACCGAGGCTGCCGTACATATAGAGAAGGAGATACAGGTCATCTCTGATCTTCTTGACACGGGGATAATATGCGTTATCGTAGCGGCTGTACCCGGTCGTAGCGGAGCGGAGATCGACCGTCTCGCGGAAGTTGATCTCTATGGACGCCGTTCTGTAGTCATCCTCGGCATGGCTGCCCACCTCGCTGCTTGTATTCAGCTCCTTGATCGAAAGCAGCTCGGAGACCTGCACCTCGGGCGCAGTCGTCTCGGCAGGTGCCGTCGTTACGGGAGCCGTAGTCGCGGGAGCTGTCGTAGTTACGGGAGTCGTGGTAACGGCAGTGGTCACAGGAGCCGTAGTCTCTGCAGGTGCCGTGGCGGCGGCAGTGGTCGTTGCAGTCGTAGTCACAGGTACCTCCGTTGCAGCCGCAGTGGTAGTTGCGGTTGTAGTTGTAGTCGTTACCGACGGCGCAGCGGCAGTGGTGATCGCCGCGGCGGTCGCCCCGTTGGTAACAGGCACCGCTGTCGTTTCGGGTGCCGCAGTGGTCGTCACGACCGTCGTTTCGGGAACCGCAGTGGTCTCGGGTACGGCTGCCGTAGTCTCGGAAACTGCCGTAGTCTCGGGAGCCGCAGTCGTTACCGATGCGGTGGTCACCGACATAGTAGTCGCGGCGGGCGCCTTCCCGTCACACGCCGTAAACGAAAGCAGCAGGGGCAGAACTGCGGCCGCCGCCAGGATTCGGAACATTTTCATATGTACATCCTCTCCGCATGTGTTTTTCCAAATGCCGCAAAAGCATCCGCACTTGCTTGTATTTTATCATCAGTATATCACAAATGCTTTTCTGTGGAAATATAAAAAATCGCACTGTTTTCCAGTGCGATTTTTACCTTACTTTTATGAATCCAGTACGACGGAAGGCCAGCGCGCGGTCTCGTTTGAAGTCGCGCCCGTGAGCGTATCCATCTTCGCCGCGCCCGTATCCGCATTGGCGAGCCTCGGTCGGATCGCGAAAGAGTCCTTACCGCTAAGACCTACCAGCGATTTCGGAACGGCGATCTCAAAGACCGCGCCCTCATCGGTATCGGCTGTGTTGTCCACGGTGCCAAACAGCTTCACAGCCGCCTTGATATCCGTGGAGATCGTCTCGCTGGTCGTGCCGATCTTCGTGATGGCGGTGGAACCATCCATGTTGATGAGCACCTGATAATAGCTCTTGGCGCCGTCTGCGATCTGCACCGACACGAGATCCTTGCTCGTCAGGCAGTTGTCCAGACGGGAAACGAGGAAATACACATTGGCATCGTCATGCGCGACACGCAGGGTGATCTGTGCCTGCGACTCGCTGCCGATAAAGAGCGCATCGGTATTCCCTGCCCAATCGTCGGTATAGCCGTCTGCAAAAACGGTAGCTTTGGGCGCATTGATGCGGTGATTGAGGTAAGCGTGTACCAGATGAATTCCGCGAAGTTCGCCCACCTTGCTCGACGAAGCAACGATGACCTCATGGCTGCCGACCACCTCGGTCGAGCCCCACGATCCGGTAACGCCCTCACACGCAATGCTTGCCATGTTGTCCACCTTCGTGCCGTCAGGGCTGACCATTCTGCCCATCAGCTTGGAGCTTGCAGTATAGGTCAGATAGACTTCGCCCGAGGGGAAGCGCGCAAGATAGGGCGCGCCGCCGTCAAACAGATTTGGCATCATCGCGGAGGGACCGGTTCCAAGCAGATCGATCTCTTCCCATCTGCCACCCTCCTCACTGATACCCAGCGAGATGTGGAAATCCTTGGCCAAGTCCTGCACCTCAACGGCAAGCAGCGTCTTGCCGTTGTATAGCTGGACTGCGGAAGGCATCTGTCCGCCGAAATAGGGCACCGCCTCGGTGTAGTCACCGTACGGCACCTTGTTGCCGATCGCCTGCTGGAAGATGCGCGTTGCCACGTAGCTTTGCGCCCCCGGCTGAATATTCGGCGTCCAGGTCTTGCCGTTGTCATTGGATACGATCATCGTTGTACAGGTCGAGCGCTTGTCCTTATCAAAGCCGTACAGCTCCACATAGCCGACGATGCTCGACCAATAGATCTCGACCTGCCCGTCGGGACGCTGCCAAATGAAGGGCTCCCAAAGATGTCCTGTATAGATCTTCTGCTCTGCCGACCAGATGATCTGACCGTTTTTCACCGTACCACGGCACATCCAAAGACCGTTTAAGTCGGTATACGCATCCGATGCATACCCCTTGTTCGGGCGTACCGCGTATACGCAGAGGATATCGCCGTTGTCGAGGACGCAGGCATCCGCGTTGACCGCGTAATAACGGTCATCGGTTCCCGCAAGCGGGCCGTCGGTGTAGGTGAACTTATGGTCGGCAGAATTCCAGAATACCTGCGGTGTGCCCCAGTTTTGACCGTCTTTACTGGTTGTCCAGTAGAGGTGCTGACCGTACTGGCTGTACATAAAGAACATCACATACAGATCGTCATTGACCTTTTTGATACGGGGATACCATGCCTTGTCATAGCGTGCAGAGCCGGTGTTTTCCGAGCGAAGCTCCAGCGATTCGCGATAGTTGATCTCGAGCGACGCAGTCTTGAAATCATCCTCGGCGTGGCTGCCGTCCGTGCTGTTTGTGTTTAGTTCCTTAATGGAAAGCAGCTCCGTTGTGCCGCTGCTCGGCGCAGCGGGTGCGGGCGCGGTCGTTGCCGCTGTCGTCACGGGTGCCGCCGTTGTCACGGGTGCTGCCGTTGTCACGGGCGCTGTCGTTGTCACGGGTGCTGTCGTTGTCACGGGCACTGTCGTTGTCACGGGCACTGTCGTTGTCACGGGCACTGCCGTTGTCACGGGCACTGTCGTTGTCACGGGCACTGTCGTTGTCACGGGTGTTGCCGTTGTTACGGGTGCTGCCGTTGTCACGGGTGCTGCCGTTGTCACGGGTGCTGTGGTTATAACAGTCACTGTAGTTTCAACAAGCGCTGTAGTTTCGGCGGGTACCGTGGTCGTTACCGATGCATTCGTCTCAACAGGCTCCGTACCCTCGCAAGCCGCCAAAGCAAATGCCAAAAGCATAACGCTCACTACCGTCAAAAAACGTATCCCTTTTCGCATCACATTTTCTCCTTTTTGTTTCAAATAGCACAAAAAAAGTATTGGAATTTGCAAATCTTTTGTTATAGTATATCACAAGGCAAGGAGAAAGAAAATATAAAAATCGCGTCCGAAACAGACGCGATTTTTATCTTGCAATTATCCGAGATAAAGGGGATCAGTTCAGAGCGATCGAGGGCCAGAGCGCGGTGTTGTTGGCGCTGACGTCGGTGAGAGAGTCTGTGATCTTACCGTTGCCATCGCTGTTGACCAGCTCGGGGCGAACCTGCATAGCGCTTGCGCCATTGAGTCCTACTGCCGATTTCGGCACGGCGATCTCAAATACTGCACCCTCATCGGTACCCTTGTTATCGTCTATGGTTCCGAGTACCTTTACAGCCGATGCGATCTGTACATCCTGCTTCTTGGCAAAGCCGCCCTCTACATACGAGAGCGTTGCGGTGCCGTCCATGCCCACCACGATGCGGTAATAGGTCTTTTCACCGTTCGCAATACGGATCGTAGCGGTATCGTCCGATGTCAGCTGATAATCCAAACGGGAGATCAGGAAGTAAATATTCTCATCGTCGTGTGCGGTGCGCAGCGTGATCTGTGCCTGCGAATCGCTGCCGACAAAGAGCGCATCGGTGTTGTCCGTCCAATCCTCGGTATAGCCGTCCACCTTGACCGCAGTCTTCGGCGCATTGGTACGGTGGTTGAGATAGGAATGTACAAGCTGAATGCCGTGAAGCTCGCCGACCTTATTCTGTGCCGCAGTGATGACCTCGTGGCTGCCGACCAGCTCGCAGGAGCCCCAGAAGCCATAGGTGCCGGGAGCTGCATACTGTCCGACCTCTGCTACCTCGCTGCCGTCGGGGGCACCGAGCTTATAGTACAGATCTCTGCCCTTGGTATACGTCATATATACCTCGCCCGAGGGGAAGCATGCCAGATACGGCGACGCGCCGTCAAAGGTGCTGCGCACGGAGTTGTCGGGTCCCTCTTCCAGAAGTCCGAGCTCCTTCCATACGCCGTCCGCTTCGCTGACCGCATAGGAAATATCAAAGGTCTTATCGAGCTGCTGTATCTCCAGCGCGATCATGGTCTTGCCGTTGTACAGCTTGGTAACGCAGGGCATCTGACCGCCGAAGTACGGCACTGCCTCGGTATAGTCGCCGAACGGAACCTTTTTGCCGATGTATTCCTGATAGATACGGGTTGCGACATAGTTGTTCTTGTCGCCCGGCTGAATGTTCGGCGTCCAGTTTTCACCGTTGTCATTCGACACGATCATCATCGTACAGGTCGAACGCTTTTCTTCGTCAAAGCCGTACATCGTAGCGTAGGCAACGATACTGGTCCAGTAGATCTCGACCTGTCCGTTGTCGCGCTGCCAGATATAGGGCTCCCACGCGTGACCGTTGTAGATCTTTTCGGGCTCCGACCATTCGATCAGACCCTTGTTGCCCTTTACAGTACCGCGGCGCATCCAGAGACCGTTATAATCGGGATAATCGTGATAGCCCTTGTTCGGGCGAACCGCGTAGACGCAGAGGATCTCGCCGTTATCCAGCACGCATGCGTCCGCATTGGTCGCGCAGTAGCGGTCGGTCGTACCCGCAAGCGGTCCGTCGGTGTACGAGATCACCTTATCATCTTCCGCATTGTTGAAGAGGATCTGTGGGGGATTCCATCTCACGCCGTCGGTACTGGTCGCATAGTAGAGATGCGGGCCGAGCTCGCCGTGCATAAACAGAAGCAGATACAGATTCTCGTTGATCTTCTTGACGCGGGGATAATACGCATTGTCATAGCGATTAAAGCCGGTGTTGGAAGAACGCAGATCGACCGTCTCACGGAAATTAATCTCCATGGATGCCGTCTTGTAATTATCCTCGGCGTGGCTGCCCACTTCGCTGTTTGTATTCAGCTCCTTGATCGAAAGCAGCTCGGTAACGCCTTCCGGTGCAGGTTCCGCAGTGGTGACCGGAACCGAAGAGGTGCTCTCGGCGGACGTGTCCGGCGGCGTGGTCGTGCCGTCGCAGGATGCCATCGAAAACAGCGTTAAAGCCGCCAGTATAGCTGCTGCTGCGCGAATTTTTGTCTTCATGTTTCCCTCCGAAATGATTGAATTTGCTGTGCTCTCTGCTGCTTACCGCCCGGCGCGGCAAAGGCAAAAGAGCCCGCGGCAAAAACCACAGACTCTGTGCAGATTGCATATGTTTGGTTTTTCCCTACTCATAGAATACAGAAAAATAAACAAATTTGCAATATGAAATTCAGTGCAAACCTTTGCAGTTGATTTCGCCCCAAATTGAAAACGCGACATTACACTTCGGGAATGTACTTTTTGTAAATGTCGATCGCATCGTACACGGGCGCATAGGTGCCCGACGCGGATGCCGTCACCAAAACGTACTGTCTGCCGTCCGGCGTCTCTGCCATCGTGACCAGGCACTGTCCCGCCTCGGGCGTGTAGCCTGTCTTGCCCGCGAGCACGGTACAGTTGCCGGACTCGTTGCCGTACATACGACTGAAAGTCGTACTGGTCAGGAGTATCCCCTCGGGATGCTGTGCGGTCGCAGCGGTGGTATACTGATACGTAGACAGGATCTCGGAGAGCAGCGGGATCTGCATGGCGTATTCCATGATGATCGCGATCTCATGCGGCGTGGAATAATGATCGCGGTCGTGCAGACCGCTGGCATTGACAAAATGCGTGTTCGTCAGTCCCATCTCTGCCGCCTTTTGGTTCATCAGCTCGGCAAATGCCGCCTCCGAACCCGCAACCTTGATGGCAACCGCCGTGGTCGCGTCCGCTCCCGAGGGCAGCGCTACACCGTACAGGATGTCGCGCATGGAAACGCTCTCCCCCGCGAGGAAGCCCGCGACACTCGCACCCGCCTCATACGCAGGATCGGTAATGGTATAATCAAAGGTAAACAGCTCGTCAAGATCGGTAATATGCTCTGCCGCTACGATCAACGTCATCACCTTGGTCATGGAGGCGGGAAAGATCTTGTCATTCCCGTTTTTGGATGCAACGACCTCGTTTTTATCCATGTCAATCAAGATCGCATATGCGCTGTTAATGCCCGCAATGCTCTTGGTCTCTGCGGTGCTTGCCGCGTGGTCGATCTGCGGCTCGTCGATCGGTCGGATCGCGGTGGCTGCAGCCTCTGCGATCTCTTTGAGCAAACGCTGCTCGGCGAGCTGCGACTCGAGCGCGGCAATCGCCTTGGCATTTTCATTGCTGCGGTAGTGCATCACCGCAAACATCCCCAGCAGCACAGTGAGCGACAACAAAAGAACGATCACAAGCAACGCGACCGTTTTCGTGTAGGTAACCGACTTTTTCTGGGCAAGCGGTTTGATATATGACTGCTCCGAGGCAGGCATGCCGCCCTGCTCGGAAGGTTTCATCTGTGTCATAAGATCTCCTGTATTGGAATCATCTTTCATTTTCGTACACCATTATAGCACAGCGCAACATACATTGCAAGACAGTCTGCAAAAAAAGACTTGCATTTACCACTGCGGTATAGTATAATGGTAACAATATCTCAAAGCATGGAGGTCAAAATGCTTAATTTCTTCTTAGATGCAACAACTAACGGTGCAGGCAACGGCAGCGGACTCATGTCCATCATCATGCTCGTTGTTATGTTCGCAGTACTTTACTTCCTCATGATCCGCCCCCAGAAAAAGCAGGAGAAGGAAGCGCAGAACATGCGCGACAATCTTGCAGTAGGTGACGAGATCACCACCATCGGCGGTATCATCGGCGAGATCGTTTCGATCAAGGACGAGACCGTCACCATCGAAACCAGCAAGGCAGGCACCAAGATCCGTTTCCTCAAGAGTGCCATCCGCAGCGTGGATGTCAGCGCAGCCGACAAGAAAAAGGCAGCCGACAGCAAAGCGGAGTAATACGCAGCAAAAAAGCGCTTCTTCGGAACAATGGCATTGCCAAGAGAAAGCACCGAGTTCGATACAATCGAACTCGGTGCTTTCTCTTATCTTAATGATATCGTTCTTCGCAAGTGCTTTTTATCTTCTTTTACCGTTTTCGGCTGCTGCCGATCTTGATGCGGTTGAGGGCGCGGGCGAGGTAGGCATGCGCGGAGCGGTACTCCATGATGCTCTTTTTCTGCAATATCTGCTCTCTTGCCTCATCCGCGGCGCGCTGCGCGCGGCTGACATCGATATCCTCGGGGCGCTCTGCCGAGTCCACGAGGATCAGCACCTCGTTGTTCTCGATCTTGACCATGCCCTCCGACACCGCCGCCGTGCGCGTTTCGCCGCCCGGCAGTGTGAAGGTCATAAGACCGGGGATCACCGCGGCGATGGTGTTGGAGTGATGCGCCAGAATACCGTACTGCCCCTCGACGGTGGGAACGACCAGCGAGATGCACTCGCCGATGTAAAACGGTTGATCCGCCGCTAAAAACGAGAGCTGAAAACTACTCATAGCGTTCTCGCTTTCTTGATGACATCATCCACGGTGCCGACATTGAAGAATGCCTCCTCGGGATACCGATCCATCTCGCCGCCGACGATCGCACCGAAGCTCTTGACCGTCTCGCAGAGCGGTACGTACACGCCCGGGATGCCCGAGAATTTCTCGGCGACATGCATCGGCTGCGCAAGGAAGCGCTGGATCTTACGCGCACGCAGGACCGTGAGTCTGTCCGCGTCGCTCAGCTCCTCCATACCGAGGATGGCGATGATATCCTGCAGCTCGTTGTACTTCTGCAAGGTCTCCTGCACCTTACGCGCGATGCGGTAGTGCTCCTCGCCGACGATCGACGCCTCGAGAATGCGGGAAGTGGATTCGAGCGGATCCACGGCGGGGTAAATACCCTGTTCGGCGATCTTACGGCTGAGGACCGTGGTCGCATCCAGATGCGAGAAGGTGGTGGCGGGCGCAGGGTCGGTCAGGTCATCGGCGGGGACATAGACCGCCTGCACCGAGGTGACCGAACCGTTCTTTGTTGAAGTGATGCGCTCCTGCAAAGCGCCCATCTCGTTTGCCAGTGTGGGCTGATAGCCGACCGCCGAGGGCATTCTGCCGAGCAGCGTCGAAACCTCACTGCCCGCCTGCACGAAGCGGAAAATGTTATCGATGAACAACAGCACATCCTTGTTCTCGCGGTCGCGGAAGTACTCCGCCATGGTGAGCCCCGAGAGTGCAACGCGCATACGCACGCCGGGCGTCTCGTTCATCTGTCCGAAGACCAGCGCCGTCTTCGCCGACACGCCGCTTTCCTTCATTTCATAAAACAGATCATTGCCCTCACGGCTGCGCTCGCCGACGCCCGCGAATACCGAATATCCGCCGTGCTCGGTAGCGACATTGTGGATGAGCTCCTGAATGAGGACGGTCTTGCCGACGCCCGCGCCGCCGAACAGACCGATCTTTCCGCCCTTCGGATACGGCTCGAGCAGGTCGATGACCTTGATACCCGTTTCGAGGATCTCCACCGCCGATTTCTGCTCCGAAAAGGCAGGTGCCTTTCTGTGGATGCAGAGGCGTTCGTTCTCCTCGGGGATCTCGCCCTCTCCGTCGATGGGCTCGCCAAGGGCATTGAACATTCTGCCGAGGGTGCACGGACCTACGGGCACGCTGATGCCGCTGCCTGTGGCAGTGACCTCCATGCCGCGTGCGATGCCCTCACTGCCCGCCATCATAATGCATCTGGCAGTGTTGGCACCGATGTGCGCCTCGACCTCCATGATATATTTTTTGCCGTTTATCTGCAGCGCAAGTGCCTCATTGATCTTCGGGAGTGCCCCTTTTTCAAATTCGACATCAATGACCGGTCCCATGACCGCTGCAATTTTTCCTGCTTGCATCTTCTATACCCCATTCTGCGATTTTTTCCGCTGCGCCTGCGCGCCTGCGGAAACCTCGGTGATCGACATTGTGATCGCACTCTGTCTGACTCTGTTATACTGCACCGACAGCTCCTTTAAGAGCTTTTCGGCATTGCGGTTTGCACCGTCCATCGCCGTCATTCTCGCCTGCTGTTCGCTGCAGAAGCTATCGACGAGAGCACTGTAAATGTATCCCGAAATGTAGCTCTGCATGATGCTGTCCAGCACCGCCGAGACCGACGGCGTAAATTCAAACGGCACGGCTACCGTCTTTTCGTTGTCGGGCGTGCGGAACTGATCGCGGTGAAACGGGATCAGACGCACATACTTACTCTCGGTCTCAAATCCGTTTTTGAGGTCAGTGTAGATCAGAAGGATCTTGGACACCGAGCCCGAAAGGAATTCGGACAGCAGCACGTCGCAGATCTCTCTGGCGCGGTGCATCGTCGGGTTCTGCGCCGTATACAGAAAGCTGCGCTCGATCGGAATGTTCTTCTGCGAGAAATAATGTCTGCCGTACTCGCCGACGACAAAGAGCTTTGTATCCGGATGTGCGGCGAGCAGCTTGTTTGCCGCCTTGATCACGTTTTGGTTATACGCACCCGCCAGTCCCTTGTCCGCCGTGATGACAAGGCAGGCGAACGTACCGTCGGGATGGTCGTGCGAATCGTCGGGATAAAAGTACTTGCTCTCGACGTCGCCCGCCTTGCGGAAGATCCTCTTGATCTCCGCCTGCAATGCGTTAAAATACGGGCGCGTCTTATCCAGCTCCGCCTTTGCCTTGCTCATTTTGGCGGAGGAGATCAGGTACATCGCCTTGGTGATCTTCTGCGTCTCCTTGATACCGTTGATACGGTCTCTGATCTCCTTTGCGTTAGCCATCTACATCACCCGAAAATCCGGCGGTTTCCTTATACCGCTTTGCGAGTTCTATGATCTGCGCTTTCACATCGGCATCTACCTTCTGATCCGGCTTTACAAGTGCGTGCAGTTCGGGCGCCGCGTGCTCGATGTAGTCGAGGAATCCGCTCTTGAAAGCGGCGATCCGCTCAAACGGAACATCCTGCAATACATGACCGAGTGCCAGCGTGAGCAGCACCGTCTGTGCAAACTGCGAAAGCGGCGCATAGCGCGGCTGGCGCAGCAGGTACATCAGTCCCTTGCCGTAAGTCAATCGGTTCTGCGTACCTTCGTCAAGGTCGCTCGAAAACTGCGTAAACACTTCCATTTCGCGGTACTGCGAAAGGTCGAGGCGCAGCGTTCCTACAGCGGAGCGCAGTGCCTTGGTCTGTGCCGCAGAACCGACACGCGATACCGAAAGACCGACATTGACCGCCGGACGCTGACCCGAGAAGAACAAGCCGCTCTCCAGAAAGATCTGACCGTCGGTGATCGAAATGATGTTGGTCGGAATGTACGCCGAAACGTCGCCCGACTGCGTCTCTACGATCGGCAGCGCCGTCATGCTGCCGCCGCCGCGTGCCTCTGAAAGGTGCGCCGCACGCTCGAGCAGTCTGGAATGGAGATAAAAGACATCTCCGGGGTATGCCTCGCGTCCCGGGGAACGCTCGAGCAGCAGGCTGAGTGCACGGTAGGCAACGGCATGCTTGGACAGATCGTCGTATACGATCAGCACATCGTGGCCCTTTTCCATGAAATATTCACCCAACGCGCAGCCGGCGTAAGGTGCGATATACTGCAGCGATGCGGGATCGCCGGCGCCTGCGGTCACGACGATGGTATATTCCATCGCGCCGCGTAGCGTGAGGTTTTCCACCAGCTGCGAGACCGAGCTTGCCTTCTGACCGATCGCCACGTAGATGCAGATGACGTCCTTGCCCTTTTGGTTCAGGATCGTGTCTACCGCGATCGCGGTCTTACCCGTTTGGCGGTCACCGATGATCAGCTCACGCTGTCCTCTGCCGATCGGGAACATGGAGTCGATCGTGAGGATACCCGTCTCCAGCGGTTCATTGACGCTCTGGCGGTCGATGATACCCGGTGCGGGATGCTCGATCGGGCGGTATTCGGTAAACAGAACATCGCCCCGTCCGTCCACAGGAGAACCGAGCGCGTCCACCACTCTGCCGATAAACGCATCGCCCACGGGCATACCTGCGGTCTTACCTGTGCGCTTGACCTCACTGCCCTGCACGACCTGCTCACTGTCGCCGAACAGAATACAGCCGATCTTGTCACGGTCGAGCTGCTGTACCATGCCGCGAATGCCCGAATCAAACAGCAATATCTCGCCGTAGACCGCATGCTCCAGCCCCGCAACGGTAGCGATACCGTCGCTCACCGTAAGCACCTCGCCGATCTCCTCGGCAAAGACCTGCGGCGTCCAGCTGTCGACGCTGTCCTGCAGCAGCGGAATGATCGTACTGTCTGCGGTATGGCGGAGTGCATGGATATGCGTCTGGAACTGCGAAAGCAAGCCCTTTTCGGTCCAGTCGTAAATATGCGCACCGACCTCCAGACGGAAGCCGTTGCCGAGCGACACATCCTTCACCCATACAAATGCGGTGTCCTCGCCGTACTTGCTCTTCACAAACGCGACGAAGCGATCCAGATATTCCTTTTTCGGAGCGGTGGCACTGTAAAGCTTTGCTGTGCGTTTTTCCGAATTACTTGTCATTTTGCGCATCCCTTTCCGCTATATCGAGGAATTGTTCGTATGCGGCATCCGTGTTTGCATGCATCATTTTTGCCGCCAGCGTTTTGGTAATATTGAGGATCTCGCGGTCGGCGCCGTTGAGGATGGTCTGTCGCTCCTCGGCGGCGGTCTTCTTGGCATCGGCGATGATCTTCTCAGCCTTGGCATTGGCTTCCTGCATCTGTGCGGCGGAATACTTGTCGAGTTCCGCTTCCGCTTTGACGCGTTTTTCCATGATCTCGTCCTCTACATGGTCGAGGCGTTCCTTCGCCTGCTGCTCCAGTGCAGATGCGGAGGCGAGTTTTTCGTTTGCATCGCTGTCCATCTTGCGGTACTGCTCATCTCTCTTTGCCATGAACTTCTTAACCGGGCTGTACAGAAGAAAATACAAGCCGCCCGCCAGGATCACGAAGTTGAACACGTGCAGAAGGATCTGCTGCCAATCTATGTTAAGCGGTATTGCCATGGATTACACCTTCCTTTTCTTCGAACAGAGGTCTTACAGTACAAAGATGATCAGTACGGCGATGATCAGCGCGTAAATGATCGCGGTCTCCACGAATACAAGACCGAGCATCAGCGAGGTTCTGATCTTGCCCTCTGCTTCGGGCTGGCGGGAGATGCCCTCTACCGACTTTGCGATCGCCATGCCCATGCCGAGCGCACCTGCGGCTGCGGCAAGACCCATCGTGATCGCTGCGGCAAGAGCCTTCATGCCCGAAACGCTACCCGCTGCGGCTTCAGCCGTTTCGGTCACGGTAGCCAGCGCCTCTGCCTCATCGGCAGCGCCGACACCCATGGAAAATGCTCCGAAAAGCATGGTCAATACAAGTGCAAGTACAAGATATTTGGTAAGATTCTTTACAGTTTTCATTTTATATGTCTCCTTAATCAATTGTGTTAATTTGCTTTTGCGTTCGCTTTATTCTTTTTCGGCTTTGGTGCGTGTACCTCGGATACCTCACCGTAGAACAGCGAGGTCAGCATGGTCAGCACGTAGGTCTGGATCAAAGCGTGCAGCAGGGTGAACAGTACGGCCACTACAACGGGCAGAACAAAGCTGAGCGTCGAATAGTAGTAGACAAGCTCGGTGACGAGCAAGCCGCTGAGCAGTGCGCCGAACAGACGGAAGCTCATGGATATGGGCAGCGAGAACTCTTTGAGCGTTTTGCCGACACCCTTGATGCCGTTTGCCGCGATGCCGCCCGACAGGATGGCAAGGTAGGACATGCATCCGAGCGCGATCGCCGCGTTGATATCCGAGAGCGGTGCGGGCAGCGCCATCGGATACCCGTGCGTGGTCACCGCCTGCACGCCGAACAGCTCAAAGATTGTGCCGACGAAGATATACACGCCGGCAGCGAAGATGTACGCACCGAGAAAGGCGTTGCGGTGCGGGCTGTTCGACTTTGCAAGTCCGTCAAAGAACCGCACCAGCTCCTCTAAGAGCATCTGGAATCTTCCCGGAATACGCTTAAATTTCGGGATGACAAAGATCCGCACGATCAGTGCGAAAACGAGAAGTATCCCTGTGACGGTAAAGGCGGAGATCACCGCGGGATTGACTTCGAGGAGACCGAACAGGCTGATCTTATTGCTTTCATGCAACACTGCATCTCGCATGATCTCGCGGACGGACTCGGAATTCTCCATCCCGTCGGTTAAGAACACGCCTATGAGCGATGCGAAAACAAGACTCAGCCATACGGCAAGAGAAATGATTTTCCTTTTTTTACTCATAATCTTCCTTCTTACTGTGAAAAAGTTGCAAAGGGCAAAGGTGTTTCGTTCCGACACCTTTGCCCTCTTGCGAATCCATTATAGCACCTTTTTAATTTTTGTCAACAACAAACTTTTCGGGTATTGTTATCTCGAAATTTCGTATGCGAGGTCGTACAGCTTCTTGAATGCATCGAACTTCTGCTTGCAGAAGTCGCGCATTTTGGCAACGGTTTCAGGCGAAAACTTCTCCAGATCGCCCTCTTTCAGCTTATCTTTGTACATACGGTCCAGGATCAGTGCCTCGCCGATATCCATGGAAACGATCTCGCCCTTGCGCTCGCAGATGACAAGGTTGCTTCTGCCCTCAAGCAACTTTTCAACGGCATATGCGCCGACGCGGGAACCCAGCATTCTGTCGCGCAGCGTGGGGGAACCGCCTCTGACAACGTGTGCGAAACGAGCAAAGCGCGTCTCGATACCGGTCTTTTCCTCGACGGTCTTGGTCAGCTTTTCGGCATAGCCGGGAACGCCCTCCGAAACAACGATGATGAAGTTTCTCTTGCCCCTTTCACGGGAGATACGCAGATCCTCGAGCACTGCCTCTTCATGGAAGGGGATCTCCTTGATGGCAACGGCACTAGCACCGACGGCGATCGCCGTCTCCAGCGCGATGTCACCCGCATCACGACCCATGACCTCAACGACATTACATCTTGCATGCGACTCACAGGTATCGCGCAGACGGTCTACCATCTCGATGGTCGTGTTGACAGCGGTATCAAAACCGATGGAATAATCGGTAGAAGTAATATCGTTGTCGATGGTGCCGGGCAGAGCCACGCAGGGGATACCATGCTCGGTCAGGTCAGTCGCACCGCGGAAAGTACCGTCACCGCCGATGGCAACGATACCGTCAATGCCGAAGCGGCGGCAGTTTGCGATCGCCTCGTTCATGCCCTCTTCGGTCTTAAACTCGGGGCAGCGGTCGGAATACAGCACGGTTCCGCCGTGGTTGATGATATTGGAGACCGAACGCATATCGAGCAGCTTGATATCGCCATCGATCAGTCCGCGATAACCGCGGTAAATACCCATACATTCCACTCCGCGGGAGATCGCCGTACGAACAACGCTTCGGATCGCTGCGTTCATACCGGGGGCATCGCCGCCCGAAGTCAGAATACCGATTCTTTTAAAATCTTTCATAGCCACACTCTTCCTTTCTGTATAGCTGCAAATTATTTTTTTAACTTAATCAAACAGGGGGAACTTCTCGCAGAGCTTTGCGACCTCGGCGCGGATGTAGTCCGCCTGCGCCACATAGTCCTTTGCGCACAGACCGATCAGATGACCGATGACCTTCATCTCCTCGGTGCCCATGCCGCGGCTGGTAACCGCAGGCGTACCGATGCGGACGCCGCTGGTGACAAACGGCTTTTCGGGGTCGTTCGGGATCGCGTTCTTGTTCGCGGTGATGTGCACGCTGTCGAGACGCGCTTCAAGCTCCTTGCCGGTGATGCCCATGCTGCGCAGATCGAGCAGCATGAGGTGGTTGTCGGTGCCGCCCGAAACGAGGTCAAAGCCCTCGGCTGCAAGCGTTTCGGCAAGCACTGCCGCATTGTCCACGATCTGCTTCTGGTATACCTTGAACTCCGGCTTCAGTGCCTCGCCCAAGCACACTGCCTTAGCAGCAATGATGTGCATGAGCGGACCGCCCTGCGTGCCGGGGAAGATCGCCTTGTCGATCGCCTTGCCGAGCTCTTCACGGCAGAGGATCATACCGCCGCGCGGACCGCGCAGCGTCTTGTGCGTAGTGGTGGTGACGATATCGGCATAGGGCACGGGCGAGGGATGGAGTCCCGCCGCAACCAGACCCGCGATGTGCGCCATATCGACCATAAAGAGCGCGCCGACGTCGTGCGCGACCTTTGCCATTCTCTCAAAATCAATGATGCGGGGGTATGCCGACGCACCTGCAACGATCAGCTTCGGCTTGCATTCCTTTGCCAGTCTCTCAAACTCGTTGTAGTCGATGCGACCGGTCTCGGCATCTACACCGTAAGGAACGAAATTATAGCTCTTGCCCGAGTAGTTGACGGGGCTGCCGTGCGTGAGGTGACCGCCGTGTGCAAGGTTCATGCCCATAACGGTGTCGCCGTGCTGCAGCAGGGCGAAATACACTGCGGTATTTGCCTGCGCACCGCTGTGCGGCTGCACATTGACATGCTCTGCACCGAACAGCTGCTTTGCGCGCTCGATGGCAAGATTCTCGGCAACGTCCACGCACTGACATCCGCCGTAATAGCGGTGTGCGGGATAGCCCTCCGCGTACTTGTTGGTCAGGATCGAGCCTGCCGCAAGCAGTACCGCGTCGGACACAACGTTTTCGGACGCGATCAGCTCGATGCCGTTCTTCTGTCTCTCATATTCCTGGAGGATGGCTTCGCCGACCTCTTTATCATACCCGATAATCTTTTCAATACTTTCCTTGATCAAAACGAAATCCTCCGTTGCTTTGGGAATTAAATCTTAAATATTATACACTACATCTTTTCATTTTACAAGAGAAGAGTGTAAATTTGTAAAAATTTTAACGAAATATGTACTTCTGTGCACTATATATTTGTTTTCCTGTAAAAAGTAGACAAGGAATGATTGTTTTTTTATTGACAGAGGTAGAAAATTTGTGGTATACTGTCTCTGTAGTTTGTAATTCTACAGAACGCTTGTCGGAGGTGACGCAGCTTGAGCAGAATACTCATAACTTCCTGCAAAGGCGGCGTCGGAAAATCCACTGTCAGCATCGGCGTTGCCACGGCGCTTGCCGCCATGGGAAAGCGTACCCTGCTCATCGACTTTGACCTCGGCAACCGTTCGCTCGACCTCATGCTCGGCATGCAGGATGACCTGATCTACGACATCTGCGACCTGACAAGCGGCCGTGCCGATTGCGCATCGGTCGTGCATCTGCATCCGAACCATCTGAATCTCGCTTTTATCGGCGCCCCCTTCCGCTACGAGGGCGACGCCACGGAGCAAAGCTTTGCAGCCGCGCTCGACAAGCTGGAGGAAACGCTTGCCTTCGACTTTATCCTCGTGGATACCTCGGGCGGCGCGCATGAATCGGTAGCGATCGCCGCACCCGCGTGCGACACGGCGCTGATCGTTTCCTCGCAGACCCCCACAGCCATTCGCGCCGCAGAAAAGAGCGGCATGCTGCTCGATGAGAAAAAAGTGGACGAGCAGTACCTCATTATCAACGGCTTTGATACACAGGTAGAAAACCTTGCAAAGCGTGCCGGCATCATCGAGATGATCGACCGCACGCGTACACCGCTTCTCGGCATCGTCCCCATGGACGCTCGCCTCTCCCTGCTCAGCGAGGAGGGCAAGAGCGTGTTTGACGGCAAAAAGAGCAATTGCCGCACCGCATTTGAGAACATCGCAAGACGCCTTTGCGGCGAGAATGTCCCGCTGCTGAAAGGCTTTCGCGGGATCAAGCGCGATAAATTCTTATTCAATTAGCCTCTGTTTATATCATTATATAGTAAAGGATGGGAGAACAATGGATATAGCGATCATCGCAAGTGACACCAAAAAAGAGTTGATGACCCAGTTTTGTATTGCCTACTGCGGCATTCTGTCCAAGCATAATCTCTGTGCGACACAGACGACCGGCAAATACATTTCCGAAGCCACTGGACTTGCGATCGAAAAGCTGCTTCCCGGTGAGACCGGCGGCGAGCAGCAGATTGCTTCCCGTGTTGCCTACGACGAAATAGACGTCCTGCTCTACTTCCGCGATACCGTTCCGAAGGCGGAGTATGACGAAGGGGAGCACCAGCTCCTGCGCCTGTGCGACGTGCATAACGTGCCCGTTGCCACCAATATTGCCACCGCCGAAGTGCTGATCTGCGCACTCGACCGCGGCGACCTCAACTGGCGCGAGTTTGTCAACCCCCGCTCTGAGTATAATCGCCGCAAAAAAGCACAACTGTAAGTAAGTACCGAAAAATTCCGCTTGACAAATTTGTTTTTGCGGTCTATAATCGGTTTGTAATATAGGAAAAGACATGTCCGTTTTCAAAATCACCGTACAGAGAGAGAGTCCATGGGCTGCAAGGCTCTTCGGAAAAGGGAAACGGGTACCACTTCCCCTGCGGTGCAAGTCCGCGACAATTTTATTTTCCCAAGAGTGAAAAACGCGGGTGGAACCGTGCAAAAAGATCTTTGCACCCCGACGGCAAATGCCGTCGGGGTGTTTTTGTTTGCAACATAACGCGCACCCCATGTAGGGGAGGCGTTCCGCCTCCCGCAAACCAAGGTGCGATGTCGTATACACGGGAGGGGAAACCCCTCCCCTACGATATTGCCATTACAATATGAAAGGAGTTTTTATGGTCAAAGTTGCTCTTGTTCCCTGCGATGCCTACGCGCAGGCGGCAGACGCGGTCGAAACGGCGATCGAGCTTGTCGGCGGCGTGGAGACACTTATAAATAAAGAAGAAAAGCTCCTGCTCAAGCCCAACCTTTTGGCAAAGACGCCCGTGGAAAAGGCGTGCACCACGCATCCCGCTGTATTTGGCGGCGTGGCAAAATACCTGCTCGCACACGGATACAAACATCTGTCCTACGGCGACTCGCCCGGACACGGTGATCCGCACGGCAACGCCAAGGAGTGCGGCATTGCCGCCGTTGCCGAGGAGCTCGGCATCCCCCAAGCGGACTTCTCGGGCGGCAAGCGAACCCCCTATGCAGGCGGAAAAGTTGCAAAAGAATTTATCCTCGCAAACGCGGTGCCGGATGCCGACGGCATCATCAACATCTGCAAAATGAAAACGCACATGCTCGAGCGCATCACGGGCGCGCAGAAGAACCTGTTCGGCTGCGTGTTCGGGCTCAACAAGGGCGCGTCGCATGTCAAATTCCCGAACTCGGTAGAGTTTGCCAAGATGCTCGCTGATCTCAACTGCATGCTGCCCGCGCGGCTGCATGTGATGGACGGCATCGTGGCGATGGAGGGCAACGGCCCCCAATCGGGCACGCCGAAACAAATGGGCGTGATCCTCGCCTCGACCGATCCGATCGCGCTGGACACCGTCTTTGCCTCGCTGGTCTACCTCGATCCGACGCTGGTACCCACCAACGTGATCGGCAGCGCGCGCGGCGTGGGTACATGCAACGCGGACGAGATCGAAGTTGTCACCCCGAGCGGCAGCCTCACCGTTGCCGAGGCACAGGCAAAATACGGCGACAAAACCTTTGACGTCTACCGTGCGCCCGAGGACAGGGGCGAGATCTCCTATTTGAAGCATTTCAAAAAGCTGATCCGCCGCCGCCCCAAGATCCACAAGGATCTCTGCGTCAAGTGCGGCATCTGTGTAAAGAGCTGCCCTGTTGAGGGCGGCGCCCTGCACTTTCCAAAGAAAGGCAAGCCACCGGTCTACGACTACGACAAATGCATCGGCTGCTACTGCTGTCAGGAAATGTGCCCCCAAAAGGCAATCTTCGCCTACCAAAACCCGATCGCTAAAATTGCTAATATAAAATTTAAAATATAAACCAATCAGGAGGAAACCAACAATGATTTCGGTTAAATTTTCGAGCGGCGAAGTTGCCGCTGTGGAAAACGGAACGACCGTGTATGACGCAGCCGCTGCTGCGGGCATTATCAGCCGCGAGGTACTCTGCGCTACGGTCAACGGAGAGGTAGTCGGTCTGACCGCGCCCCTCGATGCAGATTGCGACGTAACGCTGCACACCTTCGAGGACGAGGAAGGCAAAAAGACCTTCTGGCACACGGCATCCCACGTGCTTGCGCAGGCGGTCAAGCGTCTCTACCCCGAGACCAAGCTGACCATCGGCCCCGCAGTTGCCAACGGCTTTTACTACGACTTTGACAGCGATCTTCCCTTTGACGCGGCAATGCTGACTGCTATCGAGGGCGAGATGAAGAAGATCGTCAAAGAAAACCTCAAGCTCGAGCGCTTCACCCTGCCCCGCGACGAGGCAAAGAAGCTGATGGAAGAAAAGGACGAGCCCTACAAGGTACTGCTGATCGACCGCGTCCCCGAGGGCGAGGAAATCTCTTTCTACAAGCAGGGCGACTTCGTAGACCTCTGCGCAGGCCCGCACCTCTTTGCAACCGGCGCGATCAAAGCATTCAAGCTGCTGCAGTGCACCGGTGCATACTGGGAGGGCAAGAGCGAAAACAAGATGCTCAAGCGCGTTTACGGCACCGCATTCCCGAAGAAGGAAATGCTGAATGCCCACCTCGAAGCAATGGAGGAAGCCAAGAAGCGCGACCACAACAAGATCGGTCGCGAGCTTGAATACTTCACCACCGTGGACTCTGTCGGTCAGGGTCTGCCGATCCTGTTGCCCAAGGGCGCACGCACCATTCAGCTGCTCCAGCGTTTCGTTGAGGACGAGGAACAGCGCCGCGGCTGCCTGCTCACCAAAACGCCGCTCATGGCAAAGAGAGACCTGTACCGCATTTCGGGTCACTGGGATCACTACCTCGACGGTATGTTCATCCTCGGCGATCCCTATGATGAGGAAAAAGAGTGCTTCGCACTCCGCCCGATGACCTGCCCCTTCCAGTACCAGGTATTCCTCAACAAGAAGCGCTCCTACCGTGACCTGCCGATGCGCCTGACCGAGACCTCTACCCTGTTCCGCAACGAGGATTCGGGCGAAATGCACGGTCTGATCCGCGTTCGCCAGTTCACCATTTCCGAGGGACACTATATCCTGCGCCCCGAGCAGCTCGAAGAGGAGTTCCGCGGATGCCTTGACCTCGCAATGTTCATGCTCGATGCAGTGGGTCTGAAAGAAGACTGCTCCTTCCGCTTCTCGCAGTGGGATCCGAAGCGTACCGATAAGTACGAGGGTACGCCCGAGCAGTGGGAAGAAGCACAGAGCACCATGAAGCAGATCCTCGACAACATCGGTCTGAAATACACGATCGGTATCGACGAGGCAGCGTTCTACGGTCCGAAGCTCGATATCCAGATCAAGAACGTACACGGCAAGGAAGACACGCTCATCACCCTGCAGATCGACATGCTGCTGGCAAAGAAGTTCGGTATGGAATACACCGACAGCGACGGACAGCAGAAGATCCCCTACATCATCCACCGTACCTCGCTCGGCTGCTATGAGCGTACCCTCGCACTGATCCTCGAGAAGTACGCAGGCGCACTGCCGCTGTGGATGGCTCCCACGCAGATCCGCATTCTGCCCATCACCGATGCACATGTAGAGTACTCCGAAGCGCTCAAAGCCAAGCTGGAAGCACTCGGCATGCGTGTTGAGCTCGACGGACGCAACGAGACCATCGGCTATAAGATCCGCGACGCGAGAATGCAGCGTATCCCCTATATGCTCATCATCGGCGACAACGAGGTAGCAAACAACACCGTTTCGGTTCGTAACCGCAAACAGGAGACCACCGATATGTCGGTTGCAGATTTCATCAGCAAGGCCGCAGACGAGATCGCAAGAAGAGACCTTACTGTATAAAATGCGACTCTAGCCGACTGCACACCCTACTTTGGGTTCCGTCGCAAACAGTCCTGTAAAATTAACAAAAATCAGCAGTTCACACGGACTGCTGATTCTTTTATCTTGTAGGGCGCGAATGCGACCGCAGGTCGCTATGTCCTCCGGCGCGCCGCATGAACCGCAGCAAAACGGCGCGTCGGGGACGTCGCGCCCTACAAATGCGGTTTAACGCCGTTGTATCGCTAAACCTCCGTTTTTCTGCCATAGCCAAAAAGAACCGGACTTGCCGTCCGGTTCTTCTCTATTACTTGCTCAGCATCATGCGGTCATTGGCGAAGCTGCCGCCCGAATACTCCTCAAACTTTTTGAGCAGGTCGGGCACGGTGAGGGATTTTTTCTCCTCACCCGCAACATCATAAATAATGCGTCCGTCCATCATCATAATGAGACGGTTGCCGTAGGTGATCGCGTCGTGCATGTTATGCGTGATCATCATCGCAGTGAGATTGTCCTCACGGATGATCTTGTCCGTAGCCTCCAGCACGATCTTTGCAGTCTTAGGGTCAAGCGCTGCGGTATGCTCGTCGAGCAGCAGCAGCTTCGGCTTTTTCAGCGTAGCCATCAAGAGCGTAAGCACCTGACGCTGACCGCCCGAAAGCAGACCGACCTTCGCGGTGATGCGGCTTTCCAGACCGAGACCGAATTCTTCCAGTCTTTTGGAAAACTCCGCGCGCTCCTTTTTGGTAATGCCCCAGCCGAGACCGCGGTGTTTGCCGCGGCGCAGTGCAAGCGCGAGATTTTCGTCAATACCCATGCTTGCCGCCGTACCCGTCATGGGATCCTGGAAGACTCTGCCGAGGAATTTTGCACGCTTATGCTCGGGGTAGTTTGTAATATCTACGCCGTCGATGAGGACTTGTCCCGCATCCACGGGCAGCGTACCCGAAACCATGTTCAGCAGCGTAGACTTACCCGCGCCGTTGCCGCCGATGATGGTGACAACGTCGCCGTCGCTGAGCGTAAGGGATACGTCATTCAGCGCAACGCGCTCGTTGACCGTACCCGCATAGAAGGTCTTGCAGACATTTTTCAGTTCCAGCATAGCTTACGCCCCCTTCTTTGTGCCCTTGCGGACGAACGAATTCTTGAAGTTCGGTGCCGACAGGAAGATCGCGACGATCACAGCCGAGATCAGCTTGAGGAAGTTGGTATCGAGACCGACATTGATAACAAAACGCTTGATCAAAGAATAGATCAAAGAGCCGACTACGACAAAAGTGAGCCGCACGGCAAAGTTTGCGCCCTTTTTGAAAAACGCGCTGCAAAGTACTTCGCCGATAACCACCGAGGCAAGGCCGATAACGATCGCACCCGCACCGAACGTGATATTGGAACCGCCGGTATACTGTGCCAGAAGTCCGCCTGCCAGCGCGACAAAGCCGTTGGAGAACATCAGACCGAACACGGTCGCAAAATTCGTATTGATGCCCTGTGCGCGCGCCATCTTGGGGTTTGCACCCGTCGCACGCAGCGAGCAGCCGAACTCTGTGCCGAAGAACCAGTAAAGCAGCGCGATGATCGCAATTACAAAAACAAAACCGACGACCATTGCCGAGATCTTATCGCGCGAAGAAACGATGAGCGAGAACTTGGAAACGCTGGCATACGCCGTGGGCGACATGGGGATCAGCGCCTTGGTCGTACCGGTCGTATCCAGATACGACTGCATACCCATAATGATCATGTTGATAGTATACAGCGAAAACTGCGACAAAATACCTGCAAGGATCGCAGGAATCTTCAAAAACGTGTGGAAAAATCCGGTAAGCGCACCTGCGATCATACCCGCAAGGAAAGCGATAAACACAGCTACCAGCGAGTTTACACCGTACAAAATGCAGATCGTGGTGACCGCACAGCCCGTAACGATCGAAGCGTCAACGGTCAGATCGGCGACATCGAGGATCTTGTACGTAATGTATACGCCGAGCGCGAAAATGCCGTAAAACAGTCCCTCTGCCGCAACGCCGGGCAGGCTGTTAAACATCGAAATCAAAAAATCCATAAATACCTCTTGACATGTCTTGATACGCAAAAATTCATAAGGGGCGTTTCGCCCCTTATGAATTCATAAACTTGTGTACGTAATTATTCGATAGGCGTGATATTCATCTCAGCCATAACGTCCTTGTTCTGGATGAGGGTGAGCTCGTCTGCCGTGAAGATCTTGATGGGCATCTCGGCAGGGTTCTTGCCGTTTACGAGGATCTCGTAAGCCATCAGACCAGCCTCATAGCCTACGCTGTAGTAGTTTACGCTGTAAGAAGCAACGCCGCCTGCAAGACACATGGACTCTTCGCCGCAGATGACCGGAACGCCTGCGGGAACAGCCGCGTTCTTAATAACTTCCATGTTTGCAGCAACGAGGTTGTCGGTGGGCTCATAGAGAACATCGTTGTCCTTGACAGCGGTGTCGATAACAGCAACCAGTTCGTTTACGTCTGCAACTGCATAACCGGTAACGGTGTAGCCTGCAGCCTCAAAAACGCCCTTTGCCTCTTCAAACTGCAGCTTGGAGTTGTCCTCTGCGGAGCAGTATACGATACCAACGTTCTTAGCATTGGGAGCGAAGGTCTTCACCAGCTCCATCTGGTTGGTAACAGCGTTCATATCCGAAGCACCGGTAACGTTGCCGCCGGGCTTTTCGTTGGAGTCAACGAGCTTGGATGCCGCATAGTCGGTAACCGAAGTGCCGACGATCGGGATAGTAGCGGTTGCCTCTTTTGCAGCCTGAACTGCGGGCGTAGCGTTAGCCATGATCAGGTCAACATTGTTGGTAACGAACTTGTCCACGATAGTGGAGCAGGTTGCAACATCGCCCGATGCATTCTGATAGTCGAAAGAAACCTTGTCGGCGCCGAGCTTCTCAATAAGAGCAGCCTTGAAGCCCTCGGTAGCCTGGTCAAGCGCATCGTGCTGCACGAGCTGAACAATACCGATGGTATAAACATCATCGCCTGTCTTTTCGCAGCCGACGAATGCAAACATCGAAACTGCGAGAAGTACTGTCAAAAGAATCGCTGTGAATTTTTTCATAGTTATGTACCTCAACAAAATAGATTTACCCTCGTCCACGCATTACGCGGGCAAAGGCGGGCAAATGTTTTGCTTTAAACACATTATAGTGTATCACCGAACAGTTGTCAAGGGAAAATTCTATATTTTCTCAATAAAAATACACGAAACTTGTGAAATTCAGCTAAAAATGAATAAATATACAAAAATCCTCCCACATATGCAGGAGGATCGTTGCTTATGTAGTTTTATGTTGTCTTACAGAGCCTTAACAATAGCTTCGGTATCCAACGCGTCTCTGACCGGCTGCTGTTTGATGGCTTTCAGTTCCGACGCGTCCCGACTCCGCCAAAGGCGGATTCGCCAGCCTCGGTTCAGGCTGCGTTTCCGAAACTTTTGTTTATTGTCTTACAGAGCCTTAACAATAGCTTCGGTATCTAACGCGTCTCTGACCGTCTGCTGTTTGATGGCTTTCGGTTCCGACGCGTCCCGACTCCGCCAAAGGCGGATTCGCCGACCTCGGTTCAGACAGCGTTTCCGAAACTTTTGTTTGTTGTCTTACAGAGCCTTAACAATAGCTTCTGTGTCTTTGGCAATGACCAACTCCTCGTTGGTGGGGATCATGAATACCTTGACCTTGGAGTCGGGCTTGGAAATCTCGGTCGCGGTGCTGTAACGGTTCGCGTTCTTTTCCGCGTCGAAGTCTACGCCCATAAACTCGAGTCCCTTGCAGACGTTTGCACGCATTGCGGAGTCGTTCTCGCCGATACCTGCGGTGAATACGATCGCATCGAGACCGCCCATGGCAACGGTGTAAGCGCCGATGAACTTCTGGATCTCGTATACAACGATGTCGAGCGCGAGCTGTGCGCGGTGGTTACCCTCTTTTGCTGCTGCGCAAACGTCGCGGCAGTCGGAGGAAATGCCGGATACGCCGAGGAAGCCGCACTTCTTGTTCATGTAGTTGTTGACTTCATCGGGAGTCATGCCGGTCTTGTTCATAATGTAGGGAACGATCGCGGGGTCGATGTCGCCGCAGCGCGTACCCATCTCGATACCTGCAAGAGGCGTGAAGCCCATCGAGGTGTCGATGACCTTGCCGTCCTTGACAGCCGAGATCGAAGAACCGTTGCCGAGGTGGCAGGTGATGATCTTGGTGCCCTCAGCCTTGCCGCCGAGCAGCTTTACGCACTCGCCCGCAACATAGCGATGCGAGGTACCGTGTGCGCCGTAACGGCGAACCGCATACTTCTCGTACATGTCGTAGCTGACGGGGTAAACATATGCCTTCTCGGGCATGGAAGCCGTGTGGAACGCGGTGTCAAATACGAGCACTTGGGGCGTGCCGGGCATAGCCTCGGTGCAGCCCTCGATACCCATGATGTGCGCAGGGGTATGCAGGGGAGCGAGGTCGCGGCAGAGTTCCAGCTTTGCCATGACTTCATCGGTAACAAGCACGGACTCCGAGAAGTATGCACCGCCGTGCACGACTCTGTGACCGACTGCCTCGATCTCAGCCATGTCCTTTACGCTGCCGTATTCTGCGCTCGTGAGCGCGTCGATAACGATCTTGGTTGCAACGGTATGATTGGGCATTGCGATCTCCGTCTCATATACCGCGCCGTTTTCCAGATTGGTGTGCTTGATTTTGCCGTCGATACCGATTCTCTCGCAAAGACCTTTTGCTCTGACCACGCCTGCGGTGGTGTCAAACAGCTGATATTTCAGCGAGCTGGAACCGGCATTTACAACCAGTACATTCATTGTATAGTACCTCCGAAAAATATTTACAGAATTGTTAACTATTCCATTATACACCCTGCTTTTCCCAAATTCAAGGAAAACGACAAAAAAACTTATCCGAAGGCAGTATAAATGGTGGTTTAGGGGCAAGGATGGCAACAAATGAATGTAGGGGAGTGGTTTCCCCTCCCGCCGTTACAATATCGCACCGATGCTTTTCGGGAGGCGAAACGCCTCCCCTACGGTATATCAATAACCTTGCAGCCAATCATTTCTCCACCATCCCGAGGGGCGCTATGCATCCCTCTTTTTTGTCCGAGTAATACTGCGCCTGGGCGTTCCAGAGCTCGTGATACTTGCCGTTCACATCTGCAACAAGCTCATCGTGCGTGCCGACCTGCACGATGCTGCCGCGGTCGAACACGGCGATCTTGTCGCAGAAGCGGCAGGAGGACAGGCGGTGGCTGATGTAGATGGCGGTCTTGTCCCCGACGATCTTGTTGAAGTTGGAGTACACCTCGGCTTCGGCGATGGGGTCGAGCGCGGCGGTCGGCTCGTCAAGGATGATGAACGGCGCGTCCTTGTACAGTGCGCGCGCCAGCGCGATCTTCTGCGCCTCGCCGCCCGAGATCTCCACGCCGTCCTTTTCAAAGTTGCGGTAGAGATAGGTTTTTGTGCCCTTTTCCAGCGTGGCAAGGCGGTCACCGAAGTTGGCTTCGACAAGGCATGCCTTTACACGCTCCTCGTCATATTCGGTGCCCGTTGCCACGTTTTCGCCGAGGGTGAATGCGAACAGCTTGAAGTCCTGAAACACGACCGAGAAGATCAACATGTATTCCTTGTAATCGTACTTGCGGATGTCGATGCCGTTAAGGAAGATCTGCCCCTCGGTGGGATCGTAGAGACGGCACATGAGCTTGATCATGGTAGTCTTGCCCGAGCCGTTCATGCCGACCACGGCGAGCTTTTCGCCGATGTTGAATTTGAGATCAACATGGCGCAGCGCCCAGAAATCGGTGTTCGGATAGCGGAAGGACACATCGCGGAATTCGACATTGTAGTTGCGGTCGCTCCGCTTTTCCACCGTCAGCGACCCCTGATACATATGCGACGGCGTCTCGATGAAGTCAAAGTAAACCTTAGACATTGCGTTGTTGTAGCGCAAAAGCTCAAGGATGCTTACAAAAGCCGCAACTGCATTTGTAAATTGCAAGATCGAACTGATATACTTTACAATCGAACCGACCGAGAAACGCCCCACCAGTGCACCGAGTCCCGCAAAGGTATACAGCACGATCTGCATTACAGTCTCCGTTATACCCATAATAATTGTTTCGTGTTTTAACTGATAGCGAGAAATGTTCTCTCCGATTGCATCTGCCATTTTTGCGTTTACATGCAATGCATCTAACAATCGTTTTTTCTGATTATAAATACGCACTTGCATAGAACCGGCGGCTGCATACATCACTGTAAAAATTGAAGAAAGGAACTGATTGCAAAATGTGAATTTTTGCCACTCATTTGTAGCATAATGCGCTCGTTTCGTACTGCAATGTACACTGATCCAAACAGAAATCACACAAAGCAAAAGAACAAAAGCGCCAAAATACGGCGTAACCACATATTTTGTAACGCCCGAACCAACATAAGGATACGGCGAAACAAAGAGCGAAAATGTCATTGCCACCGAAAAAATAACGGTAAAAATCTGGTGGATCAAATTGGGTGCATTGTAATAAAACAACAGGATACCGCCGTTGTTCACATTTTCGTGCTGAAAAATTTTATTCAGAGTTTTCTGCGTTTCGACATTATCCACGAGATCATAGTCCAGTTCTGCAACTTTCGCTTTTTTGGATCGACTATAGTTATTATTCAGAAGATTATCTCGAACACGGATAAAATACCATAGCAAGCGGTTTAACATATTGATGGAAAAATGTAGTCCTACCGTAATACCGACATAGACGAGTATTTCTTCCATAGGAAAACCCGACAGCAGCATATCCACAATCTTTGCCGACATGTAAATATTGACAAATGGCTGTACGGAATCCAGTATTGCGGAAATCAGTTTTAAAAAAAGATTTCCTCTGCACAGCGATTCGATATGCCGTGCGGTTTTGACAAACATTTTGAGATCGGCAAGCAATGCTTTCATTTCGCCACCTCCTCTTTGTAGTACTTGCTCTGCACCGCGTACAGCGCGGCGTATTTGCCGCCCTGCCGCATCAGCTCGTCATGGCTGCCGCACTCGGCGATCGCTCCGTTTTCCAGGAAGAAAATGCGGTCGCAAAAACGCGTGGATGCAAGCCTGTGCGAGATGAAGACCGAGGTAGCATGCGCCGTGAGGTCGTTGTACTTGTGATAGATCTCGTTTTCCGCGATCGGGTCGAGCGCACTGGTCGGCTCGTCGAGGACGACAATGGGCGCATCCTTGTATACGGCGCGCGCCAGTGCCAGCTTCTGCTTTTCGCCGCCCGAAAAGTCTACGGCGTCGGCATACAGCGTGCGGTCAAACTTGGTTTTCGCGCCGTTTGGCAGTTGGTTCACCTTTTCGGCAAGTCCCGATAGCTCCAAAACGCGCGCAAGCTTTTCCTCTCTGTCCGCGTCCTCGGCATCGAAAACGATGTTATCCTCAATGGAGAGCGGCAGCAGTTCGATCTGCTGAAACACAGCAGCAATATGTCTGTAATACTCCTCAATATTATACTTAGAAAGCTCGTTGCCGCCGACGAGGATCTTGCCGCCCGTGGGCATGTACAAGCCGCAGAGCAGCTTGATCAGCGTGGTCTTGCCCGCGCCGTTGAGACCTACAATGGCGATCTTCTCGCCGCCGCGAATGTGAAAGGAGATGTTTTGCAGTGTGTCCTTTTCGGCGTTCGGATAGCGGAAGGAGACATTTTGAAATTCGATGTCGGGCGCGCCTTGCGGAAACGGGATGCCCTCGCCGTGGTTCAGCTTGTCCTCATCGTCCATGAGTTCACGAAAATCGGTAACACCGAGCGTTTGTTCATACATGGTGTTATAGGTTTTGATGATCCCGAAAAGGTATACGGAATATTGTCCGATCAATGCAAAATAGAAAACAAATTGCGAAGCGGAAAGATCCCCCGATGCGATCTGATAGATCAAAATACCGTATGCAAGACTGCTTCGCAAAAGATCAAAGAAGGAATCTAAAAAGCCGCACGCAAATTCGCGTTTTTGCATCTTGCGGCTCCAGTCTACGCGCTCACCGAGCAAAGTTCTGTACAGACGGTCAAACCATCCCGCAATGCCGTATAGCCGAATGTCTTTTGCCAACTGCAGATCCCCTTGCTGATCGAGGATGTATCGAATACGGCGATCTTTATCGTACCAGTGTTCTTTGTTTTTATGTACCCAATCGGCATTCATTTTGCTTGTGTAGTACTGCACGATCGTGCAAACTACCAGCACGATTACAATAATCGGTGATAACGACCAAATCAAGATAGAATAGGTAAGCAAACCAAAAGTATTGGAAAAAATATTTGTCAAATGCGAAAAGATCTTCTCGGAGATCGTGTTATTCCGATTGGTTAGCCCAACAGCCTTTTGCCGCTTCATCCTAAAATCGGGATCTTCCAACTTATAATAGTCGCATTCCAAGACTTTGCTATCGATCATGCGCATGAACATCAATCGATTATGGAAAGATCTTGGTTCGTTATACGCCTCCAAGACCTTTTTGGTCATGGTGACGGCAAAGAGTGCGAGTGCGAGACCCACGATGACATAGAGGAGCTGCTGCTCGCTGTACCCGCCCGAGACATATTCCACGATGGTGGAAGGGAGCAGCGCCGAGAGCGGCCCTGTCGCCACGGTCAGCGGCACGCACACAGCCGAGATCACCATCATCAGCGGGCTGAACTTCCACGACAGCTTGATCATGTACCATATGTTGGAAAGAAAGCCGTACTTCGGCTTCGGTTTTTTGTCTTTTTGTTTGCGCATCGTTGCACCCGCCTTCCCTTGTTTCGGTTTCATCATAGCACACAAAAAGAAAAAATGCGCATTTCGGGGACGAAACGTCTCCCCACGGTGACGAAATGCACAGTATAGAAAGGGGCTGTAATTGCAAAAGATTGGTTACAAAGTTATGGGCATGCCGTAGGGGAGGCGTTTCGCCTCCCGCGAATGCCATAATCGCTTTGTAAACGGCGGGAGGGGAGACCCCTCCCCTACGAAATTCATTTGCCTCCTTTACTCCGCATAAACGATCCTTTACGATCACATATCTTCTCGATTTCTACCCTTGCGGAAGCAAGATCTCCGTTGTATACGCGCCGTCTTCGCTGTTGCGGCTGAGGTAGCCGCCGTATTTTTTCACGATGCCGTCCACGCGCAACAGCCCGAAGCCGTGCGCGCCGCTGCTCTTGGTCGAACGGAAGATGCCGTTTTCCTTTTGCAGCTTCTTCCCTGCGGTCAGGTTGGTAAAGGACATGTAGAGCTTGTTTTTCTTCATCTCAATGTAAATGCGGATCATGCGCTCCCCTTTCGGCAACGCAAGCGATGCTTCGATCGCGTTATCCAGCAGATTGCCGATGATGACGCAGAGGTCGATGTCCGAAATTTGCAGTTTGACGGGGATGGACGCGGTCGCGTCCACGGGAATATCGTTCGCCGCGGCGAGCGATATTTTGCTGTTGATGATCGCGTCTGCCATGATGTTGCCTGTTTTCATCACGGTATCGACAGTGTTCAGATCCTCGCCGAGGTTTTCGAGGTATGCCGTGACCTTGTCGTATTCCCCGTCGCGCATCAGCGTCAGCAGCATCTGAATGTGGTTGCGGTAGTCGTGCCGCCAGCCGCGCATCTTCTTGTACATGTTTTCCACTTCGGCATAGTGCTTGTCCATCAGATCGCTTTGATAGGCGTCGATCTGCTTGTTGATCTTCTTGTTCCAAAACATGGCGCACCTCAATAGAATTTGATAAACGCTTTGTTCGCCGCATCAAAAAGTCCGCGCCCGAGCGGGATTCGCTGCCCACTGTCCAGCGTGATCTCGGTCTTGGCGATCGAAGCGACGTAGCGCAGTCCCACGATGTAGGACTTTCCCGTGCGGAAAAAGCCGTCGTCCAGCTCCTTTTCAAGCGCGGAAAGCGACATTTTCACCTTGTATTCCGCCGTTTCGGTGTGGATGGCGGCATAGTTTTGCAGTGCCTCGATGTAGGTAATCTCATGTAGGGCGATCTTGACGGTGGCTTTGTTCACGGTGAGCACAAGGTTCTTTTCGCGGTCGCAGAGCAGCCGCGCCGCGCGGTCGAGCACGGCAAAAAGCTTTTCCTTGCTGACGGGTTTCATCAGGTAGTGCAACGCCATCACGTCGTAGCCGTCGGCGATGTACTTGTCATACCCCGTGACAAACACGATCTGCAACCGCTCGTTCTCGGCGCGCAGCACTCGTGCCAGCTCCACGCCGTTCATCCTGCCCATTTCGATATCGAGCAGCAGAATGTCAAAGCTCTTGTCCTCGCTGTAGGCAAACAGGAACGCCTCTGCCGAGGAAAATGTCTGTACCTCGGCAAGGTGTGCCCTCTCCTTTGCCCATGCTTCGAGCAGGGAGCGCATATGGATGAGCTGTTTTTCCTCGTCGTCGCAGACGGCAATTTTCAGATGCATGGCGATTCTCCTTTGGTGTGATGCTTAAATTGTACCCGCAAAGAGGAAATTTGTCAAGCGATCGGCGGGAGCGGAAGAATCCTTCGTTTTCACACCGTATTTTGTGGAAAATCGCATCGTTTTGTGCTATACTATAAAAAACACGAAAGGAGAGCCGCCATGCACATCGCGATCATTGCAGAATACAACCCATTGCACAACGGGCATGCCTATCAGATCGAGCATCTGCGCCGCACGTTCGGCGCCGACGCGTGCATCACCGTGATCCTCGGCGGCATCTTCTCCCAACGCGGCGAGCCGTACATCGCGCCGCCCTATGTCCGCGCCGAGGCGGCGATCGCCGCCGGCGCAGACCTCGCTTTGGAACTGCCCTTTCCCTTTTCCTGCGCCCCGGCAAGCATCTTTGCCCGCGCGGGCGTGGAGATCGCCGAAAAGATCGGTGCGGACATGCTCGCCTTTGGCAGTGAGTGCGGCGATCTCGAAAAACTGCAAACCGTGCGCACACGCCTTGACGGTGCCGAGCTGCAAAACAAAGTCGCAGCATACCTCGGGCAGCCCGCATACGCCGCCATGGGCAAAACGCGCGTGTACGCGCTCGCTTACAAGGAGCTCTACGGCGAGGACGGCGCCGCACTGCCGAACGACATCCTCGCCATCGAATACCTGCGCGCCATGGATGCGCTCGGCGCGCATC
>JAFTOT010000044.1 GCA_017463665.1 Clostridia bacterium | reverse complement strand
CTGCAAAAGCCGCAATGGAAGGTGTTCAGCTGGTGGACGATGCGCTGTTCTTCTGCGCAAACTACGCCAACAAAGGCAGCTGGATCGAGGCAAACCGCGCCTACGCCGAAACCATCGGCAACCACGTATTCTATTATTGATTGCAAGTAAAAAAGCTATAAGTGCGCAAAAAGGACTCCCGCAGGAGTCCTTTTTGCGCGTTTGTGGGGGCATGATCCGATGGCGCATTGGGCATTTGTGGGGGAATAGCGACCTGCGGTCGCATTACGTTTCGCCTCCCGTTTGTACAACATCTCGCCGCAGCATTCGGGAGGCGAAACGCCTCCCCTACGGTTTGTGCGTATCCATAACGCACATCGTTACGGCGATGCACAAACCCGTAGGGACAGGCGTCCCCGACTGTCCGTTTGCCGCGATGCGATGTTTGTGCATCCGGGACAGTCGTGGGCGCCGTCCGTTCCGAGCAAAAAGGCATCGCCAAACGGCGATGCCTTTACGTATATTTTTCTCGTTACGCCAGCGTTGCTGCCATGACGGCTTTGATGGTGTGCATGCGGTTTTCGGCTTCGTCGAAGACGATGGAGCGGTCGCTCTCGAACGCTTCGTCGGTGACTTCCATGCAGTTCAGACCGAATTTCTCGTAGATCTCCTTGCCGATCTTGGTCTTCAGATCGTGGAACGCGGGCAGACAGTGCATGAAGCAGCAATCGTCGCCTGCGTTTTTCAGCAGATCCATCGTTACGCGGTAGGGGGACAGCTCGCGGATGCGTTCTTCCCAAACGGCGTCGGGCTCGCCCATGGATACCCACACGTCGGTGTAGAGCACCTGCGCGCCCTTGGTTGCCGCGATCGGATCCTCGATAAATTCAAGCACCGCGCCCGTTTCCTTGGCGATCTCCTCGCACTGTGCGACGAGTGCTTGGTCGGGGAAGTACTTCTTCGGCGCGCAGGCAACGAAGTGCATGCCCATCTTTGCGCAGCCGACCATCAGCGAGTTGCCCATGTTGTAGCGCGCATCGCCGAGGTAGACGAGCTTGATGCCCTGCAGCTTGCCGAACTGCTCACGGATGGTGAGAAAGTCGGCGAGGATCTGGGTGGGGTGGAACTCATTGGTCAGTCCATTCCAGACGGGAACGCCCGCGTATGCCGCGAGCTCTTCTACGATGTCCTGGCCGAAGCCGCGGTATTCGATACCGTCAAACATTCTGCCGAGCACGCGCGCGGTGTCCTCGATGCTCTCTTTTTTGCCGATCTGCGAGCCCGTGGGATCGAGATAGACGGGGTGCATGCCGAGGTCTGCCGCCGCCACCTCAAAGGCGCAGCGGGTACGGGTGCTGGTCTTTTCAAAAATGAGCGCGACGCTCTTGCCCTCGCACAGGCGGTGGGGAATACCCGCTTTTTTCTTTGCTTTGAGATCGGCTGCGAGGTCGAGCAGACCTTCGATCTCGGCGGGGGTAAAGTCGAGCAGCTTGAGAAAATGTTTACCTTTCAGCTCCATGTTTAAACTTACTCCTTTGCACAAACTTCTTTAATGACCGCTACCGCCTCGCTAAGGACATCCATCGGGATGTTCAGCGCGGGCAGCAGGCGTACTTTGTCCTTTGCCGTGAGGCAGAGGACGCCTTTTTCGTTGCATTCCTTGACGATGTCGATCGAGGGGCGCTTTGCCTTGATGCCGACCATCAGACCCATGCCGCTGATCGATTCGATGCCCTTGGCACCCTCGAGCTCGCCGCGGATGTAGGCGCTCTTTGCCTTGACCTCGTCGAGCGCCTTGTCATCGATGCGGCGCAGGATGCTGAGCGCACCCGCGCAGGCGATCGGGTTGCCGCCGAAGGTCGAGCCGTGGTCGCCGTGACCGAATACGTTTTGCACTTTTTCGCCGAGAAGCGTTGCGCCGATGGGCAGACCGCCGCCGAGACCCTTTGCCGTGGTGACGATATCGGGGGTAATGCCGCACTGCATGTACGCATAGAGCGTGCCCGTGCGTCCGTTGCCCGTCTGCACCTCGTCGGCGATCAGCAGAATGTCGTGCTTTGCGGCAAATTCCGCGATCTGCGCGAGGAATTCTTTCGGCACGGGGTTCACGCCGCCCTCGCCCTGTACGCACTCAAACAGGATCGCCGCGATCTTGGTGCGTGCGGCGAGCGCGGTCAGCTCGTAGATGTTGTCCACACTGATGTGTGCAAAGCCGGGGGTGAGCGGCTGATAGAGCTCGTGGTAGTGATCCTGTCCGGTCGCCGCCAGCGTGGTCAGCGTACGTCCGTGGAAGCTGCCCCGCAGGGTCACGATCGTGTAGCAGTCGGCACCCTTCTTCTCAGCCGCATATTTTCGCGCTGCTTTGATTGCGCACTCGTTGGCTTCTGCACCCGAGTTCGAGAAGAAAACCTTTTTAAAGCCCGTTTTTTCGCACAAGAGCTCGGCAAGAGCGGCGCAGGGCTCGGTATAATAGAGGTTGGAGGTGTGCTGCACCTTTGCGAGCTGACTTGTGACGGCGTTTACCCACTCGTCGTCGGCGGTGCCGAAAGCGGTCACGCCGATGCCGCTGCCCATGTCGATGTAGCGCTTGCCGTCCGCGTCGTAGAGCTCGGAGCCCTTGCCGTGCGTGATGGCAACAGGGAAGCGCGCGTAGGTGTCGGCGATGTATGTTTTGTCCTTTTCGATGATACTTTGCATGGTGAGCTCCTTATTTGACCGCGCGTTCGGTGTGTGCGCCTGCGGTGACCATGGTGCCCGCGCCTTCATCGGTGAGCAGCTCCATGAGGATCGAGTGCGGCACGCGGCCGTCCATGATGATGACGTTTTCCACACCGTGGCGAAGTGCCTCGATGCAGCATTCCACCTTCGGGATCATGCCGCCCGAGATGACGCCCTCGCTTTGCAGCTCGGCGGCTTCCTCGACGGTGACCTCGGGGATGAGGGTCTCGGGATCGTCCTTATCGCGCAAAATGCCCGCGATGTCGGTCATCATAATGAGTCTTTCGGCGTGCAGAGCCCCCGCGATATGTGCTGCGGCGGTGTCGCCGTTGATGTTGTAGGTATTGCCGTCCTTGTCACAGCCGACGGTGGAAATGACGGGGATGTAGCCCTTTTCGAGCAGGTCGGTGACGGGATCGATGTGGATATTCGTGATCTTGCCGACGTAACCGAGGCGTTCATCCTTGACGGCGGCTTCGATGAGTCTGCCGTCCATGCCCGAGAGTCCGACCGCCTTGCCGCCCTTGCTTTCGAGCAGGTTGACCAGCGTTTTGTTGACCTTGCCGCAGAGCACCATCTGCACGATGTCCACGGTCTCCTTGTCGGTCACGCGCAGACCGTTGACAAATTCGGCTTTTTTGCCGAGTTTTTGCATCAGGTCGTTGATCTCGGGACCGCCGCCGTGCACCAGCACAATCTTGACGCCGATGAGCCAGAGCAGCACGATGTCTTCCATGACCTGCTCCTTGAGCGTTTCGTCGATCATGGCGTTGCCGCCGTATTTGACCACGACGACCTTGCCGTTATAGCGCTTGATATAGGGCAGCGCCTGCGTCAGCACCTCCGCGCGCTGCGCGTTGGAGATATCGGAAAATACGTTTTCCATGGTGTTTGTCCTTTCGTGGGAAGAAATGTGCGAGGATGTATGCGGGCGAACACAGTTCGCCCCTACGAGGGGTGGGTGTCCATAACGCACATCGTTATGGGTACGCACAAATTGTAGGGCGGGGCTTGCTCCCGCCGCGTACAACATCGAACCGGGGCAAACGGCGGGAGCAAGCCCCCGCCCTACAATGTCGCCGCTTTGCCCGGCTCTGCGTTTATATTTTTCGATCAGGTTCTGTAATCGCCGTTGATCTTGACGTAGTCGTAGGTGAGGTCGCAGCCCCAGGCGGTGGCATCGCAGTCGCCGGCATCGAGTGTTACAAGGATCTCGATCTCGCGCTCGAGCAGGATCTCTTTTGCCTTTTCCTCGGAGAAATCCACGCCCGCGCCGTTTTGGCAGACGACGATCTCGCCCTTGTTGCTCTTGAACGATACGCCGACCTTGCTGATATCGACGTTTGCGCCGCTGTAGCCGATCGCACAGAGTACGCGGCCCCAGTTTGCGTCCGCGCCGAACATGGCGGCTTTGAGCAGGCTGGAGCAGATGACGCTCTTTGCCACGGTCTTTGCCGTCTGCACGTCTGCGGCGCCGCTGACCTTGCATTCCAGCAGCTTGGTCGCGCCTTCGCCGTCGCCCGCGATCATGCGGCAGAGGTGTACGGTGACGGTGTTGAGAGCCTGCATGAAGGTGGCAAAGCCTTCGCCGTCCTCGGTGATCTCTTTGTTGCCTGCCATGCCGTTTGCCAGCACGGTGACCATGTCGTTGGTCGAGGTATCGCCGTCCACGCTGACCATGTTGAAGGTGTCGGCGATGTCGGTGGAGAGCGCCTTTTGCAGCATTGCGGGCGCGATGGCAACGTCCGAGGTGATGAACACCAGCATGGTCGCCATGTTCGGGTGGATCATGCCGCTGCCCTTGGCGATACCGCCGATGCGGCAGGTCTTGCCGCCGACGGTGAATTCGACTGCGATCTCTTTTTTGACCGTGTCGGTGGTCATGATGCCCTCGGCTGCCGCGTCACTGCCGTTTTCGTCGGCGGTGAGCGCCTTTACGAGCGGGGGAATGCCCGTTTCAAACGGTTCGAGCGAGAGCGGCTGACCGATGACGCCCGTGGAAGCAACGACGATGTTGTTTGCCGAAATGCCGAGCGCGTCCGCGGCGAGGTCGCACATTTTTTCGGCGATCTCGATGCCGTTTGCGTTACAGGTATTTGCATTGCCGCTGTTGCAGAGGACTGCCTGTGCATGTCCGTCGGCGATATGCGCTTTCGTAACGGTGAGCGGTGCGCCCTTGACCAGATTGGTGGTATATACGGCAGCAGCGCTTGCAGGAACGGCGCTGAGGATCATCGCCAGATCCTTTTTGGTGCGGTTCTTGCGTACACCGCAGTGTACGCCGCCCGCTGTAAAGCCTTGTGCGGCACAAACGCCGCCGGAAATTAACTTCATCGGATGTAGATCCTTTCTGCATATGATTTGTAATGGCAGGAGTAGTCTTCCTCGGGGAAGCCATGGAGTAGCGCGTTTCAGCCTTCCCCTCGAGGGGAAGGTGGTGCGAAGCACCGGATGAGGTGTAGGATGCGACGGAGTTCGCATCCGTATCCGTAGAGATGTAACATTCATTCCGTAAGGGGAAACGCCGCTGCGGCGGCTACACCTCATCAGTCACCTAACGGTGACAGCTTCCCCTCGAGGGGAAGCCTATATTAGAGCGTTAATCACTCACAAACGAGTCCCGTTGCCTCATCAGCGCCGAGGAGCAGGTTCATGTTTTGGATGGCGGCGCCGGAGGCGCCTTTGCCGAGGTTGTCGTAGCGGGCGACGAGCAGGATGCGCTCGGCGTTGCCGCAGACGGTGACTTGCATATCGTCGCGTCCCGAAAATGCGTTTGCGGCGAGGAAACCGTTTTCATCCGCATTTTCAACAAAGTTGACCAGACCGTTTTTGTAGTAGCCCAGGTAGATCTCGCGGATATCCTCGATGCCGCCCCAGATCTGCTTTGCCGACAGGGGAACGGTCACTTCCATGCCCGAATAGAACGGAGCGACGACGGGGCAGAACACCGGGGGCGTGTCCAGCCCGCAGATCTTTTGCATTTCTTTCAGATGCTTGTGCTGCTGGGAGATGCCGTACATACGGGGCGCGTCCAGGAGGGTATTTCTGTCTGCGCCCTCGTACTCGGCGATCATCTTCTTGCCGCCGCCCGAGTAACCGGTCAGCGAAAAGCAGTTGAGCGTAACATTTCTTTTGAGCAGCCCTTTGCGCATGAGCGGCTCGACCAGCGCGATAAAGCCGCTGGCGTGGCAGCCGGGATTGCCGATGCGTTTCGATTCGGCAATTCTCTTTCTTCTGCCGTAGAGTTCGGGAAAGCCGTATTCCCATCCCTCGATCGTGCGGTGCGCGGTCGAGGTGTCGATGATGGCGACCTTGGATCCTTCTGCGAGGGCGACGGCTTCTCTTGCCGCGTCGTCGGGCAGGCAGAGAAAGGCGATGTCCGCGCTGTGCAGTGCGTCGCGGCGCGCGGATGTGTCCTTGCGCAGCTCTTCGGGGAGGGTGATGAGCGTAATGTCGGTGCGCTCCGACAGTCTCTCGTGGATGCGCAGTCCGGTCGTGCCGGCGCTGCCGTCAATAAATACTTTGGTCATTGCAGCTTTTCCTTTACATATTCGATCTGCGCTTCGATAGAAGCTTTCGAGGTACCGCCCTCGCTGATACGCTTCTCCACGCAGGCGGAAAGATCGATCTCGGGATAGAGATCCTCGTCAAAGAGAGGGGAGAATTCTTTATATTCGGCAAGACTCAGCGTTTCGAGCACCTTATTTTCGGCGATGCACTTTGCCACGATCTGCCCCGACAGCTTGTACGCGGAGCGGAAGGGAAGTCCCTTCTTGACCAGATAGTCGGCAAGGTCGGTCGCGTTGATAAAGCCCTTTTGCGCCGCCGCTTTCATGTTGTCCTCGCACACCTGCATCGTTTGGATCATGCCGGTGAACACGGGTAGACACATTTTCACGGTGTCGCAGGCGTCGAACACGCCCTCTTTGTCTTCCTGCATGTCCTTGTTGTAGGCGAGCGGCAGACCTTTGAGCGTGGTGAGCAGGGCGAGCAGATCGCCGTACACGCGTCCCGTCTTGCCGCGGACGAGCTCCGCCATGTCGGGGTTCTTCTTCTGCGGCATGATGGACGAGCCCGTGGTGAACGCGTCGGACAGCTCGACAAACTTGAATTCCCAGCTCGACCAGAGGATGATCTCCTCGGAGAAGCGGGAGAGGTGCATCATCAGGATCGACAGCGCACTCAGCAGCTCCGCGCAGAAGTCGCGGTCGGAGACGCCGTCAAGACTATTGCGGCAGATGTCGTCAAAGCCGAGCGATGCCGCTTCGGCGCGGCGGTCGGTCGCGTAGGTCGTGCCCGCGAGCGCACAGCAGCCGATGGGGGAGACGTTCATGCGCTTTTTGCAGTCGGCAAGGCGGTCGAGGTCGCGGAGCAGCATCATGGCGTATGCCATGAGGTGATGTCCGAACGCGATCGGCTGTGCGCGCTGCAGATGGGTGTAGCCGGGGAGGATGGTGGTCTTGTGCGCCTCGGCTTTTTCGACGATCGCGCCGACAAGCTCGCGGATGTAGCTGTCGATCGTGTCGATCTCCTCGCGCAGGTACATGCGCAGGTCGAGTGCGACCTGGTCGTTACGGCTGCGCGCGGTGTGCAGCTTTTTGCCCACATCGCCGAGTCGGTTTGTCAGCTCCTGTTCCACAAACATGTGGATATCTTCGCAGGACATGTCGATCGCGAGGTCGCCGCTCTCGATCTCCGAGAGGATGACGGAGAGCCCGTCGATCAGTGTGTCGGCATCTTCCTTTGCGATGATGCCGCAAGCGGCGAGCATAGCGGCGTGCGCCATACTGCCCGTGATATCCTGCTTGTACATGCGGCTGTCAAAGCCGATGGACGCGTTAAAATCGTCGGCAAGGCTGTTCGTGAGACCGTCCGTGCGTCCCGCCCACATCTTTGGCATGGTGTTATTTCCTTTCAAATGGTTGTTGGATTTGCGGGCGGATGCTATCCGCCCCTACAAAATGTACAATGTCGCCGTTGCGTCATGGCAACGCACCGATCGTAGGGGAGGGGTTCCCCCTCCCGAAAGCTTCGGTGCGATGTTGTACACGGGAGGCGAAACGCCTCCCCTACGGGTTTGTGCGCATCCGTTGCGTTATGGATCGGTAGGGCGGGGGCTTGCTCCCGCCGTTTGCCGTGGTTTTATGGTTGTACATGCGGCGGGAGCAAGCCCCGCTCTACGGTGGTAGGTGTCAATCACATCCATCGTCATGCACACATCGTAGGGGCGACCTGCGGTCGCCCGTTTTCCCGGATGGATGAAGGACAAATAAAAACAGCTTAGCAAGCAAAGAGAAAAGCCGTGCTTTCCTCTCTGCTTGCTCAGTGTTATGCAAATGCGTTTTCGAGTGCTTTCTTATTCCTTGCCGTCAACCATAGCCTGCACCTTGATCGGCAGACCGAAGAGGTTGATGAAGCCGTCAGCGTCCTTCTGGTTGTAGTCGCTCTCGCCGAAGGTTGCGATCTCCTCGCTGTACAGCGAGTTTTCGCTCCATACGCCTGCGTTGATCATGTTGCCCTTGTAGAGCTTCAGGCGAACCTTACCGGTGACCTTCTCCTGCGTCTTGTCTACGAATGCAGCGAGTGCTTCGCGCAGGGGCGTGAACCACTGACCGTTGTAAACGAGCTCCGCATAGGTTACGGAGAGCTTCTGCTTCTCGTGCTGGGTGTACTTGTCGAGGCAGATCTGCTCGAGTACGCTGTGCGCCTTGTAGAGGATCGCTCCGCCGGGAGTCTCGTACACGCCGCGGCACTTCATGCCGACCAGACGGTTTTCTACGATGTCGAGGATACCGATACCGTTTGCGCCGCCGATCTCGTTGAGCTTCAGAATGATGTTCTTCGCGGACATCTTCTCGCCGTCGAGCGCTACCGGGATACCCTGCTCAAAGTCGAGGGTGATGTAGGTCGGCTTGTCGGGAGCCATGATCGGGGAAACGCCCATTTCGAGGAAGCCGGGCTTCTCGTAGAGCGGCTCGTTGCCGGTGTCCTCGAGGTCCAGACCTTCGTGCGAGAGGTGCCAGAGGTTCTTGTCCTTGGAGTAGTTGGTCTCGCGGTTGATCTTCAGCGGAACGTTGTGTGCTTCCGCATACTCGATCTCCTCTTCGCGGGACTTGATGTCCCACTCACGCCAGGGAGCGATGATGGGCATGTTCGGTGCGAAGTGCTTGATGGTCAGCTCAAAGCGAACCTGGTCGTTGCCCTTACCCGTGCAGCCGTGGCAGATCGCGTCTGCGCCTTCCTTCTTGGCGATCTCGACGAGCGCCTTTGCGATGCAGGGACGTGCATGGCTGGTGCCGAGCAGATATTCTTCATATACAGCGCCTGCCTTTACGCAGGGGATGATGTAGTTGTCAACATAGTCGTCGGTGAGGTCGAGGACATACAGCTTGGACGCGCCGGTCTTGAGCGCCTTTTCCTCGAGACCTTCGAGCTCGTCCGCCTGACCTACGTTACCGGATACCGCGATGACCTCGCAGTTGTTGTAGTTTTCCTTCAGCCACGGAATGATGATAGATGTATCGAGTCCTCCCGAATACGCGAGGACGACTTTCTTGATGTTTTCCTTATTCATTGTAATACCCTCCTGAATAATTATGCGTCTATTCTACACCCAAACGCCTAAAATGTCAAGGTTTTTAGAATAAATATTCATGTAATTTTTCAATTATATGCAACTCGACGGCAAATGCGCGTCTGCTCACGAAAGAAACCATGCATTTTGACGAAAGAAAACGGCAAAAGTGGGAAAAAATACACCAAATATTCACACGAAATTCGACAATTTTGCTTTGACTGTGGATGCAATGTATGATAGAATAAAAGAACATAGGCTTTTCAGAGAGAAAAATGATGAAAGTTTTTGGGGGAGCAGACATCTCCGCCCGAGATCCCGCTTCGCGCTTTGAGGCTACGCCTCAAAGTTCGACTCCACCTACGGCTCCGCTCAGGATGACGCGGGCGAGGGAACCTGTATCGCTTTCTAAGCCTTCCCCCTCGGGGGAAGGGGGACCGCGTTAGCGGTGGATGAGGTGTAGGATGCGACGAAGTTCGCATCCGTTTCCGTAGAGATGTAACTTTCATTTTATAAGGGGAAACGCCGCTGCGGCGGCTACACCTCATCAGCGGTTTACCGCAATGCGACCGCAGGTCGCTAGGCTTCCACCTCGAGGGGAAGCCTAAAGATAGCACGTTCTAACTTAAACCTTTCACTTACATTCCACGAGGTACATATATTGAAACAATTACAAAAAAGAGCGCTTGCGGGCGCGATGTCGCTTTTGATCGCTGCTTCGGGGGCGCTGCCTGCCTTTGCGGCGGACGAGCCTGCGGAGACGGCGGCGGTGACAACGACCGCGGCAACAACCGCGCCCGAGGGCGAGCCTGCCGAGGTCGCAGAAGAAAACATCTATACATACACGATTCCCGGCCTTGGCGAGGTCAAGTCCGCGTCGGTCGAGGCGCTGGGTGCGGCGACGAACCTGTACCGCTACTCCTGCCAAAACGGGAAGACCGCGCAGACGGTATACGCTGTCTCGGTCGATCCGTCGCGCGGCGGCATCGTGCGCGGCATGAACCTCGGCGACCGTCTCGGCTCGCGCGTCAGCGTTTCCACGCTTGTCGGCAGCGAAAAAGAGGACGAAACCTTGCTCGCCGCAGTCAACGCCGACTTTTTCAGCCTGCAGACGGGCGTACCGCTCGGCGTGTACATCGAGGACGGACGCTACATCTCCTCCTCGGACGGCAACATGGCGATCGGCTTTGACAAAAACGGCAAAGCCTTCTTCGGCAAGGTGGAGGACACCGTCACGATCGAGTTCGGCGGCAAGCGGCACGATGTCGAATACATGAACAAATACCCCACCATCTACGGTGTGTACCTGCTCACCGAGGATTATGCGCCCACCACGCGCATGCCCACGGACGTGCCCGCAAACGAATACGTGATCTCGCTGAACGACGAGATCAATTCGGGCGACCGCGTGCGCGGCAAAGTGACCGAGATCCGCCGCGGCGCTTTTGAAAACGAGATCCCCGAGGGCTGCGCCGTGCTGGTCGTGCCCGATGATTACATCGGCAAGGCGGCATATGAGGGGCTTGAGGTCGGCAACCGCGTGTACATCGAGGTCGAGGTCAGCAAGCAGTTTTCCAAGGCTGTCAGCGCCGTCGGCGGCGGCAGTATCATCCTCGCGGACGGCGAGCTTGCCCCCGATATCGCCGATGAGGATATCGAGACCAGGCAGCATCCCCGCACGGCGATGGGCATTACCAACAGCGGCGAGGTGATGCTGTTTGTCGCGGACGGCAGACAGTCTTCCTATGCCGTGGGACTGACCATGACCGAGCTTGCCGAGGCAATGCGCGCGCTCGGCTGCACCGATGCGATCAATCTGGACGGCGGCGGTTCCAGCGTCGTGGTGCTCTTTGACGGCACCCAGACGACCATTGCCAACAGCCCTGCGGAAAAACCCGAGCGCAAGGTGCCCAACGCCCTTGCGGTCTATGAGGACGTGGACGAGGCGGCGGATCTGCATGCGCTCGTCTATGCTGCGCCCGCCGAGATCCTGCTCGCGGGCAGCACGCTGACGCTCCCGCTCACACTGGTGGACGCCGACGGCGACGCGGTCAAGCACTCGTTTACCAAGAACAACACCACCGTCACGGTGGATGAAGCTTTCGGCAGTGCCGCTTTTGCAGACGGTGAGATCGTCTTCACCGCAGGGGACAAGCGCGGCATGGGCAAGGTGCGCATCGTGACCGAATATAGGAAGGAGACCGTCACGCTCGATCTCTTCCTCACCGTCACCGATACGCTCGACAGCCTCACCGTCGATCAGACGGTGCTGATCTCGCCCTCGCGCGGGGAAGTGACCCTGCACGCCGCCGCCGAAAAGGACGGCAAGGCGGTCTATTTCGGGGATGCACTCGGCGTAATGTGCGAGAACCCCGATTTTACGGCATCGGTCGAGGGTGACACGGTGCGCGTATCCGTCAAGGAGTCGGTGCTGCCGGTGCACACCGAGGAGCCCGATCCCGAAGCGGAAGAGGGCAGCGAGCCCGCAAGTGAGGCGGGCGCCGATGTACCGTTCGGCGTGCACGGCAGAGTTGCCGTATACCTCGCGGATCAGACGGTCGTGCTGAATGCATATTTTGACGATCTGCTCGCGCTCGATCTGACCGCACTTCTCGGCGACAGCTTCACCGCGCTGCCCGAGGACTACACCGTCATCTACGATGAAGACAAAGGCGTGATCGGCGGTGCATACCTGCTCTACGGTGGCGAAGCGGCAGAGCCCGCTGCGGAAACGACTGCGCCTGTAGAAACGACTGCGCCTGTGGAGACCACCGCGCCTGTGGAGACGACAGCGCCTGTGGAGACCACCGCGCCTGTGGAGACGACAGCGCCTGCGGAGACGACAGCCGCACCTGCGGAAACCACCGTTGCGCCCTCGGATGCCGTAGATGAACCCGAGGAATCGCCCGAAGAAGCCGCAGAAACCACAGCGGAGCCCGCCGAGACCACCGAAGCACCCGCCGAGACCACGGCTCCCGAGGAGAGCTTTATCGCATTGCCCGAGGGCGCGTTCTATATGGAAGTGCGCACCGACAGCATCGTGTCGAGCGGACTCGCGGGCAAGCGCATCTGGATGTGGGTGGACGGTCTCGACGCCGAGAGCCATCCCCACGCGATCTTTACCGTGACCGATGCGGACGGCAAGGTGACCGAGCATGTGATCTACTATGATAAGTTCTATGACTTCCTCGGCTACAACGGCAGAGCCCTGCTCACGCTCGCGCTCGATCTTGACGAGGAGGGCATCGTTTCGATGCGCTCGCCGCTCGCCTACACCGCGTTTGACACGGTGCAGGAGGTGGCATTCGGTCCGATGTGGATGGGCGAGGAATACGAGACCGATCTCTATGCCGACATGACCGAGCACTGGGCGAATTACTATGTCAACGCGCTCTCCTACATGGGCATCGTCGGCGGCAGTATGAATGCCGACGGCGAGATGGTCTACATCCCGAACGACGGACTCAGCCGTGAGCAGTTTGCCAAGATCTTAGTCAACTATCTGCAGATCGACGTAAACGAGTACGCCGAGACCGAGGTGAACTTTGCCGACGGGGATGTGATCGCCGAGTGGGCGGTGCCCTATGTGCGTGCCGCCGTCGGCGCGGGACTCATGCGCGGACGCAGCACCGCGCAGGGCACGATCGAGTTTGCCCCGCGTGACGGCATCACTCGTCAGGAGGCGCTCTATGTCCTCGGCGGACTGCTCCCTGCGGGAGAGGGTGCCCCGCTGACCTTTGCCGACAGCGACGCGGTCGCGTCCTGGGCTGCGGAAAACCTGCAGCGTGCGCTCGCTGCGGGGCTTATCAGCGGCTATGACGATAATACGATTCGTCCCAGCGGTCGCATCACCCGTGCCGAAGCGGCAACCGTGGTTGTAAAACTTTCGGAAATCCCGTCAAAAAGCTGAAAAACCTATTGCAAACAGCGCCGCTTGGTAGTAAAATTATACATAGAAACCACCTGAAAAAGCAGCCGGCGGTATCGTTGGCTGCTTTTTTGACCAACCTTGGAGGCACAGTATGGAAAAGTACAGTATTTCTTTGGAAGACATCATTAATGAACACGCACTGCATGAGGTGTATCTTCCTACCGCGGCGTCGGAAATTATGATCACCAGCCCTGAGATCAACCGTCCGGGACTGCCGCTTTGCGGTTTCTTTGAACTTTTTGATGCCGAGCGTATTCAGATCTTCGGCAAGGCGGAGGTGCATTACCTCATCGAGAAGCCGGAGACAGAGGCGAAGGCGGCGATCGACGCCTTGCTCGCCAGACATCCCGCGGCAGTGATCGTTACCTCGGGCATGGACATCCCGCTGAATATGCTGGAATGTGCGAGAAAATATCAGGTGCCGCTCCTCTTGGCAAAAGAGCGCACCAGTGAATTTATGGCGGCGATGATCGCCTACCTCAATGTGCAGCTCGCCCCGAGACTCACCCGCCACGGCGTTCTGGTCGAGGTCTACGGCGAGGGCGTGCTCATCCTCGGCGACAGCGGCGTCGGCAAGAGCGAGACCGCGATCGAGCTTGTCAAGCGCGGTCACCGTCTCATCGCGGATGATGCCGTGGAGATCAAGCGCGTTTCGGCAAAGTCGCTGGTCGGCTCGGCGCCCGAGATCATCCGCCACTATGTGGAGCTGCGCGGCATCGGTATCGTCGATGTGCGCCGCCTGTTCGGTATGGGCGCGGTCAAGCTGACCGAAAAGATCGACCTTGTGGTCACGCTCGAACCGTGGGTGCAGGGCAAGATGTACGACCGCCTCGGCATGGAGTCCGAGACCACCGAGATCCTCGGCATCCATATCCCCTCGCTCACCATTCCCGTTCGCCCCGGACGTAACCTCGCGGTCGTCCTCGAGATCGCGGCGATGAACAACCGCCAAAAGAAAATGGGCTACAACACCGCCGAGGAATTCAACAAACGCCTCATGGGTCAGTTCGGCATGGACGAAACCGATAAGAATCGATAAATGAGAGAAAGCACCGAGTTTTGCACTCGGTGCTTTTTGCGTTGGATGGGAAAATGCGGAACATTTCGTGCGAGAAATGAATGTTTACGGGAGTGAAGCTATGCGCACAAACCTGTAGGGACAGGCGTCCTCGACTGTCCGTTTTCGCCTTTGTTCATGCGGACAGTCGAGGACGCCTGTCCCTACAAATTGGATTGACACTATTACACATAAACTTTCGTTTACCGCATCCGCTCGGCGAGTTTGATGACTTTTTTGCCTTGTTTTTCGGCGAGGGCTTGGAACTTGGCGGCGCCGCCGTCTGTGTGTTTAACGTAGGTCACTACGGTGTCGGCGTACGACAGCATCAGGCGGTTTCGCTTATCGATGGCGTATTTTTTCGGCACCTTTGCCAATTGTTCGGGAAAGATCGTGTCGCTGAAGTCCTCGGGATAGAGGTCGCTGTGTGCCCACGGCAAATATGCCAGCATCACAGTATAGCGCATGTGCGGATATTTTGCGGACAGCATTTTTAGAATCTTGCGCACGGTATCATCGAATGCGCCTTGATTACCTACATAAAAGGTGTGGGCATCGTGATGTTCGATCAGGTCAATGATCGTGTTCAGCAGCGCGGAGTCGATATCTTCGTGTATTTTCCTGTTCCCGAAAAACGTGACGACCATGTATTTTTTACCTCTCACATTCCAAAATATTAGTGTATAACCAATTAGGAGACTTACGTTATTTTATCACGTCCGAATAGGATATACAATACCATTGTGGAAATGTTTTGACTGTTTTCGAGGTGTTGGTATGGGACTGGATTATGTGGTGATCGGAAAACGTATCCGTGAACTTAGAAAAGAGAAAAAATGGACACAAGAATATCTGGCAGAGAAAGCCGGAATTGAACCGTCGAATCTTTCTCATATCGAACGGGCGGCTACAAAATTAAGCCTGCCAACGCTTGTGAATATCGCCAATGCGCTGGATGCCACGTTGGACGAGATCGTGTATGATAACCTTGCGAAAAATACACATGTTTCCGTAAAACTCATCGACGAGCTTTTGGCGGATTGCTCCCCGCAGGAGCTGAAAGCCATCGGCGAGATGATCGCAACCACCAAGCATGTCCTGCGCAGCACATGTAAATAAATTAGCATACAAAAAGAGCCGACAACATCGTGTAGTCGGCTCTTTTTTGATGTGCGGGCGAGCCTTCCCCTTGAGGGAAAGCCTTTTTACAGTATTACCTTTGCGGCGGCTATTGCGCCGCAGAGGGTGTCGGTGCCGGAGGAGGCGCCCATGCGGAGGACGAATGCACAGTGCTGTGTAAAATCGCCCGCTCCGAGCAGGGCGCGCGCGGCGCGGTCGTAGACGGTGAAGTGTTCGCCGCGAAGCGCGTTTCCGAGATACGCGGCGCTGATGCGCGAGGTGCGGTCAAGGTTTGCGAGCACCGCGTCGGCGCATGCATTTGCCGCGCTCGGGACGTTCATACCGTGTTCTTTCGCCGCGGCAAGCAGGGTGAAAAAACCGCAGAGATAGTCGTCGCCCGAGGGCGTGAGTCCCCGTCCGAGCCCGATCAGCCGCACAGCTGCCGCCGCTGCGCGCTCGGCATCGCCCTCGCGCAGCGCTTCGGACAGCGTTTCCACCGATTCGGCGGCATGGGCGCGGTTCTGCGCGATGCAATCGAGGATGCCGCCCTGCGCGCCGCTTGTATGCACGTAGCTTTCCACGGCGGCAATGCGCTCGGCGCCGGGCAGTGCGAAGCGCTCTGCGGCGGGGCGCTCGGGCGCGGTCAAGGTGCAGGCGAGAAGCTGCGCGCCGATGCGTAAGCCGCGCTCGGTAAAGGCGACTGTGTCGCCCACCTCGGCGGCAAGTGCCGCGCGAAAGGCAACGATGTCGTCGAGCGCGATGCCGAACGGCACTTCGCCCCATTCTTTGCCGTGCAGGAGCAGTACCTCGTCGCCGAAGGTGCAGTAGACGGCATGCGAGAAAACGCCGCAGACCTCGCCTGCGGCAGACGCATTGCAAAGACGGCGGGCAATGCTGCCCGCCGTCAAAGGTTTAGTGTTCGAGACTGTATTCATAGGTCTTCATGGCAACCATCTGCTCCTCGTCGGTCGCGATGGTGTAGATCTTAACCTTGGAGTCGGCAGCGGAGATCTCGCACTCGCCGTGAACATTGTTGTTCTTCTCCTCGTCGAGCTTGACGCCGAAGCAGCCGAGCTTTTCGCAGACCATCTTGCGGATGGTCTTGGAGTTCTCGCCGATACCGCCTGCGAAGGTGATATAGTCGAGTCCGCCCATCTCGGCATAGAAGGAGCCGATGTACTTGACGATGGATGCAACCAGCATGTCGATGGCGAGCTTTGCGCGCGCGTTGCCGCCGTTTGCGGCTTCCTCAATGAAGCGCAGGTCGCTGTCAACGCCCGAGATGCCGAGCAGACCGCCGTTTTTGGAGAAAGCGGTGGTGATCTCGTCCATCGAGAGTCCCTCGTTGATCAGGAAAGGAACGACATATGCGTCGATATCGCCGACACGTGCCGCGTGGGGCAGACCGGTTTGGGGCGTGAAGCCGAAGGAGCAGTCCACGCTCTTGCCGTCCTCGATCGCGCAGAGCGAGGAGGAGCCGCCGAGGTGGCAGGAAACAGCCTTGAAGGAGGTCTTGCCGGTCAGCTCGGGCAGGTGGCGCGCGGTGTACTCGTGGGAGTGACCGTGGAAGCCGAAGCGCTGGATGCCGTATTGTTCATACCACTCATAGGGAACGGCGTACAGACGGCGCTCCATGGGGATGGTCTTGTGGAAAGCGGTCTCAAACGAGCCGACGAGCAGAGCGTCGGGCAGCATTGCCTGGAACTCGCCGATCGCGTCGAGGTAGGGGCGGTTGTGCGCGGGCGCGATAAAGAGGTAGTCGCGCATTGCGCCGAGGACTTCCTCGTTCAGCTCAAATACGCCGTGGTGACCCTTGGCAAGCACGGTCTTGAAGCCGACAGCGCTGATCTCTTTGATGTCGTCGAGGATGCCCTGCTTCTTATCGAGCAGGTCGGAAAGGAACAGCGCGATGCCGTCCTTGTATTTCGGTACCGCGAGGTGATCTTTTTCGATCTTTTCACCCGTGGCAACATTGGTGAAGGAATAGATGGCATCGGTCTCGCTGCCGACGCGCTCCACCTTTGCGGTGGCGTAAACTTTCTTTTCGGGCATCTCGTAGAGCTTGAACTTCAGCGAGGTACTGCCCACATTGCAGACCAGAATTTTCATGTTGTTTTCTCCT
>JAFTOT010000068.1 GCA_017463665.1 Clostridia bacterium | reverse complement strand
TTGACAAGCGGGATCACCGTGGTAGAAAGCATCACCACCATCTTCATGCAGAAATAGAACCTAGAAGCAAGGAAACTGGTCTTGATGCCGAACCATACATTTTTAAAAAGTCCCGAAAAGAATACTTTGATCTTGTTCATATCACTTCGCCTCCTTTGCCGCGTACTTTTCGCGCTGCAGGTTGTACAGCTTTGCATACAGCCCTCCCGCCGCGACCAGCTCGTCGTGCCTGCCGCACTCGGTGATCTTGCCGCCGTCGAGCACGATGATCTTGTTCGACACGCGCGCACTTGAGATGCGGTGCGAGATCATAATGCCCGTCTTGCCGTCCGACATGGACTCGAAGTTTTGAAAGATCCTGTCCTCCGCCTCGGCATCCAGCGCCGCCGACGGCTCGTCGAAAATGATAATCGCCGCATCCTTGAAGTAGGCACGCGACAGCGCGATCTTTTGCCATTGCCCCTTGGAGAGCTCGGTGCCCTTGTCGTCAAACTTGCGCGTCATAAAGGAGTCGAGTCCGTTTTGCAGCTTTGGCTGTATCTCGTCATACACGCCGCTCTGCGTCAGCACGCCCTCGATCGCCGCGTCGTCCTGCACGCGCGCAAGATCTGACAGCGCAATATTTTCACGCAGCGTCAAGGGGTACTGCACAAAGCTCTGGAACAGCGCGGAAAACAGCTTTCGCACATCGCGGATGTCGTAGTCGGACATCGGATAGCCGTTGAGCAGGATCTGCCCCGACTCGATCTCGTAGAGCCCCAGCATCAGCTTGATGATGGTGGACTTGCCCGAGCCGTTGATACCCACGATCGAAAGGCGGTCGCCGCGGTTCAAGGTAAACGACACGCCCGAAAGCACATAGTTTTCGGTGTGCGGATACTTGAAATAGACATTGTCAAAGACCAATGCGGTAAAGCCGTTCAGCGGTCGGCAGTTCTCCCGCGTCTCCTCGGCGGTCGTGGCAAAGAACGCAAATACGCGCCCTATGATCTCGGTGCTGCGCGCATAGCTGTACATCACCCACCATACCACACTGCGAAACGCATCGCTCGCCGTCAGTGCATACCCCGTGTAGAGCGTGACATCACCGAGCGTGATCTCCCCGCGCATCGCCGAGAAGACCACAAATGCGGTAAACGCGATCTCGCCGCTCCGCCGAATCAGCTCTGCAAACAGCAGCGAAAGCAGCTTTTTCTTGCCGAGCTGCTTGTTGGCACCGATATACTGCTTCTTTTCCTCGTCATACCGCGCCGTGATCGGCTCGGTCAGATCGTACATGCGCACATCCTTGGCGGGCCACGCGTCGGTCAGCATCCAGCGGTAGTAAGAGAATTTGCGCATGTCGGGTGCCGTCTTGCGGCGCAGATCCTCTGCCTTTCTGTCGAAGATCTCATCCATGAGCGCGCCGGGGATGGTCAGGAGCAGGAACAACAGCGAAAATCCAAGGTCAAACCGCGCAAGCACGCCGAATGCCACCGAAAATGTGTAGATCTGTGTAACAGCATAGACAACATGCCGCGTCAAATGCACGACCGTAAATTTGGTATACCGCACATCGTCCACAATGTCCTTGCCTGCGGACGAATCCAAAAAGGACAGCGGCAGCCGTGCGAGCTTCTCCGACACGTCGCATTCGTATTGGTGCTCGGCTTTTTGAAAGATGGAGTCTTTCAAAACATCTTCCGCCGATTTTACGGCACGCCACAGCACACGCGAGAGCGCATACAGCGCCACGCAAAGAAAAACCACCTGCATCCGCGGGCTCCCGCCCGTCAATGCATCCAATAAAAACTTCAAAACATATGTATCCAACAGCGTCAGTGTTGAACCGATCAGATGCAGCAGAAAATATACCAATATCCACAGTCGGCTCGACCGATACATCAGCCGCGCAGAATAGCCGATTGCCTGAAAATACAACTTAAGTTTCGTCAAACGCATCACACTCCTTTTCCTTTGACGGTTCGTATCATATAATTTTGTGTTAAAAGCATAAAGTCCTCCTTCTTGTACCATAGACAAGAAAAATGCCCAAAAGGTTTAGAGAAAAATGAAAATCTTGTATTTTTTTGAAAAAACAGCCTACGGAAAGTACAGATTCCATAACAGCAATAAAAAAAGTCCAACAAAATCGGCGCAAGCGTGCATGTATACACATTCTTGTCGATTTATTGGAACTCTGTAAATACCTGTTATGCTTCTGTACATGTTTCTCCTTTCACAGATATTGTAGCAGATGTTCCGATCGTTTGCAAGATGTAAATACAAATTTTACACTTTATTGAATTTAATTCTCCGCATGCGGTTGATGAGTGCCAGCAGTTCTGCTTTGCGCGGCAGGTCAAGGAAACGCTTGCAGGTGGTGAAATACGAGGAATAGACATAGTCCACGCCCTCTGCCTCGATCTTTTGATACAGCGCGTCGATCGTGCTGACAAGATCGACCGTTTCGCTGCTGTTTGTCACTTCGAGCAACCGCAGCATAAAGCCGAGGGTGTTCAGCTGCTGCGGTGAAACGATGTCGTGCAGTCCGCGCACGTCGATCTGTTCGTCGCCGATGCAGATAAACCGCATCTCCGAAACCCAAAGCAACTCCTTGCCGCTGCCCTCGGGGTACGAGGTGAAGCCCTCAGCATGCAGTGTGCGTTCCTGCGTCCAATTTGCCGCCGACGGCAGATCGGCGGCGACGCCGTGCGCATGGCAGATGGCTTTCGCCTGTTCGGTCACATCGGCGATGCGGTAATCTTCCATTTTGTACACCCTATCGGCGACCGAAAGGTACTCGCCGCTGCCGCCGATGACAAGAATCGTTGACACGCCGAGTGTGCGGTGGAGTTCGCCCACGCGGTCGGTGAACGGCGTGATCGGCTCTTTTTCGATCAGCTCTTTCATCATGCGGTCGCGGATCATAAAGTTGGTCGCGCTCCTGTCCTCGTCGATGAGTAGCAGCTTTGCCCCGCAGTCCACCGCCTCCATGATGTTTGCCGCCTGCGAGGTCGAGCCCGAGGCATGCTCGGTGGAAAAATCGCTTGTGTCCCCGCCGGGCAGCCACTTGATAAACGGCGAAATGTTGACATGCTGCACGCTTCTGCCGTCCTCGGCGGAGATCGTCACCGCGTCCGCATCCGTGATGCAGAGCTCGCGCCCGTCGCCGAGCACGTGATCGTAGATTCCCGCCGAAATTGCATCGAGCAGCGTCGATTTTCCCGAATAGCCGCCGCCCGTGATGACCGTTACGCCGCGGCGGATGCCCATGCCGCGCACACCGCAGACCTCGATCTCATCCTGCGGCGTGGAAATAAACGGGATCGCGTTCACCATCGGCTGCTGTGTGCCCTTGGAGCGCGGCAGGATACTGCCGTTGGCAATAAACGCGCAGTAGTCACTGCCCCGCAGCCATGCGCGGATCGCCGCCTGCTTATCGGCAAGTTCCAACACTTCCTGCAGCTTCGCACGGTCGAGATCCGCAATAAACCGATCCACCGCGTTTGGCAGATCTTTGCAGAGCATGCGCATGGTCTTTTTGATATGCTTTCTGGGGAGCTGCACCACCATGCGGATACACAGGCACAACTTCTGCGGGCGTTCCTTATCGCCGGCAAGCAAACATACCTTAGATCCCGACATATTTCGATAATCCTTTTGCGGACACATGGCAAAATAAGAGCCGTTTCGCACCAATATTTCCCCGCCGAGTGCGCTCAGATAATATCTGCCGTTTTCTTTATCTGGGCGGCTGCGGTTATAGAGTTCAGCGTTCAGCGCATCCATGTACAAGGCAAACGTGCGCAGACAAAAATCCGCGACAGCGGCAGTACCTTTGCAGATTCCAAGCAGTTCTGCGGGGATCTGCACGACCACGGTCGGTCGATCTAACGCGAGCTTGTGCGTTGTCGCAATGCGGAAGCCGATCTCGCCGCTGTAATAGATCGGATCGAAAAACAGTGTCGGCTCCATATCCGCATAGTTTGGATCTTCCACGAAAATATTACCGTCATACATCGCGGTATAGGTCGCGGTATTCGGATCCATGGCAAGCAATTTGTTTTTGAGTCTTTGCATAAAAATATCGCCCTTCTTTCGTAGTGGTTTCAGCAACCAAATTACATAAGAGGACGATCCTATAGAAAATATAACAAAAAAGCGCACCCGTATCGGATGCGCTTTAACAGCGATAGTCAAAAAACCGAATTACAAAATGCAAAATTCGGTGACTAACATGGCATTCGATACATTTTGATACAGAATCGTCGTATACATCTTTTTCATGTTTGTCACCTCTCTTTGTGAATTTGTAATTTGATCACGCCATCATGATAACACAAGTGTTCGCAGTTTGTCAAGTAAAAAATGGAAAGTTTGTTTATTCTTCCTCAATCGCAGCTTTCTGCGTGTTGATGGCGCGGATGACTTCGGGCGGGAACTTCGCCTTGCGGTCGTAGGTATACAGACCGTTTACTTCCTGCTCCACGTCGGTGAGCTGCGTATAGCAGAATGCGCTGATCGCCTTATTTTCGAGCATCGCGGTAACGAGTCCGCGGTAGCGCTCGATAAACTCTTCCTCGCTCTGCGGACGGCTGCTGACGCCGCCGTAGCCCCAGCCGTTTTCAAGATCCTTCGGATTCCACCAGATGCCGCCGAACTCACTCATAAACGTAGGAAGTCCGCCCTGCTTGTAGCGGTTGAATACGACGGGCTCGCCCTTTTCCAGCGGCAGATAGTGCTCGCGGAACTTGACGGGATCCTGCTCGTAGTCGTGAATGTCGAGAATATCGGTGATGTCGTCCTGATGCGTCCAGCCGGATGCGTCGATGTACATGCGGTCGGGGTCATAGGAACGCGTCATATCCGCAAGCGCCTTGACAAAGTCGCGGTTCTGATTCTGCTGCGTCTCGTTGAGCGGGCACCAGCCGATGATCGCGGGATGGTTGAAGTCGCGCTCCAGGATCTCCTGCCACTCGGGCATAAAGCCGCGCCACGCCTCAAAACGGGAAATATCCAGTCCCCAGTTTGCGTGCTCGCCCCAAACGATGTAGCCGAGACGGTCGCAGTGGTAGAGGAAACGGGGCTCGAATACCTTTTGGTGCAATCTTGCGCCGTTGAAGCCCATGTCGAGTGAACGCTGAATATCGTCGATGAGATCCTGCTCGGTGGGCGCGGTGTAGATGCCATCGGGATAGAAGCCCTGATCGAGGATCAGGCGCTGATAAACGACCTTGCCGTTGATGTAGGTCTTGCCTTCCTTGTACTCCACCTTGCGCATGCCGAAGTAAGAGTATACGGTATCGCCGTCGAGGTCGAGGGTGAGATCATAGAGCTGACCGTCGCCGACACCCCAGAGGTGCATTTCGGAGAGATTCACCTGCAGCATGACGGTCTTGTTCGACACCTTTGCCGCAGCACTTCCGACGACCTTGCCGCCGAAGGAAGCCTCGGCGCGGAGCGTCTTACCGTCTGCGTTTTCGCAAACTGCCTCGATATACAGGCACTCGTTTTCCACAGAGGGACGGTACTTGGTGCGCTTAATGTAGTGATTGGGCACATTTTCCAGCCATACGGTCTGCCAGATGCCCGTGGTGCGGGTGTAGTCGCAGCCGTGCGAATAGTAGAGACGGCTCTGCTTGCCGCCCGGCTGATTCATCGTGCGGACCATATCCATGGCACTTACCACGATGGTGTTTTCGCCTGCCTTGACAGCCTTGGTGATATCCATTGCAAAGGAGACATAGCCGCCGATGTGCTTACCGATGTACTCCCCGTTCACCCAGACCTCGGTGGCAAAGTCGCATGCACCGATGTTGAGGATGGTGCGGCGATCCGCCTTTGCCCACTCCTCGGAAATTTCTACCGTGCGCTTGTACCAAACGCACTCCATAAAGTCCACGTTGCCGATACCCGACAGCTTGCTCTCGGGACAGAAAGGTACATTGATCTTCTGTGCTAAAGTTGCTGCCGCATACAGCTTTCTCTCTCTGCCGCTGCGTCCGTGGTCGATCTCAAACTGCCACTCGCCGTTCAGATTCATCCAATTTTTGCGCTCAAACTCGGGGCGCGGATATTCAGGGCGTGCAATCATCGCTCTGTCTCCTTGTCATATGTAAAAGTCATTCAGGAATCCCTGTTATCTCTATTATACAATCGTTTTTTGGGATAGTAAATACAAAAAACGCATCTCTGTTTGCAATTTCTATGGATCTTTCTATTGTAAGACCGTTTTTTCACAAAAACTGCTGCACATCATCCGCACGCCGATACGAAATCCAAGCTTGAAGTTTTCCACTTCAGCGACCGATGCAATATCAGCATTTGCGTCCAACACTTTTTCCAACAGTTCTTTCTCACTATCCGAAAGCTGCGCATCAAGTTTTTCTATCGATGCATGCAGAGCCGCCAACGCCTTTTTGTATTCGGCATTGTCCCGAAACGAATACTCATGCGGGAGAATATTGCCAAAATAAAATTCATCTAAAATATCCATTGTTTGTCTCCTATTTTGCCAATTTGTCATTATCTAATGACAATTATACGTCAGTTTTATGCTAAAATCAATAATTGTTAATACCTAATAACAAATTTTGGAGATTTATACAGTGGATAAACTGATTAGTAACTCGATTTTTGGTCAAAATATCAAAAGAATTAGGGCAAAATGCGGTCTCACACAAGAAGAAACAGTCGCCCGCTTGCAAATTTATGGCTCTCCACTCAGCCGTAGTGCGTATGCTGGAATAGAACTGGGAAGAGCTAATATTTATGTTAGCGATTTGGTCGCTTTACAACAAATATTTAAAGTAGACTATTCCGAATTTTTCAAAGGAATTTCTACCGCGAGATAAAGCATCTGTTGTAAGCAAAGTTTCCCCCTGCTCGCGTCATCCTCGAGTGGAGCGCAGCGGAACGAAAGATCTCGAGCGAAGCACTTTGCCAGACTTCTCCCCGCAAGATCCTTCGCTTCGCTCAAGGATGACAAGCGGGGGTTGTCGCGAAGCGGATAAAGAAGCTTTAGTCCAAGGCACACACCAACCGCGGTAGGGGACGGCGCCTCGACGTCCCGTTTCGTACAACATCTACACTTTGCAAAAATGGACAGTCGGGGACGCCTGTCCCTACAGTTTGTGCGCCGCCGTGACGATCTTTTCACAGACGCAAAAAGACCGATGCTTTCGCACCGGTCTTTTTACTTGGCTATTAGCCGTTGACCATCTTATTGATCTCTTCTGCGAAGTTCTCCTCGCGCTTCTGGATGCCTTCACCCTTCTCGTAACGAATGAAGCCGGTAACAGCGATCTTGCCGCCGAATTCCTTCGCGGTGGTGTCAACATACTTCTGAACGCTCATGGAGTCTTCCTTAACGTATGCCTGCTCGAGGAGGCAGTTTGCCTCGAAGAACTTGCCGATCTTACCATCGACCATCTTCTCCTTGATCTGCTCAGGCTTCTTTGCGTTCTTCTCGTCGTTGTTGATCTGGGACATGATGATCTCGCGCTCCTCTGCAACTCTTGCAGCGGGAACAGCCTCACGGTTCAGATACTCAACGGGATATGCAGCAACCTGCAGAGCGATGTTCTTAGCGAACTCAGCAAAACCTGCATTGTTCTTTGCAGCATCGTCAGCTTCAAAGCTTACAACAACGCCGATCGCGCCGTTGCCGTGAATGTAGGTGCTGGTGGTGCCGTTTACGATGTCAAAGCGGCGAATGTCAAGCTTCTCACCGATGGTGAAAACCATTTCATTGAGCTTTGCATTTACGGTCAGATCGGTGTCAGCGTACTGGCACTCGGAAAGAGCTGCAACATCAGCAGGCTTCTTTTCAACGATCGTGGTAAGGAGTCCGCGAACGAACTCACGGAAAGACTCGTTCTTTGCAACGAAGTCGGTCTCGGTGTTGACCTCGATAATAGCGGTGATATCACCAACCGTGATGGTGTCTACAAGACCGTCAGCAGCGATTCTGTCAGCCTTCTTGCCTGCTGCTGCGAGACCCTTCTCACGAAGGACCTTAACAGCCTCATCCATATCACCGTTAGCTTCAACAAGTGCCTTCTTGCACTCCATCATGCCGCAGCCGGTCTTTTTTCTCAGCTCGGCAACGTCTTTTGCAGTAATAGCAGCCATGTTTATTACCTGTCCTTTACTTAATTTGTGTGCGTGCTTCTCGCGGATACACGCGGGCTGAAAAATTTATTTTTCAGACTTTTTTATGCCTCGGTGGTCTCTGCAGCGTCTGCAGCACCTTCAGCAGCCTCGGTAGCTTCGGGAGCGAAAGCCTCGCCCTGCTTGCCCTCGATTACGGCGTCAGCCAGTACAGAGGAGATGAGCTTGATCGCACGGATCGCGTCATCGTTACCGGGGATGATATAGTCAGCATCGTCAGGATCGCAGTTGGTATCAACGATCGCAACAACCGGGATACCGAGCTTCTTAGCTTCGAGAACAGCGATCTTTTCCTTGCGGGGGTCTACGATGAAGATAGCGTCAGGCAGCTTCTCCATGGTCTTGATACCGCCGTAGTTCTTCTCGAGGTCGAAGATCTCCTTCTGCAGAGAAGCAACTTCCTTCTTGGGGAGCAGATCGAAGGTACCGTCGGTGCTCATCTTCTCGAGCTGGTTGAGACGGTTGATGCTCTTACGAATGGTCTTGAAGTTGGTGAGCATACCGCCGGGCCAACGTACGTTTACATAGTACTGACCGGCTCTCTCAGCCTCTTCCTTAATGGTATCAGCAGCCTGCTTCTTGGTGCCGACGAAAAGAATGTTGCCGCCGTTTGCGGACAGGTCGCGTACGAACATGTAAGCTTCCTCAAACTTCTTTACGGTCTTCTGCAGGTCGATGATGTAGATACCGTTTCTCTCGGTGAAGATGTACTCTGCCATCTTAGGGTTCCATCTTCTGGTGTGGTGTCCAAAGTGAACACCTGCTTCAAGCAATTGCTTAATCGAAATAACAGACATTGTATGTCCCTCCGGTTTTCCCACCATATAGGCTACACCGCAAGCGCGACCGATCGCCGCGCACCGAACGGTACACTACCCATATGTGTGTGTTAATATTTATCTGCATATCGCAGACTGAAGTATTTTACCACAGCTTTTCCGATTTTGCAAGAGCTTTTTGCATATTTTATTGTAATTTTTTTAAAAAAACGATCTTTTTTTCTTCTTTTTGTCTCCGTCGTCGCGACAGGAGCACTTGCATTCGTTTATCACGATCTCCACAAGGATGACGTCCTCACCGATACACTTGATCTTGCACCACGGTATGCGGATCTGCTCCTCCTTGGAAAGTCCGAGCGGCGTACAGTCCCCCACGATCAGCGCCACGATCTTTCCCTCGCAGATCTCAAACTCAATGTCTGTGACGAAGCCGAGATTCGTGCCGTCGCAGACATTGATCACCTGCTTTTGCCCGATGCCCGAGGTCGAACAGCGTTCCATTTTTCTCTCCCCTTTCAAACTGTTTCTCTTGATAATTGTATGTTTGTGTGTTAAACTAAATGAAAAGTGAGGGATGTAATATGACAAAAACCGAAATTGCTTTTTCCATGCACGATCGCGGATGCAACTGCGCACAGAGCGTGGTCTGCGCCTTTGCCGAGGAATGCGGCATGGATGTTGAGACCCTGATGAAAATTTCCGAGGGCTTCGGACTCGGCTGCGGCGGCATGGCGGGCATATGCGGTGCGCTCTCGGGCGCGATCATGGCGGCAGGCTGCCTGCACGCCGACGGCAACAATGCAGAGCCGCGTACCAAAAAGACGACTTACGCGGTGGCAAAACAGCTTTGCGCCGATTTTGAAAAAGAATGCGGCGCACTGCGCTGCTGCGAGTTGAAAGGTGTCGAAAGCGGCAAGCCGCTCACCCCCTGCGCAAGATGCATCGAAGTCGGTGTAAAACTTGTCGAAGACATGCTCGGTGGAAAGTATGCAAACAACTAAAGAGTACATCCAAGCGCATCTGCCCCGCCGCACGGCGGAGTCGAACAAGGGTACCTACGGGCGCGTACTGCTGCTGTGCGGCAGCGGTGACATGCGCGGTGCCGCTGCGCTCGCCGCGCTCGGCGCACTGCGGCTCGGCGCGGGACTTGTCACACTGGCAAGCAGCCGCGAGGTGATCGATGCGCTGTCCGCGTCCATCTATGAGGCACTCTGGCTGGATCGCGGCACCCCCGATCTGCTCGAACGCTCGGACAGGATGCAATGCATCGGCATCGGCTGCGGCATGGGACAGACCGCCGAGACAAAGCAGCTCGTCTCTGCCCTGCTCGAGCGCGAGGGCTCGCCGCTTGTGATCGACGCGGACGGGATCAACGTGCTGCGCGGGCGTGCCTATCTCTTAAAGGAAGCAAAGCGCCCCGTCATCCTCACGCCCCACCCGCTCGAATTTTCGCGCCTGTGCGGTCTGCCGGTCGAGACAATCCAAGCCGACCGCGAAGGCACTGCGAAAGAATTCGCCAAGGCATACGGCGTGACACTGCTGCTCAAAGGGCATCACACCGTGCTCACCGACGGCATACATACCTTTATCAATCCCACGGGTTCGAGCGCACTTGCCAAGGGCGGCAGCGGCGATGTGCTCTGCGGCATGATCTGTGCCCTCTTGGCACAGGGCGCATCCCCCTTAGACGCCTGCGTTATCGCCGCGTACCTGCACGGCGAGGCGGGTGAAAAACTCGCCGAAATCTACTCCGAATACGGCGTATTGGCAAGCGAGCTCCCCGCCGCCGCGGCAAAGCTGCTGCGCGAATACGCCGAATAAGCATGTATAAAAAGCAAAGTGTTTTTACAAATTCTGCAGCACTTTGCTTTTTTCATTGCCATACGCAGTATTCGTGTGCTATATTTAAAATATGAAAGATTTTCACATACGGAGGTCGCCATGAAGAAATACATATTTCTCTTAATCTGCCTTTTTCTCGGTGTGTTCTGCTTTGCCGCAGCTGCCGAGGGAGAACCGACCGTATATGTCTCCTCTGCCCACGGCAATGACGAAAGCGCAGGTACCGCCGATGCCCCGCTGAAAACCTTATACGCGGGTTTTCGCGCACTGCCAAACGGCGGAAAGATCGTGGTTACCGACACCGTTTTGCTGCTCGAAGCAACCAACGAGTTTCCGAAAGTGGACGGGCTGATCACCATCACCTCGGTCGGCGACAAAGACTACCGTACCACCGGAGGCGGCAACGCATCCATCCGTCTGCTCGGTCATGTCGCCCTGAAAAGCTCGGTGAAATTCGAGAACCTCAGGATCATCACCATGGACAAAAACCTCGTTTTCCTCTGCAACGGGTACTATACCTGCTTCGGCGAGGGGCTGGAGGTTTCGGCGCTGAGCAGCAGCGCCACACTCCCCAGCATCGTCGGCGGCAC
>JAFTOT010000084.1 GCA_017463665.1 Clostridia bacterium | reverse complement strand
CAAGCCTGTGGCAATTTGCAAGCAACAGTATCTTTTTGGCTTCCCCTCGAGGTGGAAGCATAGCGACCTGCGGTCGCATTGCGGTAAACCGCTGATGAGGTGTAGCCGCCGCAGCGGCGTTTCCCCGTACTTAATTAAAGTAACTTTTCTACAGAGACGGATGCGAACTACGTCGCATCCTACACCTCATCCGCCGATTGCATCGGCACCTTCCCCTCGAGGGGAAGGCTTGATAAGAAAGGAGACCGCCATGACCAAAAAGGAACTTGGCAAGCGGAGCGCGGACGCGCTGGAGGCGCTGTATCCGGATGCTGTGTGCTCGCTTGAATATGAGGGCGAGGCGTGGAAGCTGCTGATCATGGCGCGGCTGAGCGCGCAGTGCACCGATGCGCGCGTGAATATTGTCTCGAAAGAGCTGTTCGCAAAATTCCCCACGCTCAAAGCGGTCGCGGAAGCCGACCTTTCGCAGCTCGAAGCGGCAGTGCACCCCTGCGGGCTGTACAAGACCAAGGCAAAGAGCATCAAGGAGACGGCGACGATCCTTGTGCGCGACTACGGCGGCGAGGTGCCCCGCACCATGGACGAGCTGTTGGCACTCCCCGGCGTGGGACGCAAGATCGCAAACCTCATGCTCGGCGATGTGTTCGGGCAGCCGAACATCGTCACCGACACGCACTGCATCCGCATCTGCGGCAGACTCGGCTTTTACCCCGAGAGCGAAAAGAACCCGCAGAAGATCGAAAGAATTCTCGATGCGTGCATCGAAAAACCCATTCAATCCGACTTTTGCCATCGCCTTGTGCTGTTCGGACGGGACATTTGCACGGCAAGAGCACCAAAATGCGGCGAATGTCCGCTGAATTCTTTTTGCAAACATACAAAAAACAAAAAATAGTTTGCATTTCTGGTTTTGACAGTATATAATAAAAGAATAGTAATTTCATTAAAAGAGGTCATAATTATGCAGCGAGTATCTATTAAAAGCATTTATCTGTCGGCGAGCGACTTTGCCGACAAGCAGATCACCGTATGCGGCTGGGCACGTTCGATTCGCGCCAGCAACGCATTTGGCTTTATAGAACTGAACGACGGCAGCGCTTTCGGCAATTTGCAGGTCGTTTTCGAGGCTGATAAGATCGACAATTACAACGAGATCGCAAAGCAGAATATCGGCGCGGCATTTGTTGTTACGGGTACGCTTGTTCTTACCCCCGAGGCAAAGCAGCCTTTCGAGCTGAAAGCGGAGACGATCGAGGTCGAGGGTACTTCCACGCCCGATTATCCGCTCCAGAAGAAGAGACATTCGCCCGAGTTCTTGCGCACCATCGCGCATCTGCGTCCCCGCGCAAACCTGTACAACGCAGTGTTCCGCGTACGCAGCGAGTGCGCGTTTGCTATTCACAAGTTTTTTAACGAGCGCGGCTTTGTGTACGTCAACACCCCCATCATCACCACTTCCGATGCAGAGGGCGCGGGCGAAATGTTCCGCGTGACCACGCTCGATCCCGATAACCTGCCCATGACCGAGGACGGCAAGGTCGATTACACGCAGGACTTCTTCGGCAAGAAGACGAGCCTGACCGTTTCCGGTCAGCTCAACGGCGAGAGCTTCGCCATGGCGTTCGGCAATATCTATACCTTCGGTCCCACTTTCCGCGCAGAGCGCTCCAACACGCAGCGCCACGCGGCTGAGTTCTGGATGATGGAGCCCGAGATGGCATTTGCCGACCTCGCAGATGATATGAACATCGCCGAGGATATGATCAAGTATATCGTTCGCCACGTGATGGCGACCTGCTCGCAGGAGCTCGAGTTCTTCAACCAGCGCGTGGATACCACGCTGCTGGAGCGTCTCAACAACCTTGTGAACAATGATTTTGCAAGAGTGACCTACACCGAGGCGATCAAACTGCTCGAGGAGAGCGGCAACAAGTTTGAATACCCCGTATCCTGGGGCATCGACATGCAGACCGAGCACGAGCGTTACCTCACCGAAAAGATCTTCGGCAAGCCCGTATTCGTCACCGACTATCCCAAGGAGATCAAGGCGTTCTACATGCGCCTCAACGACGACGACAAGACCGTTGCCGCTATGGATATGCTGGTTCCCGGCGTCGGTGAGCTGATCGGCGGTTCCCAGCGTGAGGAGCGCAGGGACTACCTGCTTGCCGCTATGGATCGCTGCGGTCTGAAGGAAGAGGACTACAAGTGGTATCTGGAGCTGCGCCGCTTCGGCGGTACCAAGCATGCGGGCTTCGGTCTCGGCTTTGAACGCCTCGTTATGTACATCACCGGCGTTTCCAACATCCGCGATGTAGAAGCCTTCCCGAGAACCACCGGCTCGGCTGAATTCTAAAGATTACAAAATCGCAAAGCGATTTTGTTTCCTAAACTTGCCGCTTGCGGCAAATTTCACGCACGCGAAGTGTGCATTTCATATTGCACGAAGTGCAATATTTCACATTTTGCGTTTCGCAAAATATTTCACTGCAATGTCGCAAAGCGACTTGCCTTACAAGGAGCAAAAATGAAATACTCTGAACTTTCTCTTGAAGAAAAGCGCGAGCAATTCAAGCGCGCGCAAATCGAATTTGACTGTCTCTGCAAGCTGAAGCTTTCGCTCGATCTTTCGCGCGGCAAGCCGATCGGCGAGCAGCTTGACCTTTCCAACGATATGTTCAATGTCCTCACGGGCGAGCGCGACTATATCGGTGAGGGCGGCGTCGATTACCGTAACTACGGCATGCTTGACGGTATCCCCGAAGCAAAGAAGCTCTTCTCGGATCTGCTCGAAATCCCCGCGAAGAACATTTTCGTGGGCGGCAACTCCAGCCTGAACATGATCTATGATGCGCTCACGCGCCTCATGCTGCACGGTGCTCCCGGCGTGAATGTTCCGTGGTGCAAGTATGACAAGGTCAAGTTCATCTGCCCCGCTCCCGGCTATGACCGCCACTTCTCCATGCTCGAAAACCTCGGCATCGAGATGATCACGGTGGAATACCTCGACAACGGTCAGCCCGATATGGACAAGATCGAGGAACTGGCGAAGGATCCCGAGGTGCACGGTCTGATCTGCGTGCCCAAGTACTCCAATCCCACGGGTTACACCTATTCGCGCGAGTCGGTTCGCCGCCTTGCGAAGATGGAGTGCGCAGCGCCCGACTTCCGCATCATCTGGGATAACGCATATTTCATTCACGATCTCTACACCGAGGAAAAGCTCGCCGATATCTTTGAGCTTGCAAAGCGCTACGGCACCGAGGATCGCGTGATGTATTTTGCATCGACCTCCAAGATCACTTTCCCCGGCGCGGGTATCGCCGTAATGGCACTCAGCGACAACAACATGGCACAGGCGAAGAAGCTCGTCAATGTGCAGACCATCGGCTCGGATAAGATCAACCAGCTCCGTCAGGTACGTTTCCTCGGTGACGCGGAAAATGTCCGTCACCACATGGAGCGCCATGCGGAGATCATTCGCCCCAAGTTCGACCTCGTATTTGAAACGCTCGAAGCAGAGCTCGGCGGTCTCGGCATCGCAAGCTGGACGCGCCCCAACGGCGGCTATTTCATCAGCCTCACCGTCATGGACGGCTGCGCAAAGCGCGTTTGGAACCTGATGAAAGAGGCAGGCGGCGTGCTCACCGGCGCGGGCGCAACCTACCCCTACGGTAAGGATCCCCGCGACGCAAATCTGCGCCTTGCCCCCACCTTCTCGGCTCTCCACGAGCTCGAAGTCTGCATCCAGGCACTCTCCACCTGCGTCCGCCTCGCTTCCCTCGAAAAGCTCCTCGAAGGCGAAAACTGAAAATAAGCGAAAAGAAGCACCAAGTTCAAAAATGATATGCACCTCCAAAAGTGTCTAACTTTTGGGGTGCATATCAAAATGAGCTTGGTGCTTTTGCTTTTGGGTGAAAAGAGAGAGGATCGTTTATGCGTTATTGACACGACCACACAACCACGGTAGGGGACGGCAACATTGTAGGGGAGGCGTTTCGCCTCCCGCCGTAACAACATCGCACCGGAGCTTTCGGGAGGGGAGACCCCTCCCCTACGGTGGGGCAAGTGCCATAACGCGCATCGTTACGGGTACGCACAAATCGTAGGGACAGGCGTCCTCGACTGTCCGTTTCCGCCGCCGTGCGATGTTGCTACGGCGGGCGAACGCCTCCCCTACTTTGTAACAACTAAAACTTTATATGCTTCCTCCGCGCGTCATCCCCGGCGGAGCGCAGCGAAGTCGAAACCCGTAGGGCGATGGCGAAGCCATCGGATCTCGCGGATTCACTTTGTAAACTTTTAGATGTTACAACATACTACTCTATAAATTAAAAAACATCCGCAGGGAAAAAACTTTGCGGATGTTTTTATGTGGATATTATTTGGAAACATGCTTTTCGTCTGTTCTGCCGGTGAGGTAATCGAGGGAGACATCGAAAAAATCTGCGATCCGAACCAGGATCTCCAGCTTCGGTTCGCGTGTCATCAGTTCGTAATTTTGATAGGCTTTTTCGGTAATGTCGCAATAAATTGCAACCTGACACTGCGTGAGCCCTTTCTCTTTTCTGCATTCTTTTAAGCGGCTTGCTAAAATATTTTGCATCCTCATCACCTACAATCGTTCTTGACAAAATCAGTATAGAGGATTATAATGGGGAATATACCAACAAACGTTCGTGTATCAAAAATATGAGAGGGTGTCGCAATGGCAGAATTTTGTCTGGACTGTTGGAATGAGATGAACGGAACAAATGATCCGCCCGAAAAATATATTATCACCGATGATTTTACGTTGTGTGAAGGCTGCGGCGAGTTTAAGCCGGTGATCGTTATAGATCGCGAAGAATATTATAGATACAAATGCAGATTTGTGTTGTTTCCGGTGCGGCTTGTTTGCACGGTTTTATATGTCTTGTGGAAAGTAATCACCTTGCCGTATCGGGCATACAAGCGTCGAAAATAGACTATAGCAAAATAACGGTTTCGCATGTCCGCCGTTTACAACATCGCGCCGATGCTTTTCGGGAGGCGGAACGTAATGCGACCGTAGGTCGCTATTCCCCTACATAAATGAAAAAACCGCCGAATTGGCGGTTTTTTGGTATGTAACAGATAGGATCGGGTGAAACAGATCAGGCGATATACGCGCTGCGCGCTTGCGATATGACATAAATCCCCCGTGCCGCAAGGGATTTATATCGCTGTTTACGCGCTTTGCGCGTAAACTAAAACGACACTTTTCGTATGTCGGCGCCGAGGTTGCGGAGTTTTTTGACGATGTTGTCGTAGCCGCGCTCGATGGTATGGATGTCTATGATCTCGGTTCTGCCGCTTACGGCAAGCCCCATGATGACCATTGCCGCGCCCGCGCGCAGGTCTACCGAGCGCATCGGCGCACCGACCAGCGCACCGCCGCCGTGTACCAAGGCGGTCTTGCCCGCGATGTCGATCTGCGCACCCGTCTTGCGCAGCTCCTCAATGTAACGGAATCGGTTGTCCCACACGTCCTCGGTCACTCTGCCGTCGCCCTTGGCAAAACAGAGAAGCGCGGTCATTTGCGGCTGCATATCGGTGGGGAAGCCGGGGTAGGGACGCGTTTTGACGTTGATGGACTTCATGTCGCCCTCGCGCTTGACGATGATCGCGTCGTCAAGCTCCTCGATATATACGCCCATTTCCGAGAGCTTTGCCGAGATGGAATCCAGATGCTTCGGGATGACGTTGTTGACCTTGACGTGACCGCCCGTCGCCGCGGCGGCGAACATAAAGGTGCCCGCCTCGATCATGTCGGGGATGATGGCGTAGGACGAGCCGTGTAAGGACTGGACGCCACGGATCTTGATGGTATCGGTACCTGCACCCGTGATGCTCGCACCGCAGGCGTTGAGGAAGTTGGCAAGGTCAACGATGTGCGGCTCGCGCGCGGCGTTTTCAAGGACGGTGGTTCCCTTGGCAAAGACGCTGGCGAGAATGACATTGACCGTGGCGCCGACCGAAACCATGTCGAAGTAGACCTCGCTGCCGACGAGCTCGTCGGCGCTGGCTTCCACATAGCCGCCGAGGGTGGAGACAGTCGCGCCCAGCGCTTCAAAGCCCTTGATATGCTGATCGATGGGGCGAATGCCGAAGTTGCAGCCGCCGGTCATGCCGACCTTGGTGTATTTGAATCTGCCGAGCTCCGCGCCGATCAGATAGGTCGAGCCGCGCATGCGGCTGACCAGCTCATAGGGGGAGATGCCGGGGCGCACATCTTTGGTATCCACCTCGACCGTGTTGTGGTCGCGGCGAACCTTTGCGCCCATTTTCTCTAAGATCTCGAGGGTGAGATCCACGTCAAGTATCTCGGGGACGTTTTCAATCACGCAGCGATCGCCGATGAGGATCGTGCCCATCAAAATGGGCAGTGCCGCGTTCTTTGCACCGCTGATCTCCACAGTTCCGTTCAAAGGCGTGCCGCCGTTGATCACGATTTTATCCATAAAGCCGTTTTCCTTTCTGCTTTTTCCGGTAATAAGTCTGCATTTTTTGAATTGTGCCGCGTCAATAGGCTTTGCCGCTGATGGCAGAGACGGCAACGGTCTCGCCGTCCGCATAGGTCAGCGCATAGGCGGGCACATAGAGCAGGGAACCGTTTTGCGCGTCCTCGTACAGGGTGTAGCAGAGCGCAATGTCCGTGATGTGACCGGTCTTGCCGCGTTCTTTTTCACTAAACAGTATATTGATGCGATTTAAAAGAGGTTCGCTTGTTTTTTGCGATGGAACACCGAAGCAGTATTTGCCCTCGGCGTAGACGAGCGTGTCGCCCGAAAAGCCAAAGCAGCATTGCATGCCGTAGAGCGGGATGCCGCCCTCGGTCTGCTCCACCGTGATGAAGGTATAGCCGTCTGCATGCGTGCAGGGGGCATTTTGCAGAGCGCCCTCGGGCAGAGAGAGCAGCACTTCCAGTGCGCTGCGCTCAGCCTCGCAGATTTCGTCCTGCGCAGGCGCCTTTGCACTTTGCCGTGCGGCCTCCGGCCGCCCTGCATCCGCGTCGGGTGCAACATAGCGGAGCGAAAAGTCGTAGCCGAGCGAGAGGACTTTACCCTCTGCGGTTTCGGCACGGATGCCGTCGGGAAGAAGATAAATGCCCTCCGCCTCTTTGCCGAGAAGCAGTGCTGCGGCATAGCAGAGGTAGTCCTCGCGGTCATAGTCGGCGTGCAGGATATCCACAGAGTCGTTGCGCGCCGTGAGCAGCTCCTCGGAGACGGCGATATCACTTTTGCGCAGGATATCCACTGTACGCCGCGCCGTGTCCTCGTCGGTGTAGTTGCCGGTTCTGTAGTAGTTGTACACGAAGGCAAAGAGCAGGATGTTGACCGCGCTCAGCAGAAGCAGAAGAAGGCTTTTGACCTGTTTCCAGTTCACTCTGCCACCTCCTCGCTTGTTACATCGCCCGTGAAATACCAGACGGCGTCGAGATTCTTGGCGGGCAGCTCGTCCGCGCGGTAATACAGGCGCAGCGTGCGGACTGCGGCGCTGTTTGCCGCGTAGTTGTACTGCCACAGCGAGGGGAACAGCGCGCTCGTGTAGCTGTTTTTCGTCAGCTTGGCAAAGCGGAACTGCAGGCTGACGAACATGCCGTTTTGCACCTTGATCTTTGCAAAATAGGGGTAGGTGCTGCCGCTGATCTCCATACCGTTTGTATGCAGACCGAGCAGCACGGTAAAGGTATCTTCCTCTCGGTAAAAGCCGCCGAGAAACAGCTTGCCTTCGCCGCCGAGCGCCTCGGGCGCGATGGCGCGCAGCTGCTCCGCGAGCGAAATGCTTGCCCCAAGGATATCGTACATGTCGATGTCCAGCTCGCTTTTTGCGGTGTCGAGAAAGCCCGAGATCGCAATACCGCTGTCGCGTGCCGCCGTATAATGCAGCTCGCGGTTGCCGACATGTACGGTGCCGTGCGGTGCGACCGCCGTACCCGTAAAGCCGTCGTCGGCAGCGGATGCCGCAGAAATACCCGTTTCAGACTTGTAGCCGAGCAGGGTGAGCACTTCGGCATACTGCGCGGCATCCAGTGACGGGAGCTCCAGCGAGATCTTGGGCGCGTAGGGCGTGGCGGAGGAGAGGGCAATGCCGTTTTCCGACACGGTAAAACCCGAAAGACGGGAGTCGTTTGCCATGGCGGCAAGCTCGGAGGGCTTTACGGTGATGTCGCCGTCCGCCGCGTAAAAGGATGTGCCGTCCGAGAGATACAGCGTCGCCTTGCCGTTTGCGGTAAAGGAGAGCAGCACTCTGTCGGCGCTGATTGCCGTGTCGCTGCCTGCGGCGGCGCCGAGCTCGCCCGTCAGCGCGTAGAGCATCTGATAGGGCAGGGACGTGAGAAAGTTCAGGCAGATAAAATTGCTTTCGGCTGCCGCGGCATAGTCCGCCGCCGATACGGCGGTGAGCGATGCCCCCTGCGCAAGGCATAGGTGGATGGGCTCTGCGGCAAAGTCAAAGAGTGCCGCCGCTGCCTGCTCGGTGCCGTAGGCACCGCCGCCCTTTCCCCCGTAGCGGATGCCCGCGAAGGAGACGGGGAGCAGGTCTTTTTGATAGATCGGCAGCTTGGTCGGCGCATCTTCGCCGAGCGCGACCGCGCCCTCGGGCAGAGAAGCGGTCTTGATCGCGGTGCTTTCCCCCGAGAACCGCGCACCGCCGATATAGATCACTGCGAGGACCAGCATGGATACGGTCAGCAGTGTGATCAGAATGGTTTTGACGCGCTCGCACGCACGGTGCATGATCTTTTCCATGTGATCCCCCCTTTCTGTGAAACATTTTTTACCCCTTGGGTAAAACGATCGTAAACACGGTTCCTTTGCCGAGTTCGCTTGCCACGTGGATGTCGCCGCCGTGGGCAAGTGCGAATTCCTTGGCGATGGCAAGGCCGAGACCTGTGCCGCCCTTGTCGCTGCTGCGTGCCTTTTCCACGCGGTAGAAGCGCTCAAACAGGCGGGGCAGATCCTCTTTCGGGATGCCCATGCCGGTGTCGGCGACGATGATCTCGACGTTCTCGCCGGCATCGCGCAGGCGCAGACGGATCTTGCCGCCCTCGCCGGTGTATTTGATCGCGTTGGAAACGATATTGATGATGATCTGCTCGAGGCGGATCTTGTCGCCGTTTACGGTCATCGGCGCATACACGCCGTCAAAGGCGAGCGTCTGCCCCTTCTTTTCGGCGGTGTAGGCGAGCGTTTTGGCGATGGACGTAAGCGAATCGGTGATGTTGATCGGCTTTATGTTCAGCTGCATGGTGCGGCTGTCGAGCTGAGAGAGGGTGAGCAGATTTTTGATCAGCGCTTCCATGCGGGAGCTTTCGGTCTCCGCCATCGAAAGGAAGCTCTTGGTCATCTCGTTTGCCGTGATGGTCTCATCGCCCGCCAGCGATTCCAGCACCATTTTGATGGTGGTCAGCGGCGTGCGCAGCTCGTGCGAGGCGTTCGCCACAAATTCGCGGCGGCTGCGGTCGAGCTCATAGCTCTGCGTGACATCGTGGATGACCACGATGATGCCCTCGCGCATTTTTTCCGCGTTGCGGTAGCGGATATTGCCGAAATACAGCTCATATACCCGCCCGTTGTACTGCACGGCGGGCACGTTTGCCGCATCGTCGAGGTCAATGTCGATGTCGCTCTTTTCATAGTGCAGCAGGCTGAAAATATAGTCGAGCGAAAGTCCGTCCAGATCGGCGGCGGAGAACAGCTTTTTTGCCGCGTCGTTGATCTGCAGGGGCTTGCCGTCGTCACCGAAGGTGATGACCGCGTCTTTCAGGCAGGAAAGCACGGTTGCGAGGTTTTCGCGCTCGCCGCTGATCTCGTCGAGGTTTTCCTCGATCATGCTGCTCATGCGGTTGAAGTTCTCGGTCAAAACGCCGATCTCGTCGTTCGATTGCACGTTGATCTTTTCGGCAAAGTTGCCCTTTGCCACGCGCTGTACGCCCTCGGTCAGCTTAGACAGGGGGAGCGAAATGGCGCGGGCGAGGAAGAACGAGAGGATAAACGCGATCACAAGTCCGACCAAAAGTGCCTGCAAAATGATGGAAAAGAGCATCCAGGTGACCTCCTGCAGCTCCTCCTGTGTATCGCGGATATAGATGATGCAGGCGCTGTCCCCCTTGGAGAGCGGCAGGGCATAATCGGCGTAGCCGAGTCCCTGATTCTGCGCGCTGCCGACCTCTCCGCCGATGGCGGCGACGAGGTTGGGCGTTTTGGCGATCGAGCCGCCCTGTGCGTCGCTGCCCGCAAGGAAGCTGCCGTTCGCGTCGAGAATATAATAGCTGCGGTAGTCATCGATGCCGAGGCGCGAGCTGTACGAGGCGAGGATCGCCTTTTGACTTTGCGCTGCGGCGCTCATATCGGCATTTTCCATGGCGTTTTCGAGGTAGACGCGCAGCTGCCCGTCTCCGCCGAAGTTCTGCGCCATGCAATTTGAAAACTCGTCGTTGTAAAAATCCAGCACGTTGGCGATCAGCACCGCGCCGACCACGCTCATTACGATGAGGATGAACACGACAAGGATCAGGATGATCTTAAAATAGAGACCTCTGTGCATAGTGTCGATCCTTTGATTTTCAGAATAAAATCTCGTTTTAAAGACGGACAGGTGCAACCTAAAGCTGCGCTTTAGCTATCTTTAAAACTCCTTACGGACTCGCCGTCGGTTGAGCCGGACGCGAGTGTACGAGTCCCTCCGCTTCAAAACCTTGGTTTTGAAGTGACATTTTACTGGATGTAATATCCCACGCCGCGCTTGGTGATCAGGTACTCGGGGTTAGAGGGGTCTTTTTCCAGCTTTTTGCGCAGGCGGGAGACCGTGACCTCCACGGTGTTGACATCGCCGAGGAAGCTGTCATAGCCCCAGACCTTGCCGAGCAGATCCTCGCGGGAGAAGGGTTTGCCCACGTTTTCCATGAGGAACAGCAAGAGGTCGTATTCCTTCTTGGAGAGCTCCAGCTCCTCGCCGTCGCGGCGGGCAACATAGCGTCCGCGATCGATCGAAAGACCACGCACCGTGAGCACCTCGCCGCCCGCGACGGCTGCGGTCTGGATGATCTCGTCGCGGCTGCGGCGGATGTTGGCGCGGATGCGCGCGATCAGCTCATTGACCGAAAAGGGCTTTGTAATATAGTCGTCGGCGCCGTTTTCGAGCCCCGCGATCTTATCTTTTTCATCGTCGCGCGCGGTCACCATGATAACGGGCACGTCGCTGCGCGTGCGGATGCCCTCGAGCACCTTGAAGCCGTCGAGCTTCGGCAGCATGATGTCGAGCAGAACGATGTCGTAGGTTGCGCTCAGCGCTTTGCGCAGTCCCTCTTCTCCGTCATAGGCACAATCGGGCGCAAAGCCCGCTTTGCGCAGATTGAAGGCGAGAATGTCCGAAATGCTTTTTTCATCCTCCACAAGAAGGATCTTTTTGGGCTGATTTTCCATTTAGAAAAACTCCTTTCGGATGCTTTTATTGAACCGAACTCGACTCGGTGACCGTCATGGAACAGAGACCGTCCGCCTCGTCGAATTTTCGGAAGAATTCGTCGTAAAAGAGCCGCGTTTCGCGGTCACTCGTCAGTGAGAAGTTGTAAATGCCGAAGAGCGGCGACTGATACAGCGTCATGTTGACCATGCGGTCGTTTCGCAGGTCGTCGGCGACCAGATTCATGCGGCAGGATTTTGCAAAATAGCCGTCGAGGGGCGGGATGCTTTTATATGCCTCGGTGGAGATATAGATGCGCACCGTCTTGCCGAGCAGGGCGAAAAGATATTCGTTTGCGCTCTCCATTTCGGCAAGGAAGGCTTGCGGCTCGTCAAAGTCGGCTGCGTCCATGTAGTAGGCGACGGTGTGCCCCGCCGCGTAGATGCCGGGGATCACGCTTACGTATTTTTTGATGTCCTGCGGCGCAATGGCAAAGGTGGTCGGATGCCCGTCCAGCAGGGGGAGCAGGTTGCCGACGTTGGCGACCGCGGGAATCAGCAGGATCGGGTGCATGATGGTGCCGCCCACCGTCCGGCCCGTCGGATTGTACAGATAGGGCAGCGGTTCTTCGCCGCTCTCGCGGTACATCGAGAGCAGCTCTTTGAAGCTGAGCGTTTCGCTGCCGTCGGTGAGTCTGGCGGCAAGATAGCCGTCGGAGGCATACTCTGTTTCAAAGCGCAGACCGAATTTTTCGCAGATCGGCTCGGGGGCGAGGTACAGCTCACCGCCGTAGCGGTAGATCTCGACATCGGTCACGCTGCCGCCATCATCGAGGCAGGTGCCGAAGTTCAGGTTGTAGGAGAGGTATCCGTCCGCACCCGCAAGCAGCAGAGAGCCAAGCGTCTCGGAGAGGGTGACGGTGATACCCGAAAACGCGCCGAATGCCGAAACGGGGACAAGCTGCTTACCCTCCGCTTCGATGAAGGGGAGCAGTGAGTCCTCCTCCCATGCACTGTCGCCGAGAAAGAGCGAGGCACGGTCGGCGGCGGATGCGCCGAGCAAAAAGAGCAGGCAGGACAGAAGCACGCAAAGCGCTTTTTTGAAAAACATATGGTTTCGCATGTTGCTGCTCCTTTCTGTTGGGCACTCAGTTTTGGCTGTTTTTGAGATATGCCACGGCAAGATCGACTACAAGACCGTAGCTCTTGGTGCCCTCTGTCTGTCCCTGTGCCTTGAGATACGCGTCGTTGACCGCGCCCGATACATCGGAGGCGACATTGTCGCGGTAGGGTTCAAACATCGCGGCGTACGCGGCGTATTCCCTGCGCAGTCCCTCGTTGTAGAAGGGCAGAAGCTGCTCGGTGTACATTTCGGGATCGGCTTCATACAAGGCGCTCGTCAGGTATTCGAGCAGGTTGGCGTAGCCGCAGTAGCGGATATAGGGATCGTCGGACGCGGCGCAGACGAGAAAGGCAACAAAGTTTGCCTCATCCTCGGGGGCGATGCCGCGCTGGTGCGCCATTTCGTGCGCCGTGGTGTAGACGATGATGTAGTCGGGGTAGTTGATGTTGACGTTTGCCTCGCCCGACCAGAAGGTATACACGCCCGAAATATGTGTGTAGGTCATGGGCTTTGAGAGGGCGATGCGCTTGACCTTTGTGTGCAGGGGCGAGAGAAATTTGTACTGCCCGTAGAGGGTGTCATAGGCATCGTTCAGCTTTTCCACCATGTCGTCAAAGGAATAGGGCATGGGCGCGGTGCCGTTTTTGCCGCGCGTGATGCTGCGCTCCAGTCGATTCAGCTCGATCAGCGTGTCGGCGGCGGCGCGGTAGAGATCCTCTGCGGACGGATCGGTCACTTCCAGCTCCATCTTGTCCTCCAGGGGCGTTGTGTCATAGGCAATGCCGAAGGTGAGCACAAACGAAGACGCGAGCGCCACGATCACGGCGAGCAGCCGGAAGATCTGGCGCGTGAGCGTGTCGCGCTTTGCCGCCACTATGATGCACCAGACAAAATACAGAATGGCAAAGGGAACAGCGCAGAGGATCGCCGTTTCCGCGAGCGAAAAGGGGAGCACCGCAGTGATGTGCGCCGCGATCGCGCGAAAGACCGATGCGATATGGCGGTTGAAAAAGTCGGCAAAGGGGGTGGAAAACACGGCGATCAGCTTGAGGATGCCGCACAGCACGCCGACTGCGAAGATCACGCGTGCACCGATCGGAATATTCTTTTTGCAAAATTCTTTAGCTTTCATGGGTATGTCCCTTTCTTTTGGCAGAGAGGAAGTCTGCCATGTCCTGCGGCAGCGGTGCATGCAGCTCGATGTGCGCTTTCGTAAACGGGTGGTCAAAGGCGAGGATCCCGGCGTGCAGTGCCTGTCTTTGCAGGGCGAAGCCGCCGCCGTACAGATCGTCGCCGACGATGGGATGCCCGATGGATGCGAGATGCACGCGGAGCTGATGCGTGCGCCCTGTGATCGGTTCGCAGCGTACCACCGAGATGTCTCCCACGGTCTCCAAACGGGCAAAGCGCGTGTGCGCAAACTCGCTTTCCTTACCCGTGGCAAAGACGGCGCGGGTGATGATGCTGTCGCCGAGACGGCGGATGTATCCCGTGATCTCGCCCTCGGGCGGCACTTCGCCCTGGCAGATGGCGGTGTAGAGCTTTTTGTAGTGCAGCTCGGGATTCGTTTTGGCAAAGCGGTCGGCAGCATAGCGGTTTTTCGCGATCAGCACGATGCCGCTGGTGTCGCAGTCGAGGCGGTTCACCGCCCGCATCACAAAGGGAACGCCGCGGCGGTCGAATTCGGCTTTCAGCGCGTTTGCCAGCGTGTCGGCGCGGTGCCCGTGCGAGAGGTGCGTCGGCATGTAGGGCGGTTTGTTCACGGCGAGGATGTGCTCGTCCTCATAGAGAATGTCGAGCGGCAGATCACGTCCTTCGAGCGACGGATCGCAGTCGGCGTCCGTGTCCTCGATCGCGAGGGAAACGATGTCGCCTGCCGCGAGGATGTGCCGCACGGTGACGCTCTCGCCGCCGACGGCGATGCCGTCCCGATGCTTCAGGTCGGTGACGATCGCCCGTGACAGAAAAAGCCGCCTGAAAAGAAAATCCTTCAGCCGTTTTCCGTCATATTCTCTGTCCGCGATAAAATCCATAGGCACACTTTTTCACTATACATATACTTATATATAGTAAGTATATCATAAACCACCGCCCGTAGTCGATAGTTTTTGAAAAATAAATGCAATTTTGTATATGGAAAAACGTGGAGCGTCGGCAAGGGGGGAGGCGCGGTCATGTGAGCGAAGGCTGTACAGTCACATTGTAGGGCGCGACGTCCCGACGCGCCGCATGAACCGTAGTAAAACGGCGCGTCGAGGACGTCGCGCCCTACAGTTGATTTGTCGCTACTGCTCAATAACCAAAGCAAGCCTCGGCGAAATTCGCCGAGGCTTGCTTCTACATGGCTTCAATTCGGTTTCAGACTATCTTTTAATGCTTGCATGAGGTCGGCAAAGTTTGTGACGTTGTAATCCGCATAGTACCGCTCGGCAAAGAATTCTTCCATCGTCGTAGACTTTTCGACCGTCATTGTCAGCTTGCCGTCCGCAAAGGAGAGAATGCCTTCCTCGCTGTAGAGCGCATCGGGTCTGTCGGCATACTCGAGGATAAGCGGAATGGCTTGGTAAACGCCGTGGTCATAGTACTTTGCATAGTGCAATACGCCGTCTTTTACGGTGAAGTCCAGCGCCGGTGCGCGCAGCGCTTTCACCACTTCGTCGTTGACACCGTCGAGCAGTAATTCTTTGCCGTCGTAACCGCACATGCCGCCGTCGTAGAAAAGGCAGAACCGTTCACCCGGCCCACTGCCGCCGTGCTCTCCGAAGATGAGCAGGTCGGGTGTATACAGGATGTCTAAAGAGACACCTGCAAACGCGGCGATCTTCACAGCATAGGTCGTGTCGTGATAGGTCACCTGCGTGAGGACATTGTCGGCAAAGCCGTCGCTTTGGATGCAGTGTATCCGCAGTATGATCTCGCTGTCTTCCTCGGCGACGATGTCATATACCTGCGGATAGCTCTCACCTGCCAGCGCCTTTTTCTGGATGCTTTCTAAAAATTTGTCCAGCGTTTCCCGGTTCATCGCGACCGTATAGCGCGGTATGTCTGTCTCTGCGGTGGTTTCGGGGATGTTGGTCGTTTCGGTTGGCTGTGTATCTGTGGTTACCGCCGGCGGCTTTACCACACAACCACAAAGCAGCAGCGCCAGCAGACCAAGGAGCAAAGAAAATTTTTTCATAGCGCACTTCCTTTAAAAGTTTTTTGGAAAGGGGCGGGGAAACCTTTTGTACACAAAAGGTTTCCCCGCATTGCTTCTTACATTTTGCTGCCCTTGGTGCCGCCGAGGTGGATGCCCGAGAGGACATTGCTCTCAAAGGAGAAGGTGAGGTTCTTGCGTGCGCGGTGGCGCTTCATGCCGAGCTCGATCATGCGGTCGAGCAGGTCGGTGTACTTCACGCCGAGCGGTTCCCACAGATAGAAGGAGAGGGAACCCGGAATGGTGTTGATCTCGTTTAAGTAGAGCTTGTTTTCGTCGCCGTCGATCATAAAGTCGATGCGCGCAACGCCTGAGCAGCCGAGCGCCTTGAACGCCTTGACAGCCATTTCGCGGATCTCGGTGCGCTGCTCGTCGGAGATGGGCGCGGGGATCTTGCGCTTGACGCTTGCCATGCCCTTTGCGCCGCCGTCCTTGGCACCCGCGATGTATTTGTCCTCAAAGGAGAGGATCTCGTCCGCCGCCATCGGCTCCTCGCACTCGGATGCTTCGGCGTTAAAGCGGTCGCCGAGCACCGAGCAGTTGATCTCGCGCAGATTCGTGATCGCACGCTCGACCAGTACCACTTCGGCAAAGGAGAACGCGGTGTCGAGCGACTTTCGCAGTGCGTCACGATCCGCCGCCACCGAAATGCCGATGGAGGAACCGAGGTTGACGGGCTTTACGATCACGGGATAGGTGAACGCATCCTCGACGCGGTCGAGCAGCGCGTCTGCGTCCTCGTGATCCTTCGTCGTGTACAGCTTGCTTTCGAGCACGGGGATGCCGTACGCACGGAAGATCGCTTTCATGGCGAATTTATCCATGCCGAGTGCGCTCGATGCCACGTCGCAGCCGACGTAGGGCAGACCGAGCATTTCTATGTAGCCCGCCAGTACGCCGTCTTCGGTGTTCGTGCCGTGCACGATCGGAAATGCGATGTCGATGTGCCCGATGCGGTTCTTGCCAAACGCCTTCGGCGGGAATTTGTAGATGCCCGCAATGTCGTTTTCCTTGACGAGGATCACCTCGGTGCACTGCTTCAGCAGCGCGGGGATGTCCTTGTAGTTTTCGATGGTGAACAGCGCTTCGCCTGTGAAAAAGCGGCTGTCTTTTGTGATGTAGAGCGGTACCACGTCATATTTTTCGCGGTCGAGCGAGAGCATCGCCTGCACCGCCGAGATCACCGAGATCTCATGCTCGGTGGAGTTGCCGCCGTAGAGTACGCCGAGTTGAATTTTCATATGGTATTACCTCGTTTGGTTGATTTTTTAAAAATTATCGGGCAGGTCGTTTTCGAGCAGAATGACTTTTTTCTTGCCTGCGGGGTCGATCGCGCGGACGAAGTCCATCGCCTCGTTGAAGGTCTTTGCTACGTGGATGCGATTCTTGTCAAAGCCTGCGTCTTTCGCGCCTTTTACGATCGGTTTCGCCTGCTTTTCGCCCACCGCCACGATCCAGTCGCAGACGGATGCCGCGTTTTTGCCAAGCTCGGCGTTGAGCGCGTCCGACTTTGCGCCAAGCTCGATCATGCCGGGGGTGATGATGATCTTGACCGCGTCGAACAGCGCCACCGTGCGCAGTGCCGCCGCCGCGCCCGCGGGGTTGGAGTTGAACGCATCGTCAATGATGATCATATTGCCGCGGTCGAGCAGTTCCATGCGGTGCGGCACGCATTTGAGCGATGCCACGGCGCCTTTCAGCTCGCAAAGCGGGATGCCGTAGGCATCGCTTGCCGCCGCGATCGCGCCCACGATGTTGACTACGTTCGACTCGCCGATGAGCCGCGTGGTGTACTGCTGTTTCTCCTCGCCGTGGCAGAGGGTGAAGGTCGTACCCGCACTCGACACCGAGATGTCGGACGCATAATAGTCGGCGTCGGGGAAGAGACCGTAGGTCACCGCCGCGCGGGACGGGCGGTTTTTGTTCACGGTGTCGCTCGAAATATTGATGTACAGCTTGCCGCTTTTCGGGAGCGCGTCCGCAAGCTCGTATTTTGTCTTGATAATGTTTTCGACACTGCCGAAGCTCTCGAGGTGCTGCTGACCGATCGAGGTCACGATGCCGTTTTCGGGGTGCACGATGTCGCAGAGCTCCTGAATATCGCCGACGTATTTTGCGCCCATTTCGCACACGAAGATGTCGTGCGTCGCGCGGAGCGAGGAGCGGATGGTCTTTACCACGCCCATCGGCGTGTTGTAGCTCTCGGGCGTCATCAGTACGTTGTATTTTGCACCGAGCAGGGCAGTGAGGTAGTATTTTACCGAGGTCTTGCCGAACGAGCCGGTGATGCCGATGATGCGCAGGCGCTTATGCGAGGCGAGCATCTTTTTGGCATCGCGGATGTAGTAGTTACGCACCGCCTTTTCGATCGGCGCATTGCAGATATTGGCAAGCAGGAGGGTAAGGGGCGTTGCTGCCGCCGCAAGTCCGAGCAGCACAAAGGTGCCCGTGCCGCCGAGCAGAACGGCGAGCGCGCCGACAAGCAAAGTCAGCAGCGCGTAGGTGATCAGCAGCCGCTTGACACGTGCGGTGTAGGCAAGCGGTTTTTTCGCCTTTCGCGGATAGTAGAGCAGCGAAAGGAGCAGCGCAACGAGCGCGAACAGCAGATAGGCGTAGGTAAAGCTTCTTGCTTTCACAAACGCGCAGACGATCGCGAACACGAAAAGGAGGATGCAGGGCACAAGGCGCAGAAGATTTTTCTGCATCCAGGAGAGCTGCACCTTTTCGGTATAGGAATTGAGCTGAAACATGTGTGTGAAGTATCGCACGCACAGTGCGGCAAAAAACGCAAGACAAACCAGTGCAAGAATCTGTGCGGAAATTTCCATAGGTTACCTCTTTTTTATGATTTTTCGGTCAAATGCTTTTGTTCTAACTCGCCGAGCTGCCGAACACTTTTGTTATCGGTCAAAAGTTGCAGTTGCGCAACGGCAATGTCACGCAGACGCAGCAGCCGTTCCCTTTGCTCGATGCCTTCTTCTATAAACCGTGCGTTGTGGTTTTCCAAATTGCTCAGAACGAGCAGTTGTTCGATCGTGGCATAGTCGCGCATGTTCCCTTTGGTTTTCGGATTTTCCGTGCGCCACTCGGCGGCGGTTTTGCCGAACAATGCTACGTTGAGAACATCGGCTTCCTCCGCGTAGATGAAGCCGATTTGCTGTTTGGAGAGATTTTGGGGGATCAGATTCGTTTTGACTGCATCGGTATGTATACGGTAGTTCGCTTTGGACAGCAGCCGCTTGACGCTCCAATCCAACGAATTCCGAAAGGCTTCGCTTTGCTTCAGGCGCTGATAGTCCTGAATGACATACAGCTTGAACTCGGGCGATACCCAAGAGGCAAATTCAAAGGCGATATCCTTGTGCGCAAAGGTGCCGCCGCCGTAGCGCCCGGACTTGGAAACGATACCGATGGCGCCCGTCGATTTTATCCATTTTTGCGGGGATAAAGTAAATGCATTTGCACCGGATTCGATTTTAAACCCCTCGAATTCGAGGGGTTTAAAATCGGGATTGTTGAATTGCTCCCATAACCCAAGGAATTCGATCGTGCTGCGGATCCGCATCCAATTTGCAACAACGACATTCGGTTCTTCCGGATTTTTGTATCGCGCGATATCCGTAAGTGAAATGTAATCGTCCTTGCCGACATTGCTGATCACGGATATAGGGGTATCTTTGGCGTGAATGGTGCTTTTGATCTCTTTCATCGGTAGTTTCCTTTAATTCTCAAAAAATGCGTCGGCGACGCGGAGGAAGTAGGGGGTGTTTTCGAGGAAGGAAAAGTGACTGCCGCCCGTGAGCACGACGAGTCCTGCGTCGGGGATCTTTTTCTCCATGATCTTCGCATCCGAAAGCGGCGTTGCGTCGTCCTTGTCCCCCCAGAAGAGCAGGGTGGGGGCAGTGATATTTTTTAAACAATTCGTCAGGTCTTCGTTGACCGCGAGCACCAGCGTTTTTTTCATCACTTCGCTTGCCGCGTTGAAGTCGGCGGAGCCGCGCTTTTTGCGCCAGTTTTCCACAGCATTCGGGAAAAGCTTTCGGAGCGGCGGGAGCGACAAAATCTTTCTGCCGCCTTTGTAGCAAAGGAGCGACAGCTTTTGTCCGAGACTCTTTTTGGGTCGGATGCCTGCTGCATCCACAAGGCAGACGCGCTCGATCGTAAAGGGGAGACTTCCCATCGAAAACAGCTTGATAATGATGCGTCCGCCGTAGGAATGTCCCATGAGCGAGACCGAGTCAAAACCGAAACTTTTTATAAATTCCGCATACAGCTCGGCATAGTCGCCGACCGAAAAGGGACGGGGCGGCTCGGGGCTCTCGCCGCAGCCGGGCATGTCGGGCACCACCACGGTATAGCGTTTTGCCAGATGCTCGGCAATGGGGGCAAACATCTCCTTGTTGCAGCCCCAGCCGTGCAGGATCACCAGCAGCTTTTCGCCGCTGCCGTATCTCGAATATGCAATCTTTCCGCCGTAGTTTTCCGCCATGCCGACCTCCGAACATAATTACTCACCCTACAGTATAGCATGAATTTTTCCCATATGCCACATTTTTTGAAAAATATTGTATGTGAAATTTGTGCGAAAAGCAAAAAATGCGCTTGTATGTGCGCGTCAAATATGCTATACTATAATTTGCATAAATATACGCGCGCGCGTCGCGCGCGTTCTTGCGGAAAAATATTTCGGCAGAATACCATGTGGAGGTGCTTTCGTGCAGACGATCCTTGCCTATCTGAAAACCTTTTTCGACAACATCGGCGCACAGATCATGTCGATGACGTTTGTCGATTTTATTGATATCGCGGTGCTTTCCATCCTGCTCTATTATGTCTACCGCTTCATCCGTGATCGGCGCGCGGGCAAGCTCGCACTCGGTCTCGGACTGCTTGTGGTGCTGTATACGGTCGCCGCGCTGCTGGAAATGCATGCGATCAGCTTTCTGCTCGACAACTTCTTCCAGGTCGGACTCATTGCGCTGATGATCCTTTTCCAGCCCGAGCTGCGCGCCGCGCTGGAAAAAGTGGGTGCCGACCCGCTGCGCTCGATCAAGAACCTTGGCGAGCCTAAGGAGATCGCGGCGCATACCGCTGTGATCGACAACATCTGCATCGCGGCGAGCGATATGTCGCGTGATCGCACGGGTGCGCTGATGGTCATCGAGCGCTCGACAAAGCTCGGCGACATTATGAAAACGGGTGTGCAGATTGACGCGATCGTTTCGCAGAGCCTGCTCAAAAACATTTTCTTCAACAAAGCGTCGCTGCACGACGGCGCTGTCATCGTTTCGGACTACCGCATTGCGGCGGCGGGATGCTTTCTGCCGCTGACGCAAAACTCGCAGCTCAGCAAGGACAAGGGCACGCGCCATCGCGCGGGTGTCGGCATGAGCGAGGTCAGCGACGCGATCGTCGTCATCGTCTCGGAGGAGACGGGCGAGATCTCACTGGCGATCGACGGTGAGCTGCTCGGCGGACAGAACTATTCCACACTGCGCAAACAGTTGACCGATATCCTGCTCGGCGATGTGCAGACAAAGCGGATGCCGAAATTCGCAAAGAAAGGCAAAAAGAAGGGAGAGAAGACCGATGGCTAAAGCAGAGAGCAAAGAGACCGTCGGCACGCGCCTGCGCGTCACCGATCTGATCCCGCGTATCCTCAGTGTATTTGTCGCGCTCGTGGTATGGCTGTACGTCATGTCAAACGACAGCCCCGACCATCAGCGAACTTTTTCGGGTGTGAGCATCGCCGTGGAAAACACAGCGCTGCTGTCGGATAACAACCATCTGACCGTGATCAGCGGCTACGGCAATCTCGCCGATATTACCATCACGGGCAAAAAGAGCGATGTGATCTCCTATTCGCTCGAGGACATCGTCGCAAGCGTAGATGTCGGCAGCATCACCGAGCCGGGCAGACACCAGCTCAGCGTCTCTGTCACCACGCCCGAGGGTTGCATGCTCCAGAGCGTGTATCCCACCTCCGTGGAGGTCTATGTGGATGAGATCTTGACCAAGACCATCCCCGTCAAGGTCAATATCACCTCGGTACAGTATGACCAGTCGATCACACTCGGCGCACTCACGCCCGATGTAAGCGTAGTCACGGTCAGCGGCCCCGCTTCGGTGATCGAGGCGGCGCAGACAGCGGTGGTGGAACTGGATCTCGGCACCGTGACCACCAGCCTCACCGCGCGCGGCGAGCTGAAGGTCGTGACCGAGGCGGGCACCGCCATCGACAACCCCTATCTCACCATCTCGCAGAGCTCGGTCGGCGTGACCATTCCGGTCTACGTGGAGCGCGATCTGCCCATCACGGTGGATACCAAATACGGATATCTGAACGCGGACAACGCGGAGATCACCGTCGTGCCGAAAACGATCACGGTGCGCGCCGACCCCAAGTATCTGACCGATGTGGAGTCGCTTACCGTGGCGACGCTCGACGAGACTAAGCTTAGCGACAACAACACCACGCGTATCGTGTCGATCACGCTGCCCGAGGGCGTGGAAAATGTGAGCGGCACCAAGACCGCGTCCATCTCGATCCGACACAAAGGCACGGTCAAAAAGAGTGTTTCGGTCAGCCGGATCGAGCTGAAAAACCCCAACGACCTCGAGTATACGCTCATCGCCGACAGCATCAACATCACGCTGCGCGCGCCGAGCGACATCGCGGATAAACTGCAAGCCGAGGATTTTACGCTCTCCGGTGAGCTCAATTACACAGGCGTGCGCGGCATCGTGCAGGTACCTCTGACGGTGCAGGTGCCCGCAGAGTATGCCGACCGCGTCTATGCCCTCGGCGAATACACGGCAATGGTGAATATCGAACAATGACGGAATATGTGATCAGCGGCATCCCGCTGCCCCTCGACGCTCCCGCCGAGGAGGCGGTGGCGACCGCCGCAAAGAAGCTGCGCCGTGCAGGCGTGCGTGCGGAAAAGCTTTCCCTGTACCGCCGCAGCGTGGATGCGCGGGATAAAAAGGACATTCGGCTGGTCTACGCGGTGCGCTTTGCCACTGCGGGCACGCTGAAAAAAGAGACCGAGCAGAAACTGCGGCTCTCGCGCCTTAGCGCAGAGCCGCTGCGCCTTGTCCGCGGCAGTGCCGCGATGGCGGCGCGTCCGGTCGTTGTCGGCATGGGGCCGTGCGGTATGTTCGCCGCGCTCCTGCTCGCTGAAAACGGCTATCGCCCGCTGCTGCTCGAGCGCGGTGACGATGTCGAAAACCGCGTGCGCACGGTCGAGCGCTTTGTCGCGGACGGTACGCTGGATGCCGACTGCAACATTCAGTTCGGCGCGGGCGGCGCGGGCACCTTCTCGGACGGAAAGCTCGTCACGCGCATCAGCGACAGCCGCTGTGCGTATGTGCTCGAAAAGCTGCACGCGCTCGGCGCTCCCGCCGAGATCCTGACCATGGCAAAGCCGCACATCGGCACGGACATTCTGCGCGGTGTCGTGGCAAACATTGCGCGCCGCATCACCGAATGCGGCGGCGAGATCCTCTATCGCACCACGTTGCTCGATCTCGGCAGTGTGCAGGGCGGCGTGCGCCGCCTTGTGACCTCGCGCGGCGAGGTGGCGGCATCGGCGACCGTGCTCGCCATCGGGCACAGCGCCAGAGATACCTATTCGATGCTGCTCGACCGCGGCTGTGAGATCACGCCGAAGGATTTTTCGGTCGGCATGCGCATAGAACATTTAAAAAGGGACATCGACCGCGCGCTCTACGGCGACTTTGCAGGGCACAAGGCTCTGCCCTACGCCGAATATAATCTCTCTTACAACACGAAAGCGCGCGGCGTCTATACCTTCTGCATGTGCCCCGGCGGCGAGGTCGTCGCGGGCGCGTCCGAGCACGGCGGTCTCTGCGTCAACGGCATGAGCGCCTATGCGCGTGACGGACGCAACTCCAACAGCGCGGTCTGCGTTTCGGTCTACCGCAGTGACTACGGCGACACGCCCCGTGCCGCGATCGAGTTCCAGCGCAAGCTGGAGCGTGCGGCATTTACGGCGGGCGGCGGCGATTACTGCGCGCCTGTCTCCACTGTGGGCGATTTTCTCGCGGATCGCGGTTGCACGGCGCTCGGCGCCGTGGAGCCGACCTACCGCAGCGGCAAGGTGCGCGGTGCAAATCTGCGCGCGCTGTTCCCGAGGGAGCTCGGCGACACGCTGGCGGCGGGACTTGTCGATTTCGGCAGAAAAATTCACGGCTTTGACGCGCCGCACGCTCTGCTCTCGGGCGTGGAGACGCGCACCAGCGCGCCCTTGCGCATACAGCGCACGGATGACCTCACTATGATCGGCGAGAGCGACATTTACCCCGGCGGCGAAGGCGCCGGATATGCAGGCGGCATTACCTCCGCCGCCGTGGACGGCGTACGCATCGCCGAAGCGATCATCGCAAAGTATAAACCGTTTGCTTGACGGAGACGTTTTTTGGGGGACTTTTTGAAAAAAGTCCCCCAAACCCCTCAAAAACTTTTGAAAAATTGTTGTTATCCCCGTGTGTACAACACGCGCCTATGCTTTTCGGGCGGCTGATAGCCGCCCCTACAATAGTGTAACAACTCAAACTTCGTCTGCTCCCTCCGCGCGTCATCCCCGGCGTAGCCGTAGGCGCAGTCGAAACCCGTAGGGCGATGGCGAAGCCATCGGATCTCGCGGATTCGCTTTGTAAATTTTTAGATGTTACAAAGTACCACGATGTTGTTTTTGATATTTTCCCTTTCTTTGCCCTCGTGACTGCGTCAGTGTCACGTTACTCTCGTTTATTATTAAAAAATTGGAGATAGATGAAATGCAAAAAAAATGGAATGTGCTCGGCGTGCGGGACAGCGCGACGGAGGCACTTGCCGCGTCGCTCGGTATCGGCACGCTGACAGCGGGTCTGCTGCAGAATCGCGGCTATGCGACCAAGGAGGCGGCATCCCGCTTCTTAGGCATGGAGGAGGAGCTCCTGCACTCGCCTATGCTGCTCCTCGACATGGATAAGGCGGTCAACCGCATTGAAAAGGCGCTTGCCGACCGAGAGAAGATCGTGATCTACGGCGACTACGACGTGGACGGCGTCACTTCGGTCAGCATCCTGTACCTCTACCTTTCCGCGCTGGGCGCGGATGTCAGCTACTACATCCCCAACCGCATGGGCGAGGGCTACGGCATGAGCGAGAGCTCGGTCGATCATCTCATCGATGAGGGCGCAAACCTTATCGTCACGGTAGACACGGGCATCACCGCCAACAACGAAGTCGCGCACGCGCTTTCGCGCGGCACCGCCGTGGTCGTCACCGACCATCACGAGTGCCACGGCGACCTGCCGGGCGCCGCTGCGGTGGTCAATCCCCGCCGCCCCGATTGCGCCTACCCGTTTAAGGAGCTTGCGGGCGTCGGCGTCGTGTTCAAGCTGCTTTGCGCCTTTGAGGCGAAACATAATCACATTCCCGAGCAGGAGGCGGTGCGCCGCATCTGCGATACCTATGCGGATCTGGTCGCCATCGGCACCATCGCCGATGTCATGCCGATCAAGGACGAAAACCGCCTGATCGTTGCTTACGGTCTGCATAAAATCGAAAAAGCCGAGCGCATGGGGCTTGTCGCCCTGTGCGAAGCCGTGACCAAGAAGCCCGACGGCGCAAGGAGTGCCCGCGCGCCCAAGGTCACCTCGGGCTTTGTCGGCTACACGCTCGCGCCCCGCATCAATGCGGCGGGACGCATCAGCTCCGCGAGCCTTGCAGTCGAGCTGTTCCTCACCGAGTCGCGTGAGAAAGCCGACGAGCTTGCCGCGCGGCTTTGCGACATCAACCGCGAGCGCCAGACCGAGGAAAACCGCATTGCGCTCGAGGCATATGCCCGCATCGAGGCGAGCCACGATTTTGCCAACGATCCCGTCATCGTGCTCGAAGCCGACAACTGGCACCACGGCGTCATCGGTATCGTCGCCTCGCGCATCACCGAAAAATACGGTCTGCCCTCCATCCTCATTTCCTTTGACGGCGCGCAGAGCGACGGCAACATCGACATCGGCAAGGGCAGCGGACGCTCGGTCAAGGGACTCAACCTCGTGGATGCGCTGGTACACTGCAGCGATCTGCTCGAAAAATTCGGCGGTCATGAGCTTGCCGCAGGACTGAGCGTGCGCCGCGAGAACATCGGTGCCTTCCGCGAAAAGATCAATGCCTACGCGCGTGAGAATTTCTCGCATGAGGAGCTTGTGCCCACGCTCGACGCCGATTTTGAGATCGCGGGCGAGGAAGTCACGCTTGCAAATGCCGAGGAGCTCCGTCTGCTCGAGCCGTACGGGGTTTCCAACCCCGTTCCCGCGTTTATTCTGCGGGATATGCAGGTGGTGGATGTGCAGTCGATCAGCTTCGGCAAGCACACGAAGCTCCTGCTTGCAAGGGATGGCATGCCGGAGCTCACCGCGATGTATTTCTCCCGCTCCCCGAAGGACGCGGGCGTGTACGTCGGCGACGTGGTAAACCTGTTTGCCACGGTGGACATCAACGAGTTCGGCGGGCAGAAGACCGCGCAGCTCATCGTGCGCGATATCCGCCTGTGTGAAAAGGATGCCGAGCGGTATGCGGCACAGCAGAAACGTTATGGGGAGATCCACGGCGGTGCGCTGATCGCGGCGGACGAGGATGTGATCCCCTCGCGCGACGATTTCGGCATCGTATACAACTTCATCCGCCGCCGCGTTCGCTTCGGCGAGGAGGAATTCACCCTGCGCGAGATGCTGCAGCGCGACGAGCAGATCGGCGCGATGGGGTATATCAAGCTGCGCGTGGTGTTAAACGTGCTCTTTGAGATGAATCTGGTCGGCATCGAGGAGCTTGCGCCCGAGAAGTACAGCTTTAAGGTGCATTACCAGACCAAGCGCACCGACCTTGAAAAGTCGGCGATCCTTCGCCGTCTCCGCGCACAGGCGCGTTCGTAAGTCGCCCATCCACTAAAAAGCAAGAGGAAATATATGGACACTGCATTACAAACTTTTTATGCCGCGCTCGATGCAAGCGGCAGAAACTATAACAGAGAAAAGATCGACGCGGCATACGCTTACGCCGACGAGCTGCACGCAGGGCAGAAGCGGCTGAGCGGCGAGCCCTATATCTCGCATCCGCTCGCGGTGGCGACCATCGTTGTCGAGCTCGGACTCGATACCGATTCCGTCTGCGCGGCGCTGCTGCACGACACGGTGGAGGACTGCTCCGACAAGACGAATCTCGGCATCGTGCGCGAAAGATTCGGCGCGGATGTTGCGCTGCTCGTGGACGGTCTGACCAAGCTTGTGCTGATCGACGTGGAGGATAAGCAGGAGGCGAATATCGAGAATATCCGCAAGATGCTGCTTGCCATGTCGAAGGACATCCGCGTCATCTTCATTAAGCTGTGCGACCGTCTGCACAACATGCGCACCCTCTCGGCGAAAAAAGAGGATCGCCAGCGTTCCATTGCGCTGGAGACCATGTATATCTACGCGCCGCTCGCGCACCGTCTCGGTATCAGCCTCATTAAGCAGGAGCTGGAGAATCTCAGCCTTTCCTACCTAGATCCCATCGGCTACGAGGAGGTCAAGACCCGCATCAATGAAAAGTACGGCGAGTCGCGCACCCTGCTCGACGAGGCAAAGGCGAGCATCGATAAGCGCCTGCGCGAAAACGGCATCCACTTTGAGCTGACGGGCCGTGTCAAGTCGATCTATTCGCTCTACAATAAGATGTACAATCACAACAAGAGCTTTGATCAGATCTACGACTTTTACGCGCTGCGCATCATCGTGGATACGGAGCTGGAGTGCTATACCGCGCTCGGTATCATCCACGAGATGTTCCGTTCGATCCCCGGTCGTTTTAAGGACTATATCTCCATGCCCAAGCCCAACATGTACCGTTCGCTGCACACCAGCGTTATGAGTAGTTCGGGTATCCCCTTTGAGGTGCAGATCCGCACCTTTGAGATGCACCGCGTTGCCGAGTTCGGTATCGCCGCGCACTGGAAGTACAAGTCGGGCGAGACATCCGACGAGAGCATCGACGAAAAGCTCAAGTGGGTCTCGCGTCTCTTCGAGATCGAGGACGACACCCGCGATCCCGACGAATTTCTCGATGCGTTCAAGATCGACATCTTCCGCGATGAGACCTTTGTCTTTACGCCCAAGGGCGACGTTATCGTGCTGGCGCAGGGCTCGACCTGCATCGACTTTGCTTATGCGATCCACTCGGCAGTCGGCAACAAAATGGTCGGCGCCAAGATCAACGGCATGATCGTGCCGATCGACCGCGCGCCGCAGACGGGCGACATCGTCGAGATCCTCACCTCGTCCTCGTCGAAAGGTCCCAGCCGCGACTGGCTGAGCATCGTCAAGACGGGCGATGCCCGCAGCAAGATCCGCAGTTGGTTTAAAAAGGAGAAGCGCACCGAGAATATCGCGCTCGGCAAGGCGGATATCGACCGCGAGATGCACCGCTACGGCAGACCGTACACCATCGAACAGCGAAACGAGATCGTTACCAACATCGCCGCCCGCGTGGGCATGCAGACGGTGGACGATCTCTACAACATGCTCGGCTACGGCGGTATGCCGCTTTCCAAGATCGCCTCCAAGCTGCGCGACGAGTTTGATCGCGTGGTCAAGGAGCCCGTGCTTTCGACGCCGCTTGCCCTCGAGGAGGTCAAGACGGTCTCCAAGCGCCGCGTGAAGATGACGGGCGGCGTGATCGTGGATGGCGAGGAAGGCTGCGTGACCAAGTTTGCGCACTGCTGTAACCCCCTGCCCGGCGACAGCATCATCGGCTTTATCACGCGCGGCTACGGCGTGTCGATCCACAAGATCGATTGCCCCAACGTCCTGCGCGGACAGGAGAACCCCGATTCGCGCGACCGCTTTATCAATGCGCATTGGGAGTACGGCGCGGCAGAGGACAGTGCAAACGATGTGTACGAATCGCTCATCATCATCTATGCCGAAAACTCGATCACGCTGCTTGCCGAGATCACGGCGGCGCTTGCCGATATGAAGATCTCGTTGCTCCAGATCAACACGCAGAAGCGCGGCGAGGACAATATGCTTGTCAATCTCACGGTTGGCTGTAAGAATATCGGACATTACAACTCGATCGTGTCGAAGCTGAAAAATATACCGAGTGTCATCTCGGTCACGAGAGGTATCGGAAAATGATTGCAGTGATTCAGAGAGCCGCGTCTGCCTCGGTCGTGGCGGACGGTGTCCCCGCAGGCAAGTGCGGCAAGGGATTGTTTGTGCTTTGCGGCGTGGTGGACGGAGACGGCGTCGAGGATGCCGACATTCTGGCGGCAAAAGTGGCAAAGCTCCGCATCTTCACCGATGCGAACGATAAGATGAACCTGTCGGTCACCGACATCGGCGGCAGTGCGCTGGTCGTCTCCAATTTCACGCTCGGCGCCGATGTTTCGCACGGCAACCGCCCGTCCTTCACGGGTGCGGCGGCGCCTGCGATCGCCGAGCCGCTCTATGAGCGCTTTTGCGAGCAGCTCGCAGCGGCGGGCGTCCCCGTCGAAAGAGGCGTATTCGGCGCGGATATGCAGATCGCCCTCGCCGCCGACGGCCCCGTCACCATTTTGATGGATTCAAAAATCTGGAAGAAATAAGACAATGATTTGCGCGTATCGCGCATGATTTGACGGCTATGCCGTCATGATTTGGAGTGTTTTGCACTCCATGATTTGAATTGCGATCCCCAATGCGCCGCAGCGCAAATCATGCCGTAGGCAAATCATGAGCACGCAGTGCTCAAATCATGCGATCCGCAGGATCGCAATTCATTGCACGAAGTGCTACATATGATTTTAAACATACAAGGAAATTTAAACAGATACTATGCGCAGACGCTGTGTCTCATTTACTTCCCGGGGGCGAAGTTCGGGGAGAATGAGGTGGAACGCGCGGATGTGCCGGTCGTGGATTTTGTCGTTGTCGATCGTGAGGACGGCATTTATTCGCATGCAACCATTCGTCTGGGCGACAAGAAGTGCGCGGCGGAGTGCTTTGTGCCCTTTTCGGAGATCTTCCCGAAGGATCGCGTGCGCAAGATGGCGTCGGGACATGCGATGACGCTTGCGGCGAAGGAATTTTTCGGTTATATCTCGCCGTGGGGTCTGCTCACGGGCGTGCGCCCTGCCAAGGTCGCGGCACAGTACCTCGAGGACGGCTACGGTGTGATGAAAACGCGCAAACTGCTCGCCACCGAGTATTTTCTCAATCCGAAAAAGGCGTTTCTTGCCACTGCGGTCGCGCAGAATGAACTGAAGCTGACCAAGGGCATGGACAAAGACGGTTGCAGTGTGTACATCTCGATCCCGTTCTGCCCCACGCGCTGCGCATACTGCTCGTTCGTTTCGGCATCGCAGAAGATGCTTGCCATGCTGGACGATTATCTTGTGCTGCTCCTGCGCGACATCAAAAATGTGTTTGCCACGATCAAGGCGCTCGGCAAGCGCGTCGTCACCGTCTATATCGGCGGCGGTACGCCCACTACGCTCAGCGCGCGGCAGCTAAGGAAACTGCTTTCGACGGTTGCAGCGTGCACGGATGTGTCGGCGCTCGATGAGTTCACGCTCGAGGCGGGCAGACCGGACACCATCACGGCGGAGAAACTGCGCATTGCCAAAGAGTACGGCGTGACGCGCGTCAGCGTCAACCCGCAGACGCTCGCCGACGATGTGCTGGAAAACATCGGACGCAGACACAACGCGGACGACTTCTTCCGTGCATATGCACTCGCCGAGAAGTCGGGCATCCGCGATATCAATACCGACCTGATCGTGGGACTGCCGGGCGACAGCTTCAAGAAGTTTTCGTCTTCGCTCGAACGCATCGTGGCGCTGAACCCCACCAACATCACGGTACATACCTTCTGCTTCAAGCGTGCGGCGGCGCTCTCGCGCCCCGACGGCGATCCCTTTGTGCCCGATGTGCCCATGGCGGCAAAGTGCATCCAGTATTCGCAGCTCATGCTTTCCAACGCGGAGTATAAGCCGTACTATATGTACCGCCAGAAAAACGCGGTCGGCAATCTTGAAAACGTCGGCTATGCCAAGGTCGGCAGCGAGTGCATGTATAATATTTATATGATGGAAGAACTGCATTCGATCTTCGGCGCGGGCGCGGGCGCGGTGACAAAGCTCGTCGAGCGTGATCCGTCGCTTGAGGGCGGTTTGCGCATGAAACGCATATTTTCGCCCAAATATCCATACGAATATGTAAGAGATATCGAAAAGATCCTCCGCGGTGCACCCGAGGAGGGCATCCCTTCTTACAAAGAGAAGGTGCTTGAATTTTTCGATCAGAAATAAAAGCTGCGAAAGGGCATTGGTTTGAAACAAGCAAAACTGCATTTTTCCTCCGAAGAGGAGATCGTTTCGTATGTGAACGCTTGCGAGGCGGAGTATCGCGCCTCTGTGAAGGCGGCATGTGACATCGCCGAGGCGGGCGGCAGCATCATCACGCTGGCGGGTCCGACCTGCTCGGGCAAAACGACCACGGCGCGCATTCTGGACGATGAATTTTTGAAACGCGGCAAGGCGCTGCACACCATTTCGATCGACGATTTTTATTTTGACCGTGACGAGCTGCAGCGGCGCGCCAAAGAGCGCGGCGAGCCGCTTGATTACGATTCGCCGAGCACCATTGATCTTGCTCTGTTCGGCGAGGTTGTCGAACAGATCGAGGTGAGGGGCAAGGTGCTCTTGCCGAAGTTTGATTTCAAGTCGGGCAAGCGTGCCGCGATGGAAGAGATCACGGTGACAGACGGCGATGTCTTCCTGTTTGAGGGCATTCAGGCGGTCTACCCCGAGCTGACAAAGTATCTCGCGGCACACAGCTTTACCTCGCTGTTCATCTCGGTGGAGCAGCCGCTCGACTGCGGCGGTACAGTGTTCGAGCCGCGGCAGCTCCGCTTCATGCGCCGACTGGTGCGCGATGCGCGCACGCGCGGGGCATCCGCCGAGTTCACCTATTCCCTTTGGGGCGGCGTGGTTGCCAACGAGGAAAAACACATTTATCCGAATCTTTGCGGTGTGCATCGCCGCATCGACTCGCTGCTGCCTTATGAGGTCAGCGTGATCAAGCCGTATGTGCTTGCGCTGTTGGATACATTGCCGCCAAGCAGCGCCTTTTTGCATGACGCAAATGCATTGCGCGATGATCTGCAGCATGTTCCGACCATCGACGCAAAATATGTCCCCACGGGCTCTGTGTTCCGGGAATTCATCGGGGAAAAGGAGTAAAAAGCTTTGAGTAACAAGACATCCACAGGACAAAAGACCAGTACCAAGCTGTTTGTCAACGGCGTTCTGATCCTGACCGTCTCCAACATTCTGGTCAAGATCATCGGTCTGCTCTTTAAAATTCCGCTGCACGGCTACCTCGGCGACGAGGGCATGGGCTATTTCAACGCGGCGTATACCATCTATACCGCGTTCTTTATGATCTCCACGGCGGGACTCCCCGTGGCAATCTCCTACATGGTCTCCCGCAGCCGCGCGGCGGGCAATTTTAATCAGGTCAAAAAGATCATCCGCATCGCGTTCTGGCTGTTCTTTATCATCGGCTCGGCGGGTATGCTCGCCATGTTCTTCGGCGCGGACTTCTTTGCCAACACCGTAGCCGAGCTGCCGCAGTCGAAGTATTGCATCATGGCGATCGCGCCGACGCTGTTCTTCGTCTGCCTGACCAGTGCTTTTCGCGGCTATTTCCAAGGGCATCAGGTCATGTGGCCCACCGCGATCTCCCAGCTGCTCGAATCGCTCGGCAAGCTGCTGATCGGTATCCTGCTTGCCATCTGGTCCACAAACGAGGGACACGAAACATATGTCACCGCCGCGTGGACGATCTTCGGTCTCACGGTTGGCGTATTCTGCGGCATGGCGTTTATCTGGGTGACAAAGCTGCTTTACAACACGAGCAAAGTCAACGCCGAGTATGCGCTGCCCGACAGCTATACCATGCCCACCGAGTCCGCAAAGTCGCTGCTGCGCGAACTTGTTGTCATGGCGGTTCCCGTCACGCTTTCGTCCTCGGTGATGTCGCTGGCAAACCTCATCGACCTTACCGTCATCTCGCGCAGACTGCAGTCGATCGGCTTCAGCGCGTCGGGCGCGTCGGCGATCTACGGCAACTACACTACGCTTGCCGTGCCGATGTTCAATCTTATCCCCGTTTTGGTCTACCCCATCGGCTACTCACTCGTGCCGATGATCAGTGCGCTGCTCGTGCAGAAAGAGGAGAAGCGCGCGCATCATGTAATGACCTCGTCGCTCAAGACTGCGGCGATCCTGTCGATGCCGTGTACGGTCGGTATGGCGGTGCTCTCCGAGCCCATCCTCACCATGATCTACGGCAGCACCAACCTGCTGCAGAAATACACCGCCGCGGGCAGTGAGCTGCTCAGCGACACCGTGTATATGCACTACATCGGGCAGGAGGGCACCAGCGCGTCCCTTGCCGCGCCGCTGCTTTCCATTTTGGCGATCTCGTCCTTCCTCGTCAGCATGCTTGCCATTACCAACGCGGTCTTGCAGGCGCATAAGCGCCCGTACCTGCCGTTGGTCTCCATGCTGGTGGGCGCCGCAGCAAAGATCGTTGCAAGCTATGTGCTCATCGGCAACCCGAATATCGGCATTTACGGCGCGCCCGTTTCCACGGGCATCTGCTATGTCATCGTCGTGCTGTTCAATTTCTATTTCTGCGCACGGTATGCAAACTTCCGTCCCAGTGTGCGCAGGGTATTCTTAAAGCCGCTGATCGCGTCCGCGCTCTGCGGTCTGACCGCCGTGGGCGTCTATGCGCTCTGCGATCGGCTGCTCTCCTCGCATTTCATCACCACCGCGCTTGCCATCGCGGCAGCAGCCGTCGTCTATTTCGTCGTCCTGCTGCTCACGGGCGCGCTCGAAAAAGAGGATTTCGACTTCATCCCCAAGGGGCAGACCATCTACCGTCTGCTCGGCAAGATGCATTTGGTGAAATAACGGCAGAACTGTAAAATGTAGGGGCGGATATCATCCGCCCGCCTGTGAAACAGCAATGTTTTGCAAAACGGGCGGATACTATCCGCCCCTACAGTGTTTCAATGACTTATGATAAAAGGAAAACAAAAACCATGACCGACAAGAAAAAGGCATTATTAAATAAGGAAAGATACGATTTCGGCGACCTCTGCGATGTGATGGCGATCCTGCGTGCACCCGGGGGATGCCCGTGGGACATGGAGCAGACACATAAGAGCATCCGCCAGAACTTCATCGACGAGACCTATGAGGCAGTCGAGGCGATCGACACGGATGACAAGACGCTGCTCTGCGAAGAGCTCGGCGACGTGCTGATGCAGGTGGTGTTCCACGCGCAGATCGAAGAGGAAGAAAAGGGCTTTACCATGGAGGATGTCACCACGGGCGTGGTGCAGAAGCTGATCTACCGCCATCCCCATGTCTTTGCCGACACGGTTGCCGATACCTCCGACGAGGTTCTGGTCAACTGGGATAAGCTCAAGGCGAAGGAAAAGCACCGCGACACCGTTACGCAGACGCTCGAGAGCGTGCCGAAGCCCCTGCCTGCGCTGATGCGCGCCGAAAAGGTCGGCAAAAAGGCGGCGAAGGTCGGCTTTGATTTTGCCACCGCCGAGGACGCGGCGAAAAAGATCACCGAGGAGACGCAGGAGCTGCTCGAAGCAGACGATGCAACGCGCGCCGAGGAGCTGGGCGACCTGCTCTTTGCCGTGGTCAACACCGCGCGCAAGTACGGCATCTCCGCCGAGGAAGCGCTCACGCATGCGACCGATAAATTCATCGCACGCTTTGCGAAAGTGGAGGCGCGCGTCACCGCCGACGGCAAGAATATGGAAGATCTGTCGCTGTCTCAGTTGGATGCGTACTGGGACGCGGTGAAAGAAGAACAAAAGTAGTGAAAATGCCTAAAAAAACGGGAAACGGACACCGTTTTTTTGAAAAAACTCTTGCATTGTGCGTATGGGCGTGCTAAAATGTTACATGATAGTAAAAGTTTGCCGACGGGGCAAACAATTCTTTGAATTGAAAGGATCAATCTACCATGAACAAGACAGAACTGATTGAAGCGATCGCCGGCGAGTCCGGTCTGAAAAAAAAGGACGCAGAGGCTGCTCTGACCGCATTTGTAAACACTGTTGAGGGCGCACTGGCAAAGGGTGAGAAGGTTCAGCTCGTTGGCTTTGGTACCTTCGAGACCAAGACCAGAGGTGCAAGAGAGGGCAGAAACCCCAAGACCGGCGAAACCATCAAGATCGCAGCTTCCAAGTACCCTGCATTCACCGCAGGCAAGGCTTTCAAGGATTCTGTAAACAAGTAAGTATTTTCAGCATCAAGGTCGGCTCGCTTTTTGAGCCGACTTTTGCTTTATAAGGAGAGTATATGCGTATTGATAAATTTTTAAAGGTGTCGCGCCTGATCAAGCGCCGCACTGTGGCAAATGATGCGTGTGACGCGGCGCACATCAGCGTCAACGGACGTGTCGTCAAGGCATCCTACGATGTCAAAGTCGGCGACATCATCGAGATCACCTTCGGCGAAAAGACGCTCCGCGTCCGCGTCACCGACGTAAAAGAAAGCACCAAAAAAGCCGATGCCGCCGAGATGTACGAAGTTGTTTGAGTGTTTAGCGGCTCTGCCGCTAAACGATGAATTGCGATCCTTGGGATCGCATGATTTGAGCACTGCGTGCTCATGATTTGGCTTCGCCATGATTTGCCCTGCGGGGCATAGGGGATCGCAATTCAAATCATGGAGCGCCGGCTCCAAATCATGACGGCATCGCCGTCAAATCATGCGCAGCAGGCGCAAATCATTTGCGCCCCGAAACATTCATTTCCCGCTTTTCTCCTGCATATCTTAGTAGAAAACGGAGGTATGCGTATGGACAAGGGTGCAAATATTGAGGTCATCAACCGCGAGCGGGTGGTGATGAGCGCGGTGAGCGAGGTTCTGACATTTGACAGCGACTTTGTGGCGGTGACGACGCCGCTTGGCAAGGTGGAGATCGAGGGCGGCGATCTGCGGATCTTAAACATGTCCTCGGAGAGCGGCGACCTGCTCGTGGCGGGCAGGATCGACGGCGTGTATTACGCGGCGAAAACCTCTGCAAAAAAGGGGCTCTTTGCGCGTTCGGGTACGTAAATGGAAGTATCCATGTCTATGGCGGCGCTCTCGGCGGCGCTGTCTGTGCCGATGGGGGCGCTGCTCGGCGCGGTGTATGACGTGATCCGCTTTGTCCGTGTGCTGCTCGGCGTGGATGTGCGCTCTCCCTTTGTGGGCAAAGGGCAGAAGCGGCGGCGGGGCGCGTGGTTTTCCTACGTGTTTGTCACGCTGACCGATCTTTTGTTTTTCGCCGTGGCGACCGTCTGCATGTGCGTGTTTTTCTTTCTCACGGGGGACGGACGCATGCGCGCGTATGTGCTGTTCGGTGCGCTTTGCGGCTTCTTGCTCTATTATCACACGGTGGGCAGGCTGTTCATCGGCATTTGCTCCTATCTGACGGCGCTCTGCAAACGCGCGATTCGCGGGCTTTTACGGCTGAGTCTGCTGCCGTTTCGGTATTTTTTTGCATTTTCCAAAAAAATCATTGTACGAATTTCGGGATTGCCTATTGTCAGCCGCACTTTTGCGCGGTATAATGAATATAAGCTGAAAAAGAAAGCTGCCGCGCTGCGCCGCCGCAGACAAAAGCGCATGCAGAAAAGCGGCTATTGCAAAAACGGCTGATGCCGTTTTGCGGGACTCCATACTTCTTCACTATTCACTATTACTTCGATCGGGGGTGATGCGCGTGGCAAAATCGAATCGAAAAACGGCGCCTGCGTCGGCGCGCATTGCTTTGGTGATCGTTTTGGTGCTCGGCTTTGCGCTGACGGGCGCACTGTGGATGCGGTATAACGAAATGCACGAAAAGAGCGAGCAGCTCGAAAAAGCGGTCGCCGCCGCGAAAGAGGAAAATGAGCGTCTGCGCGAGGAGATCGCCGCACCGTTCAATGACGAGTATGTCAAGCGGGTGGCGCGCCGCGCTCTCGGCTACTGCCTGCCCGGGGAGATCATTTATTTCAGCGATTTTGAGGACTAAGGATTCAAAATGCCGAAAAGAAGATACAAAAGAAAAAGAAATACGGGAAATATCCTGATCGCATGCATCTGCGCCATAGCGGTGATCGCCGTGGCGCTTTTTGCCATGCTTGGCGCACGGCATTTCGGCAGCGCGGATGTACCCGTGACTACTGCCTCCGGCGCGGACAGCACGCCGCGGGCAACGGTAGTCTTTGTGCCGCCCGAGACGCTCACACCCATTGAAACGCCCGCGCCGATCGAAACAACGCTGCCGCCCGACACGGCGGTTCCGATCACGACCGCGTCCGCGTCGGCTGTGCCGCCCGAGACCGTCGTACCCGAGATCGAGGGCATGCGCCGCATCGAGAATTT
>JAFTOT010000094.1 GCA_017463665.1 Clostridia bacterium | reverse complement strand
TTTGCTCTATCTCTAATGTTAGTTTGCCACGGAACGTATCCTACCACCGCTAACAGCGGTCAAAGCGACGCATAGCGTCGCTATCCTCCCATTTAGGCAAGGGAGGCAACGCACGCCGTTACATCGCTAAACTTTCATTTACCGTACCAATGCTCTCGTCGGCAAAAACAGCCAACCGCTTTCGGTTGGCTGTTTACCATATTCAGTGCTTGATCTCCCAAAGCGCATCGGCGCTTTTGAAATTGTTCGGGAAGAAATAGACGCAGGTGTTTTGATACTTCTCTAAGCGTACACCGCCCTCGACCTCCGGAGCTTCTGCCGCAATCCATTTGTTCCATTTCACAACGCTGTACGTCAGCGAGGTATATCTCGCTGTTCCGCCATCGTCATAGTGCACGATGCCAAACGGCACGAATAAAGCCGCAATGACAAGGCATATAACAACAACAGCGAGAATCTTCTTTGCTTTAGCAGTCATGATCGTCCTTTCTCGAAAGTGGTCAGTTTAGAGTTATGAATTTGGCTTCGCCAAATGTTATGGTATGACCGTTTCTGCGAAACGATCATAGTTGATCGAATGGGAATGAATTTCGCTGCGCGAAATTCATTCCCATTCGCTCCTGAAAAATAAATCTTAAACAGATTTGCTTATGGGATTTAGCTTTAGGTCTTAGGATTATTTCCATTATTCAGACAGCAGAGGCTATCTGATTTTTTGTTGCCATACTGTTGCCAAAGTTTCGATTGTAGCAGCGGCGAAATCCTTTAGATTATTTATATTATATCAGATATTACAGTGATTTTCAATATATAGTGCAAAGTTGGTGGCAGATAAAAGGCTCCCGCCGGATAACGGGAGCCTCCATAGGTAAACGTGCTATTCATTTCGACAAATTGGAATTGGCTTACTTGTCCTTAACGAAACACCCAACAATGGATATAAGCAATCCTAGGTCGTTCTGACGCTTGGTGTGGGCGGCTCTACCTTCCGCGATTTCGGTCTTGAGCTCTGCGACCTTCTTCTGAAGTTCCGCCGTGGCGGTACCGCCGGTGGCTGCGTTTGCCTTCTCGATCGCCAGGTCGTCGAGCTTCTTTGAAAGTGCCGCGATGTTGCGGTCGATTTCCTCGGCGTCAAGTCCTGCTGTGTCCGGGATCGCTCTCTCGGCTTCGTCGATTCTGGCGGGGATGCCTTCGAGCTGCTTGTTGATGTCTGCCTTCTTTGCAGATGCTACCTTTCGGTATTCTTCGGGGGTGTGGTACTGTTCTGCGGTGCCGGGCATTCGGAGGAAGTCGGGGAGCTCTTTCAGCTCCTTGTTACCGGCGATGATTTCGTCGTCGCTGATGTCTCCGCAAATCTCCAGGAGGATCTTGCGGCGGGTGTCCCATGCGAGCTGCTCCGGGAAGTAGTCGGGCATCGTGAGCATCTTCGGCTTCTCCTGATCGCCTCCGCAAAAGCCGAGGACGGTTGCGGTGAATTCCTTCTCTTTGACCGGTACGCCGTCCACCGAATACTCGACGGTGTGTCCATCGAATTCTTCGTGTGCGCTGCCGCGCTTCTTCTTGTACACCTCTCTGAATGTCTTCTTCAGGGTTACGATCCTGCCGTTGTCCATCTCGAAGACGCCCTCCGAGCTGTGCTCCAGGTTGTGAAGGTCTCCGTCCGGTCCTTTGGTTTTCGGTGTGAAGTTCTTCGCGGCCGTGCTGGCTTTATCGAAAAGCAGCCAGGTGATGGCGTTGTAGACCGTTGTCTTGCCGGTGGCGTTGTCGCCGTAAATGCTGGCGCTCTTTCCGCCGTCAAAGTCGAATTCCAGGCTCTTGATGCCCTGGAAGTTGTTCAGGGTGAGTTTCAATAATTTCATGCGATCATTTGCTCCTTTCTTTGCGGTGCCGGTTCGGGTGTCGGCTGGTCAGGTGGTGTGGGTTGCGTGGTTGGTTCGTTTGATCTGCAGTCGCAAATCTCGCCGTGGTCGAGGTTGGCTCCGCAGTCGGGGCATTCGTAGTATTTCATCTGTTCTCCTCCTTTCAGTTTTCGTATGGTGAAGGAAGGCTCCAGTCCCAGGTGTTGCCGCCCTTCCATTCGTCTGTGAAATAGTTCCGCTCACCGTCGCCGGTGAAGTAGGTGTATTCTTTCGGTAGCACTCTGCCCACGTCTTCGATGCCTGCCTTTTCGGCTGCCCATCGTGCCAGGACGTCTGCCGCTATTTTCTTGCATTCGGTTGTTGCTGGGTTGTCTTCGTCGTATCCTACGAATTGTCCGGGGAAGGTCAGGACGTATTCGATGTCGCCGCCGCAGGCGTATCCTTTGGCGTCCACTCGGTTAAGTATGCACCAGGCGACCGCCGCCTTCTCTGTGATGGATTCCACTCCGCGAGCCTCGCCCCAGATCGTCTTGGCGAGCATTTCGACGTCGGCTTCGTTCGGTGTGAAGAATGGCTGCTCGGTTTCGGTCTTGTAGACCAGGTGGGTGATCTCGTAGTCGCCGGTTCCTGCGTTGCCGTTGTCCGGCGCCAGCACCAGGTCGACGTTCGGGGTCTGAAGGTCTGCTTTGTCCGATGCTGCAGTTCCGCCTGCGCTCATAATCAGCGCCGTGAGGATGATTCCTATTGCTATTCCCATAATCAGGGAGGTTATCTTTCTTTTCATATCGTTTCTCCTTTCAGCAGTAGAGCCTCTCCATGAGGTACCGCTTTGAAATTCTTCCGGCTGTTACTATCTTGCCTTGCTTTTCGAGTTCCTTGTTGAGCTGGCGCATAATCTTGTAGGCGCGGCTCTCGCTCACTTCGAGGAGGGAGGCGACCTCGGTCACTCGAAGGTATTTTTTGTCTTCTTCTGGCTTCTTCATTTTTTGCCTCCTTCTTTGAGGTTCTTTCCGACCCACATCTTCAGCTCCTGCGCTGTGATGGCTATCTGGTCGAGCGCAGCGACGACTGCCTGGATCCTGGGTGCTTCCTCTCCGGTTACCACTCCGTCCTTTACCACTTCGAGAATGGCGTCGCGGATTTCGTTGGCTTCTCCGAGTGCGGTGATGATCCTGATCGTCAGTCGGTCTATGTTTCGCATCTCTGCAGGAGGCACCGTCTTCTTTCCGAGCGGGCACATCTTTGAGCAGTAGAAGTTCGCAAGCTGGGGCGCGTCGTAGGTGTCCGCCATGAGCAGAACCTCTTCGGGGTAAGGGTTCAGGCTTCCGAGTTCGATTCTCGCCAGGCGAGTGCGGTCGATGCCGGTCTCTTCGGATGCTCCTTCTCGGCTTGCCAGTCTGTCGTTGCACGATGAAGCCGCGAGTCGTGCTTTGTAGAATTCGTTGTCGCTGGCTTTCGTAGCGAGTTTAGGCATATATTTTCCTGCCTCCTTTCGGTATAATTTTAGTGTAAGGATTCTCAATCAGAGGGAAGGTCCACGTTGCTGTTCTCGTTTTCCGAGAGTGCAATGGTAAAAAAAATAGCCGGGGAAATCTCGAAACCGTTCACGCAAATGTCCACGAATTCGTCTGCGGTCAGGCGAATGTTGCCATTTTCGAGTGCGCTGATCCTCTGGGAGCTTTTCCCGGTCTTCCTGGCGATGTGGGACTGGGAGACGCCTTTGCTCTCGCGGTAGTCTCTCATCATCTGATGGACTTTTTTCATTGTGCTGCTTCCTCCTTTCTCTCGCTTTCCGAGAATTCTTGCTCTCATTATAACACTCGTTTTCCGAGATGTCAATACCTTTTTCGCATATTTCGAGAAATATATTCTCAAAAATCGGGAAGTGTGCTATAATTACTCTTGAAAGGTGGGATACTATGTTGTCTTTCGGCGAACGCCTGAAGAAGGCACGTGAGAGAAAAGGCTTGAGCCAGAAGCAGGTTATGGCTCTTATCAATTTGAGCGACAAGTCTTTGTCTCGCTATGAAACTAATTCCTCGGCTCCGGACCCGGACACGATCCAGGAGCTCATTCGTTTGTATGACGTGTCCGCTGATTATATCCTGGGGTTGTCTCCTATCATGGGGCACGCTCCGGAAAGCGTCGGCGCCGCTGGTACTTCCACGGCCGCTCCGGCTATCGCTTCCGATCCTGACGTCCACGAGATGCTGGAAGGTCTTTCTGAAGAAGCTCGCGAAAAGGCGGAGGAGTATATCGAAATGCTCAAAACGCTTGATGAAGTTCAGTCCGGTAAAAACTTCATCGACTTCAAAAAGAAAGCCTGAAGCGTCAGCTTCGGCGGTATTTCGTCTTTTGGGATTGAGGTGGTATATTGGTTAAAGTGAATATAATGTGTCCGTCCTGCCGCCGCCGGTACTCCGTCGAGGTTCCGAACGCGGCAGGCGTTTCTTCTGTCAGCTGTCCTTTTTGCTCGGCGCCGTACTCGGTAACGATCCAGCAAACGGTGAAGCAAAAGAAGGCGCCGGTCTCCGGTCCCGCTGCGGTCGCTCTGAAGGTGAAGCGCTGCGAGGTTGTCTCCGGTGTCGCCTGGCTTCTGATCGGCATTGTTCAGCTGCTCATGGTCTATACTGCGGCCGCTGGCGTCTGGAATGTTATCAATGCCATTGTGGCTCTTCGGAATTGTAAAAATATCACGCCTGGCAATCCGCACGTCGTTCCGTACTTTGAGGGGCGGAAAGTCTGGCTGATCGTCATGGCGGTCGTCAACCTGATTCTGGGTGGCGTCGTTGGTGTGCTGCTGGTTCTCTTCGACTGGCACGTCCGCGACTTCGTCCTGCGGAACCGTTCCGCGTTTGAGGGTTGAGGTACCCCATTTAAGGGATGAGGTTTGAAGTTTAAGGTTTAAGGGATAAGGCGCGGAAAGCACCGTGCTTGTACTGTGCAAAAGAAGGAGGCGGTCTGATGCCAGTCTATAAAAATGAAAAACGCGGCACGTGGTTCGTCTCGTTCCGGTATAAGGATTGGGACGGTACGCGCCGGCAGAAAAAGAAGGAAGGCTTCAAAACGCGCCGGGAGGCTTTGGAGTTCGAGCGCGAATTTCTGAAGAAGAAGGGCGGCGGTACCGATATGTCCTTCGGCTCCCTGGTGGAGCTCTACATGGAGGACTGCAGCTCGCGTCTTCGTCCGACGACGTTGGAGAATAAGCGCTGGCTCTTCGATTCTAAAATTCTACCCACGTTCCGGTCTGTGCCGGTGAACGAAATCACGCCCACGATGATTCGCCGGTGGCAGAACGGTCTGCTCGCGGATCCTGCTGGGTATTCTCCCACGTATCTGAAGACTGTCAATAATCAAATGTCGGCGGTGATGAATTACGCCGTCCGGTTCTATGGGTTGCCGTCAAATCCGGTAGTGGTGTGTGGTCCCTTCGGGAAGAAGACGGCTGATGAGATGCAGTTCTGGACGCGCGACGAATTCCGTCGCTTCATTGAGTGCGTAAAAAAACCAGCCGCGAGGCTGGCTTTCGAGTTACTGTTCTGGACTGGTATGCGGTCCGGGGAGCTGCTGGCTCTGACGCTCCTGGACGTGGACTTCGAGCGGTCGCGCATTTCCATAACGAAAACGGCGGCGCAGGTCAAAGGCGAGACGGTTGTGCAGCCTCCGAAGACGCCGCGCTCGAACCGTGTTGTCTCGGTTCCTCGTTTCGTCCTGGCTCTGATCCGCGACTACGCCGATCGGCTGGTTGACTATGAGCCTGGCGACCGTCTGTTCTATTTCACGAAGCACGTCCTCTCTAATGAAATGGCGAGCGGTAGCAAAGCTGCAGGCGTGAAAAGGATCCGCGTTCACGACCTCCGGCACTCTCACGCTTCGCTTCTGATCGAGATGGGTTTCTCTCCGCTCCTGGTGTCTGAACGTCTGGGACACGAAAACATCCAGACGACACTGCAGACGTACTCGCATTTGTATCCGGATAAGCAGGAGGAGGTCTCCTCCCGGTTGGAAACTGACGAAGCCGAGAATTATGCCGGCGTAGTCTCGGAGTTCGAGAAAAAAATCGAGGACTTGCAGTAAAGTGTTACGTTTTTGGTACGCTGGGTAAAAAAATAAAGCCGTAATCCCTTTATTTTCAAGGGGTTACGGCTTTTTGGTTCTTATTCCCATTCGATCGTGGCCGGCGGCTTACCGGTGATGTCGTAGAGGACCATATCGATCTGATCGCCGAGGGTGGATTTGATCTTTTTAACGGCGCCCTCCAGCGCTTCGATTGAGAAATGCTCGCCCGGAACGGCGGCGCGTGCCGTCATGTAGTCGCCCGTAACGACCGCACGGATGACAACCGAATAACGTCTGGTTGTGTCGTCGGTCAAGGGGAGCAGCACCGCAAAGCACTGCGCAATGTTTTTATTCATCAGCTCGCCCGTGACGATAGCATCTGCCTCGCGCAACAGCTCCGCCGTCTCGTAGCAGACATACATGGGGCTGTCGTGCAGCGTATCTGCGGGTGCGTCCGAATCGAGACGAAGGACGACGCGATTGATAAAATTCAAACGGTTGGGGATCTCCTTGGCAATGGCAAACGCCTCGCCGAAATCGGTATGCGTGCCTTTGCTGCACAAAAGCGCAAGATTCTTATATGAGCGATTGTCGCCCTGCACGCCGACCGAACGGATCGGTGCGACACGCTCGGTAAATCTGCCGCCGCCGAGCTCGCGCACAAGTCTCGTGAGCTGTGTGCGCTGTTCGGTCGTGACCGCCACCACCGAATCGTTGCAGAGCAAGCGAACCGCCAGCCCCGGACCGGGGAACGGCTGGCGCGAGGCGATCTCCTCGCCGAGCCCCAGCATGCGAGCGACCTGACGCACTTCATCCTTGTGCCAATCCCAGTTGGTCTCCACGATCATGCCGCGCTCACGCGCGCGGCGCACGATATCCACATCGTTGTGGTGCGTCTTGATCTTGTTGGCATAACCGCTGACGTCGGGGTTGCCGCTCTCGATGAGGTCGGGGCGCAGCGTGCCCTGTGCCAGATAGGCGTTTTCAAAGTCGATGCCCAGCTCCTCTGCCGCCTTAGCGGTAACCTTGATGAACATGGAGCCGATGATCTGTCGCTTCTTTTCGGGATCGGTCGTGCGCGAAAGCGGACCGATGATCCTGCCGTTGCCGTCATTGATGGTGCCATTGAAGAATTCGCTCGCGGCATTGACGCGCTTCATATGCACAAGACCGAGCTTTTTCAGATTCTTGCAAATGATATCGCTCTCGTTTTTACGCATCATACCGTGGTCGATATGAATGGCATAGACATTCTCCGGCGGAAGCGCCTTTACAAGCAGTGCCGCCGTAACCGCGCTGTCCACACCGCCCGAGACCAGCACGATCACCTTTTTGTCGCCGACCTTTTCGCGGATCATGCGGATCGAGGTCTCAATGCGATCCTCCAGCGCATACACTTCTTTGAATGCGCAAACCTTGCGCAGGAAATTTTCGATCATTTCGGTGCCGTGCTCGGAGAGATCCACCTCGGGGTGGAACTGCACGCCGATGATCCGCTTCTCAGCGTTATAAATACCTGCGGCGACGTCACCCGTGACCGCGAAGGTCACAAAGCCGTCCGCCTGCTTTTTTACCGCATCGCCATGGCTCATCAGCACCGTCTGCCGCTTGTCCATACCGTCGGTCAGCGGGCAGGCAGCGATGATGTCGATATCCACGGGACCGTACTCTGTCTTGACCGAGGGCAGCACCGCACCGCCGAAATGCTCATTGATAAGCTGCATGCCGTAGCAAATACCGAGCATGGGAACGCCGAGATCAAAGATGCGATCGTCATACGCGGGCGCACCGCTCGCCCAAACGCTGGCAGGTCCGCCGCTCAGGATGATCGCATCGTACTCCTGCAGCTTATCGGATGAAACGCCCATCGGGAAAATATCCGAATACACGCCGAGCTCCCGCACCTTACGGTCGATGACCTTGGTGTACTGCCCGCCGCAATCCAAAATTGCGAGTTTTTCCATATTCGTCTCCATTCTGCACACAGCAAATAAAACTACCTGTAATTGTATGCATTTATTATAATATCCTTTTTGAGAGCTGTCAACGCGAAAATCCGTACCCTCCTGTTTCTGTTTTTTGAACCATTCTCCAAAAAATAACACTGAACGAGCAGCGCAGAAGATTACAAACATTTTACAAAAAAGTTTTCTTCTTTCTATTGACTTTAGCAAATTAAAGTGGTAACATGGTAACATATTGAATTGAAAGTGAGGAAACGATTGCATGGTGAATCTGCATTCGGCGTCAATCGACCGCCTGTTTGAGGCAATTCTGAATCTCAAAACCACGGAGGACTGCTACAAGTTCTTTGAAGATGTCTGTACGATCAAGGAGCTGCAGGACATGGCACAGCGTCTGGATGTTGCCTTCCTTCTCACGGAGGGCATGAACTATCAGAAGATCTCACAGCAGGTCAACGTGAGCACGGCAACGATCAGCCGCGTGAGCAAATGCCTCAACTACGGCAGCGGCGGCTACCGCGATGCCATCGAACAGATCAACCGCAATAACTGACTATATATAATAAGGAAAGCATATGATGACACCCCAAGACTCCGTATTAAAAAATGAAGAAAAAGTGATCTTCGCCCTGCGCTCCCTGTACGCACGCTATGGCTATTCGCAATACAAGATGAGCAAATTCGAGGAATACGACCTGTATGTGCAGAGCAAGGATTTTCTCATCTCGGACAGCGTGATCACCTTTACGGATACGAGCGGCAAACTGATGGCACTCAAGCCCGACGTTACCCTCTCCATTCTGAAAAACGGCAAGGACGCACAAGGCTGTGTACAGAAGGTATACTACAACGAAAATGTCTACCGCGTTTCGGGCGGCACGCATATGTTCAAAGAGATCATGCAGGTGGGACTCGAATGTATCGGCGATATCGACACCTACTGCCTGTATGAAGTGTTGATGCTGGCGGCAAAGAGCCTCGCCACCATTTCCGAGCGCTATGTGCTGGATGTCTCGCATCTCGGCATCCTCTCTGCCGTGCTCGACCATGTGGGCGTGCCCGAAAATGACAGAAAAGCCGCCTTGAAATGCATCGGCGAAAAAAATGTGCACGAACTCTGTGCGCTCTGCTCCGCAGCAGGTATGTCCGCAGCGGACACCGAGCTCTTAAAGCAGCTCATCTCCCTCTACGGTAAGCCCGCGGAGGTTCTGCCGAAGCTGTGTGCCCTGCTCGACGGCAGGATCGACAGCACACTGCTGCAAGAATTTTGCAGCGTGCTCGAAGCCTTCGGCGGCAGTGCATTTTACGACAAGCTGCGCGTGGATTTCTCGGTGGTGCACGACATCGGCTACTACAACGGCATCGTGTTCAAAGGCTTCATCGAAGGGATCCCCAGCGGCGTTCTCTCGGGCGGTCAGTACGACAAGCTGCTGGAGAAAATGGGACGCAAAGCAGGCGCGATCGGCTTTGCCGTGTACCTGGATCTGCTCGAACGACTGCAGCAGAGCGAAGCGCCCTACGACGCGGACATTCTGCTGCTCTATGAGAGCGGCACCGACCTTGGCACGCTGAACGCCGCGATAGAGTCGCTGACCAAAGACGGCAGCAGCGTGATGGCGCAGAAAGAAATTCCCGAAAAGGTGCGCTGCAAGAAGCGGATGAAGCTGACCGAAAGTGGGGTAGAAACCGTATGAATATGCTGAACATTGCCCTGCCCAAGGGGCGCCTTGGCGAAAAGGTGTATGACATGTTTGAAAAGGCGGGATTCGCATGCCCGTCGATCAAAGAAAACAACCGCAAGCTGATCTTTGAAAACGAGGCATGCGGCGTGCGGTACTTCTGGGTAAAGCCGTCGGACGTCGCGATCTACGTGGAGCGCGGCGCGGCAGACATCGGCGTGGCGGGTAAGGACATCCTGCTCGAATACGCCCCCGATGTATACGAGCTGTACGACCTCGACATCGGCAAATGCCGCATGGCAGTCGCCGCCAAGGCGGACTTCTGCGACGATCCCCGCCGCACCCTGAAGGTCGCCACTAAATTCTCCAACATCGCCAAAAACTACTACGATTCGCTCGGGCGCGACATCGACATCATCCACCTGAACGGCTCGATCGAGATCGCACCGATCCTCGGGCTCTCGGATGTCATCGTGGACATCGTGGAAACGGGTACCACCTTAAAAGAAAACAACCTTGCCGTGGTGGAAACCATCGTACCGATCAGCGCACGACTGATCGCCAACAAGGCAAGCTTCAAATTTAAAAATACACAGATCGAGCAGATCGTGCAGAGTATCGCTGCACAGACCGGAGAGGTAAAATGATCAAGATTTTAAAATACGGCGAAGTTGCCAATAAAGACATCTTCGCAAGAGCAGTTCCCACTGTGGACGTTGCGGGCGTGGTCACCGAGATCATCGCCACTGTGCGCGCCGAGGGCGACAAGGCGCTGTACGCCTACTGCGAAAAGTTTGACGGCGCCGCCCTCTCCTCGCTGGCAGTGACCGAGGAGGAGATCGACGAGGCATTTGCCGCCGTCGAGCCGCAGTTTATTGAAATCCTCAAAAAAGCGGCGGCAAACATCCGCCGCTTCCATGAAAAGCAGGTTCGCACCAGCTTTATCATCAACGAAGAAAACGGCGTTGTCATCGGACAGAAGGTGATCCCCGTGGATCGCGCGGGACTCTATGTCCCCGGCGGCACGGCGGCATACCCCTCCACCGTTTTGATGGACGCCATCCCTGCCAAGATCGCAGGCTGCCGCGAAGTTGTCATGGTGACACCGCCCTCAAAGAGCGGCAAGGTCAATCCTGTCATCCTCGCTGCGGCAAAGATCGCGGGCATCGACCGCATCTTTAAGATCGGCGGCGCGCAGGCGATCGCCGCACTTGCCTACGGCACCGAGAGCGTGCCGAAGGTAGACAAGATCGTCGGCCCCGGCAACGCCTTTGTCGCCGAAGCGAAAAAGCAGGTCTACGGCACCGTGTCGATCGACATGATCGCGGGCCCGAGTGAAATTTTAGTCGTTGCCGACGGAAAGAGCAATCCCCGCCACGTGGCAGCCGACCTGCTCTCGCAGGCGGAGCACGACAAGATGGCAAGCGCCGTACTGGTCACCGACTCGGCAGAGCTGGCAAAGGCGGTGCAAGCCGAGCTCGAAGTGCAGATCCCACTGCTCGAACGCGCCGAGATCGCGCGCGTCTCCATCGACAACTGCGGCAAGATCATCGTCGCCGACACGCTGGATGCGGCGATCGAGATCGCCAACGAGATCGCGCCCGAGCACTTAGAGCTCTGCGTGGACAATCCGTTTGACTACCTCGATCAGATCCGCCACGCCGGTTCCATCTTCATGGGACGCAACTGCCCCGAGGCACTGGGCGACTACTTCGCAGGCCCCAACCACACGCTGCCCACCAGCGGCACGGCGAAGTTCTCCAGCCCCCTTTCGGTAGACGACTTCGTCAAGAAGACACAGTACACCTACTACACGCGTGACGCGCTCGCGAAAGTGGCAAAGGACGTTGCCTTCTTCGCGACCAAAGAGGGACTCACCGCGCATGCCAAGAGTGCCGTGATCCGCACGGAGGATAACGCAAAATGAGCCGCTTTTTCAGTGAAAAATATAAGACGCTCACCCCCTATGTCCCCGGTGAACAGCCGAAAGATATGCAGTATATCAAGCTCAACACCAACGAGTCGCCCTTTTCCCCGTCCGATAAGGCGATCGCACGCGCGGCAGAGGCGGCAAAGAGCCTGCAGCTCTACCCCGATCCCGAATGCAGCCTGCTGCATGAGAAGCTTGCCGCACTCTACGGCGTAGAAAAGACGCAAGTGCTCGCGGGCAACGGCTCGGATGAGGTCTTGAACTTTGCGTTCATGGCGTTCTGCGATAAAACGCACCCCGCCATCTTCCCGAACATCACCTACGGCTTTTATTCGGTGTTCGCCGAGATAAACGGTGTCCCCTACACCGAGATCCCGCTCCGCGAGGATTTCACCATCAATGTCGCGGACTACATCGGACAGAATAAAACGATCTTCATCGCCAACCCCAATGCCCCCACGGGCATTGCGCTGACCGCGTTTGAAATTGAAGCGATCGTGAAGAGCAATCCCGACTCGGTCGTCGTCATCGACGAGGCATATGTGGACTTCGGCGCAGAAAGCTGCGTACCGCTGATCAAAAAGTACGACAACCTGGTCGTCACGCAGACCTTTTCGAAATCCCGCTCGATGGCGGGCGCCCGCCTCGGCGTTGCGATCGGCTGCAAGGCACTGATCGAGGACTTAAACACCATCAAGTATTCCACCAATCCCTACAACATCAACCGCATGACCATGGCGGCGGGACTCGGCGTGCTCGACGATGAAGCGTACACACGCGCAAACTGCCGCGCCGTCATCGAAAGCCGCATGTACGCCGCAGAGCGCATGCAGAAGATGGGCTTCTCCATGACCGACTCCAAGACCAATTTTCTGTTTGCCAAGCACGAAAAGATCGGCGGCGGCGAGCTGTACCGTGCGCTGCGCGCGCGCGGCATCCTCGTGCGCCACTTCGACAAGCCGCTGCTCTGCGACTACAACCGCATCACCGTCGGCTCGATGGAGCAGATGAAAACCTTGTGTGATACGCTGGAAAGTATACTCAAGGAAAGATAAAGGTCGTTTAGCGGCGCGAAGGGATGCCGTCCCACAAACGTAGGGGAGGCGTCTCGCCTCCCGTCTGTAACAATACGCACCGATGTGACGGCGGGAGGGGAAACCCCTCCACTACAATATTTGTTCACCGCCGTTACAAACACAAACCATCATCTACCTTCTCTCCAAGAAAGGAACCCCATATGAGACAAGCACAAATCGACCGCGCTACGGCGGAGACAAATATTTCGCTTGCTCTCACCCTTGACGGCAAGGGCGAGAGCAAGATCGACAGCGGCTGCGGCTTTCTCGACCACATGCTCACGCTGTTTGCAAAACACGGGAACTTCGACCTTACGCTTTGCTGCAAGGGCGATACCGAGGTGGACGATCACCACACCGTCGAGGACATCGGCATCTGTCTCGGACAGGCGTTTGCCAAAGCCGTCGGCGACAAGCGCGGCATTCGCCGCTACGGCAGCATGCTGCTCCCGATGGACGAATCGCTGATCTTAACCGCAGTCGATCTCTCGGGCAGATGCGGGCTGTACTACGACGTCGAGATCCCCACAGCGAAGGTCGGCACCTTTGACACCGAGCTGTGCGAGGAATTTTGGCTGGCGTTCGTGCGCAACGCCGCCTGCACCCTGCACATCCGCAAGATCGCGGGCACCAACTCCCACCACATTATCGAGGGCATTTTCAAATCGGCTGCGCGCAGCCTTGGCGCGGCGGTATCCACCGATCCTGCGCACGCGGACAGCATCCCCTCCACGAAGGGAGTACTGTAATGATCGCGATCGTTGATTACGGCGTCGGCAACCTCTTTTCGCTGAAAAGCTCGCTGGCTGCCATCGGCGCTGAAGCAGTTGTCACCGCCGACCGTGCAGTGCTGGAAAGCGCCGATAAGATCCTGCTGCCGGGCGTAGGCGCATTCGGCGACGCAGCGGAAAAGCTGCGCGCCACGGGACTTGACAAAGTCGTTATCGCCGAAGCCAAAAAAGGCAAGCCGCTTCTCGGCATCTGTCTCGGCATGCAGCTCCTCTTTGAAAAAGGCTACGAATACGGCGTGCACGACGGACTCGGACTCATTCCCGGCGAGATCCGCCCCATCGCGGACGTGATCCCGAAAGATCTCAAAATCCCGCACATCGGTTGGAACGCACTGCGTTTCGGCAGCGAAAAAAAAACCATCTTCCGCTACATAAACGAGGGCGACTGCGTCTACTTTGTGCACTCCTACTACGCAAGGACCGATTCCGAAAACGTGATCGCCACGGCAAATTACGGCGCAGATCTGACCGCCGCCGCGGCAAACGGCAACGTATACGGCTGTCAGTTCCACCCCGAAAAGAGCGGAACTGTAGGACTTGCCATCCTGCGCGCATTCTGCGAACTTTAATCCCCGAAAGGAACAACTACTATGTTTATTTTCCCCGCCATTGATCTATATGAGGGAAAGGCTGTCCGCCTTTACAAGGGCGACTATGCCAAAATGACCGTGTACAGCGAAGACCCACTCGCCGTGGCAAAGGACTTTGAAGCCTGCGGTGCAAAACATCTCCACATGGTCGATCTTGCCGGCGCTAGAGACGGCACCACGCCGAACCTCGCCACCGTATGCAAGATCAAAGAAAACACCTCGCTCTTTTGTGAGATCGGCGGCGGTGTGCGCAATATGGAGATCGTAGACCGCTATATGGACGCGGGACTCGACCGCGTGATCCTCGGAACCGCTGCTGTGACCGATCCCGCCTTTGCCGAAGCGGCGGCGAAGAAATACCCCGGGCACATCGCGGTCGGCGTGGATATCAAGGACGGCTTTGTCGCCGTCAAGGGCTGGACGGAGAAATCGACCGAGACCGCCTTCGACTTCTGCAAAAAGATGCAGAGCATCGGCATCGGCACGCTGATCTGCACCGATATTTCGCGCGACGGCGCAATGCAGGGCACCAACGTCGAGCTGTACCGTGCGCTCGCAAAGGAGCTCAACATGCAGATCATCGCCTCGGGCGGCGTATCGTCGATGGACGATGTGCGCGCGCTGAAAGCGCTCGGCATCTACGGCGCGATCGTCGGCAAGGCATACTACACGGGCGCGATCGATCTCCGCCGTGCAATTGAGGAAACCAAATGATTACAAAGAGAATCATCCCCTGCCTGGATGTAAAAGACGGCAGAGTGGTCAAGGGCGTCAACTTCCAAGGCTTAAACGACGTCTCCTCGCCCATCGAGCTTGCCAAATACTACAGCGAAAACGGCGCGGACGAGCTGGTCTTTTACGACATCACAGCTTCCGCCGAAGGACGGAAGCTTTTCACCGACATCCTCACCGAAACGGCAAGCAAAGTCTTCATTCCGCTCACCGTCGGCGGCGGCATCAACACGCTCGACGACTTTGCCCGCGTGCTGGGCTGCGGCGCGGATAAGGTCAGCGTAAACTCGGGCGCGATCCGCAATCCGAGCCTCGTATACGAAGCCGCAAAGCGCTACGGCGACCAGTGCGTCGTGCTCTCCGCCGATGTCAAGCGCGTGGACGGCACTTTCCGCGTATTTGCCAAGGGCGGACGCGAGAACACGGGCATGGAAGCCATCGCCTGGATCAAACAGTGCGTAGACAACGGCGCAGGCGAGATCGTGGTCAACTCGATCGATACCGACGGCGTAAAAGGCGGCTTTGACCTCGAAATGCTGGACGCGGTCTGCAACGCGGTATCCGTCCCCGTGATCGCCTCGGGCGGCGCGGGCAGGATCGACGACTTTATCACCCTGTTTCACACCCTGCCGAAGGTGGACGCGGGACTCGCCGCATCCATTTTCCACTTCGGCGAAGTGCAGATCCGCGATCTCAAAGCCGTCATGGCGCAAAACGGCATACCCACAAGAATGTAAGGAAGGACACTACCATGCTGAATATTGACGAACTGAAATTTGACGAAAAAGGACTGATCCCCGCCATCGTAAAGGACGCGATCTCCGGTCGCGTGCTGACGCTGGCGTATATGAATAAAGAAAGCCTCAAGATCTCGATGGAAAAAGGACTCACCTGCTTCTGGAGCCGCTCGCGGCAGGAGCTCTGGCTCAAAGGCGAGACCAGCGGCAACTATCAGCACATCGTTTCGATCACCGCCGACTGCGATAACGATGCTCTGCTCGTCTCCGTCGAGCCGGACGGTCCCGCCTGCCACAAGGGCACCTTCTCCTGCTTTGAAAATCCCGTATGGCAAAGCGAGGAGCGCCACGACTTCTCGATGCAGTCGCTGATGGATCTCATCAAGGGCAGAAAAGAGGAGAAAAAAGAGGGTTCGTACACGACTTACCTCTTTGAAAAGGGACTTGACAAGATCCTCAAAAAGGTCGGCGAGGAGTCTACCGAGGTCATCATCGCGGCAAAGGCAGAAGATAAAGCGGAGACCATCTACGAGATTTCTGACCTCGCGTACCACGTGCTGGTGCTGATGGTCGAGGCGGGCATTTCGCTCGAAGACATCCACCGCGAGCTTGCCTCCCGCCATGTCATCGACCACAAGGTCAAGCAGGAGAAGATGACAAAATGATCCTGCAGGATCTGCACACGCACACCGTCTACTGCGACGGCAAAAACACGCCCGAGGAAATGGTGCGCGCCGCTATTGTAAAAGGCATGTCGCGCATCGGCTTTTCGGGGCACTGCTACACCTTTTTTGACGAAAGCTACTGCATGACCGAGGACGGCGTGAAGGCTTACTGCGCCGAGATCGCCGCGCTGCAAGAAAAATACAAAGGACAGATCGAGATCCTCTGCGGCGTGGAGCAGGATTACTATGCCACCGCCTCGACCGCACCCTTTGACTATGTGATCGGCTCGGTGCACTATGTCAAGTGCGGCGATGCGTATCTACCCGTGGACGAGAGCGAAAAAGCACTGCTCGACGGCGTGGAAAAGCACTTCGGCGGCGACATTTACGCCTTTGCCAAAGCGTACTTTACCATCGTCGGCGACGTGCTCGCCAAGACGGGCGCGGATATCATCGGGCATTTCGACCTTATCTCCAAGTTCAACGAGGGCGGACGGCTGTTTGACGAAAACCACCCGCGCTATGTCGCCGCCTACCAAGCCGCGATCGACCGTCTGCTGCCCTACGGCAAGCCGTTTGAGGTCAACACAGGCGCGATCTCGCGCGGCTATCGCACGCATCCCTACCCGAGCCGCGCCATGCTCGAATATATCGCCGAAAAAGGCGGCTCCGTGATCCTTAGCGGCGACACCCACAACGCCGAAACACTCTGCTATCAGTTTGAAAAATGGTATGCCGAGTGCAAAGAGATCGGCGTGAA
>JAFTOT010000030.1 GCA_017463665.1 Clostridia bacterium | reverse complement strand
TTGCTTATTGTTTCACATGACGGGACATTGAGTCTCTTTTTTACAATGTGGCTGGGGATGGACATTCAACTGTTAGATACATGTAATCTATCCGGTAAATCGGGGGGAGTATCGTTCTTGCAGGAAGATGCGGAAAAGCATCGCGTTATTTTGCGATTGAATGATCTTTCCTATATGCAATGAGAGAATTGAAAAATATGGATCTTGGGAGGTAGCGGGAGATAACGTTGACATTGGAAGAACGTAAAAGACTTGTTGATTCCTATCTTGGAAAAACGGTCGTGATCAAAATCGACCGTCCTATGGGCAGCGAGCATTAAATCAATTCAGCGCTTATTGATTTATGTGGGGAGGTACAGCATGCACAGAAAAATGACTTTGCGGAGCTTCAACAAAAACGATCTTGCGGTACTTCGGGCGCATGTGCTTGCAGGGAGCTCGGATGCGGAGATGTATTCCACGATAGATTCGTGGAACACACGCTGTTATAACGGGAAGTATTTTGAGATGTTCGCGGTTTGCGTAGAAGAAGCGATTATCGGAACGATATCGTTGTATCAGCATGGCGACGATACGATCAGTGCGGGGCCCGAAATCTTCCCCGAATATCGGCAAAAGGGATATGCAAGTGCTGCCATGGAGATGGCGCTGGCATATGCAAAGGCACAGGGGTATAAGATCGCTGTTGCGCAGATCCGCAAAAATAACATCGCAAGTATTCGCTTGCATGAAAAGCTCGGGTTTGCATTAGAGTCTGAGACGATCAATCGGCATGGAAACGAAGTGTTTGTCTATACAAAAACATTATAAAGGTTGACTTTTACGGTCAACCTTTTTTACCGGTAGTATAAAAATACAGATGCCGGTATCACGTAGATTTACACCGAAGTATCACAGAAAAGAAGTTCGTTCGAGTCCCGAATTTGTACCCAATGAGTTGACAAAATACAAGTTTCGACTTATAATAAAGGTAAATAATGAATCAATCGTATTCAGGAGGGCGCTGCATGATATTTGAAGCTGAAGTAATTCCGCTTTTTATCGGCGGAGTGAGTATTGTAAGTATTTTGGAACTTGTGTTTGGATGCATGATGCTGAAGCACCGAAAAAAGGCTCGCATCTGCTGGATCGGTCATGCTGCGAGCATGGCTGCCGCATGGGTGTTTTTGATCCGCTGTATTTTTGCAAATTATTTGAATACGGAGCTTGGTATTGCCTCGATCTCCAATTCGGTCAATATCGGTCTTTTTGGTGTATTTTGGGCGATCAGCGTATTTTTCCTGCTGGCTACCGTCAAAGTCGGCGCGGAGAAGGACGAAGCATGATAAAAAGCACACAGGATCGTGTTGTGCTTTTGCTTTGAGAGGGGAAATATGAAAAAAGTATTTGCGGTTATATGCTGCATTGTTCTTGCGGCATGCATGTTCGGGTGTGTGGATCATAGGGAGGATCCGGTTCTCTCTACCGAGGCTGCGGTGGATCTTGCGCACGAATACGAAATGAATGCGCAATTGAATGACCTTATACTTTACTTTACGGAGAACGGTTATTCGACGTCGGAGCAGCGCTATCCGGATTTTTATGCAGGTGCCTATATTCCGGAAGACAGATCCGAATTGATCGTTTGTGTCACGGATGACAGCGAAGAAATTCAGCATATTATTCAAGCCGGCACACAAAATCCGAATATCACTGTACAGAAAGTTACCCATTCGTACACTGCTTTAAAACAAGAAGCTGCGGCGATCCTTGAAAACTATGCTGATTCCGCGGCGGCATTGAATAGTGCTGCCATTATGAGTGGTACAACGCCACTCGAAATTATAGGTACCGGAGTCAGCGTACAGAATAACAGTGTCGTGATCACGATCAAGAATTATGATGCGATGATCACCGCATCGGCAGGGGAAACGCTTGCGATCGAAAATGCGATAGCAAATTTAATTGCAAGCGTTTCCCCCGCCGATGCAGGTGAATTCAAGTATATCATTGAAAGCGGCAGCGGTATTTTGGAAAAGTAAGGAGCATCTATGAAAAAATCCATTGTGATCACAGCGCTGGCAATACTGTGTGTGCTGTTGTCAGCGTGTGACGAGAAAACAAGTCGGTTAACGAAACTTGGGGAATACAAAGGGTATACATATACCTACAACGATCCCGTGGTGGATGACGAGGAGATCCGCGAAGTGATCGCACAGGCACATCGTATAACCACGGCTGTAAAACACGATATCACAGACAGAGACGTGATCTGCAAAGACGATTTTGTTGTTGTCAGTTACACAACCTATGTAGACGGAGCATTGTACGGTACCAAAGCAAACGATTCCTTCAAGGTAGGCACAGGTCATTACTTGCCGGATCTGGAAGAACAGATGATCGGGAAAAAACTGAATGTGGAGTACTCCATAGATGTAACGCTTCCGTCCGACTATCCGGTCACGGACATTGCGGGGAAATCCGTCCGATTTGACATCACCGCGAAAAAATTGTATTATTACGAGATCCCGGAGATGACGGATGAATATATACAAAAGCAGGGCTACTCGTCATACGATGAATATTTCACCGCGATAAAGGAAAGCAAGCTCTACGACCTGAACTATCTGGAGCGGCAATCCGTCTGCCAAGGTATTATCACACAGATCATCGATAACAGTAAATTTGATCTTGCAGAGGAAGAAGTCGAGACAGAATATAACGATGTATTGGAAACATACAACCAAATCGCCCGTATATATGAACTATCGCTTGAGGACTATGTATTCTCCGTTTTAAATATCGGCGATATGGAGACGTTTTATCAACAATGCAGGGATGAGGCGGAATATAGCATCAAAGATGCACTCGTAAGAGCGGAATTGATGCGTATCGCGGACATCGAACTGACGGACGAGGAGGTCGCGGAGCTTGCAGTCTCCAGATTTCATTATTCCAAAGGCTCACTCTTTGATATGAAAGAGCAGGCGCGAGAGGTCGTGACAACGCAATTGCTGTATGATTTCCTTTTGGAAAATTCCGTACGGGTCCAACAGTAAAGTGTCCGCTGTTTATGCAAAGGTTTACAACGCTGTACCTGTGTGGTATAATGGAACCGACAACATTGCAAGGAGTACAGCCATGAGTATAGATTATTATGCATACATAAAGGATATCGCAAACTTTTCCGTTGCGGAGCTGGCGGCATATGCCGCAACTGTGGGGGTGGATCTTCGCGTGGAAGAAGATCTGAACCTGTTGGAGGCGGAAGGTTTCCAGCCGTTTCACTTGCGCGTGGGGTTCATCGACGGAATTGCTCCCGAACAGACTTTTTTGTCGGGATTTGAATTGTATACAAGCGAGTATGTGCATGAGCCGCCCGCGCCGGTGCAGTTGCGTTTTTGGCAAAAGCTTTTGGGGAAGAAGCCCCTTGCCCCTGCGCCCAATCCTTTTTCTGCTGCGGTTGCGGATGCGAAATACTGTGCGGCAATGTGTTGCAGCGGCGCGGATCACTTTGAGCCGCTGCTCGCATATATTTTCGGGGCGTATGTATGCAAATTCTGCGGCGGCGTATTGGACGATCCGCAAACGGGATGCTATTATGATCATGTCGGGCAGATCGAGTCCGGGATCTTCGCGATGCAAGCAGAGCTGAACCGCGAGGCGCAAAGCGGTGACCTGCAAGTGCATCCGTTGGAGAACGAAGAAGAATAGCGGCATAGAAAAAGCCGTTGACATTTTCAGAACGATTTCGGGATAGGTACTTGTAAAAAGCAGGCGGATGCGTTACAATTGTGTTGCTACGATTTCCCGCGCTTTTTCAAGGAGATACTGTATGAAACACAAATTGCTTTTGGCTTTGCTGATCGCTGCGATGCTGTTTTCTTCCTGTAAAGATAATACCGCGCAGACATTGTATACGGATGATGGAGCTACACATGTTGCCGAAACCACCGCAGTGCCCGAAACGACATCGGCACCGCAGACCACATCGGTGCCCGAGACAACCGCGGCTCCCGATGTCGGTGGGGAGCAGTCTGTGGAAGATTGGATGTTCAAATTTGAGACGCCGGGGTATGATGCTTGGGCGGACATCGAGGGCGAGTATGCCATCTGGGAGTTTACCAAGAACGCCGACGGTGAGTTTGTGCTGACGTATTCCGAGGGCGACGTGCTTTGCATCCCGTATGTAAAGATCGGCGCGAGTGAGATCGTCTATGCAACGCAGCAGACGATCTGGGCGCCGGCACTCGAGATCGGCACGCCCCATACGCTGCAAGCACATGAGGAGATACGCGCATTATTCCAATTGGATACCAAGGGCGGACAATTCTTTGGCGAATCCTACAGCGATCCGTATAACGCCGATGGCATTTATGCCGATATGTTTGCTAAGTACTGCAGGTCCGCGCCCGAAGCGGCGGAGCTTTTAAGAGAAAGTGCGGGACAACTGCGCGATATTCTGCGCGTATGGTACAACGGGGAAGCGGTAGATGGCATCGGTATTACGCCGCCCTCGTATTATTTCATACGGGAGCATGCACGGGAGTGGCAGTTTATCTTTTCCAAGTCCTATGCACTTGCGGATGTGAACACCGTTCGCATCGAACTGCGGATACCGGATACACTGTCCGACGCGCAATGAAAAACGGAGGGCATATGAAAGCAAAAAAAATCCTTTACGGCATCGTCACGGCGGTGATCCTGGCGGGTGTGATCTATGTGGATGTCATGCCCGATCCCAATCGGGGGAACAACGGCGATTACGGCATGTGGGTGTTTGAAGTGGCACCTGTGCTGTTGTTTTTGCATGGGCTGTTTTCGGGGTTTATGCTACATGGGAAGAAGCAGAAGATCACCTATCTTGTGTGTTCAGCCCTGTCGCTGACCGTGCTGTTCTTTTGCACCCGTCTGTATATGGAAGTCAGCCTTTCGGTGAGCCTGCTTACAGGGCTTGCTGCAGCCGCGCTGTTTCTCCCCTGCATCTGCGTCGACCTGCTCATAGCAACGGGCATTGCCCATGCATACCGCGGGATCAGGAAGAATAAGAATCTGCTCCGATATAAGTATGAAAAATAAGAAGATCCACAGGGCGACCTGTGGATTTTCTATTGCTATTTTTTGCGGGAAACCTTATAATAACTGTATTACAGACAAAAAGGAAGAAAAAACGTATGCGATACGATTTTACATCCGTGCTCGACCGTCGGGGGAAGGACGCTATTGCCGTGGATGCGGTCGGTGCTCCGGGATCCTCTTACCCCGCGCCGCGTGAGGGCTTTGACATCATCCCCATGTGGGTGGCGGACATGAACTTTCCCGTGTGCCCCACGATCACGGAGGCGATGATCGAGCGGGCAAAGCATCCCACCTTCGGCTATTTTGATCCGACGAAAGAATATTTTGACTCGATCATACAATGGCAGGAGACGCACAACGGCGTTACAGGTTTGACACGCAAAAATATCGGCTATGAAAACGGCGTGCTCGGCGGTGTGATCACGGCGCTGAACGTGCTCTGCTCCAAGGGGGAAAAGGTGCTGCTGCATTCGCCTACCTACGTCGGTTTCACGGGCAGCCTGACCAACAACGGTTATCACATCGTGCACTCTCCGCTCCAAAAGGATGAAAACGGCGTATGGCGCATGGATCTTGCGGACATGGAGAAAAAGATCGTGCAAAACAAGATCCACGCCGCCATTTTCTGCTCGCCGCACAATCCCTGCGGCCGCGTGTGGGAAAAATGGGAAGTGGAGAGGGCGATGCAGCTCTACAAAAAGCATGATGTCATGGTCATTTCCGACGAGATCTGGAGCGACATCATCTTAACGGGCAACAAGCACACGCCCACGCAATCGGTTTCCGAGGATGCGAAGATGCGCACCGTTGCGCTGTACGCTCCCTCCAAGACCTTCAATTTAGCGGGACTTGTCGGCAGCTATCACATCATCTATAACCCGTGGCTGAAAGCACGCTGCGACAAGGAAGCATCGCTCAGCCACTACAACTCCATGAATGTCATGTCCATGCACGCGCTCATCGGTGCGTATAGACCCGAGGGATACGAATGGGTGAAGGAGCTGTGCGAGACGATCACGGGCAATGTCGATTTCGCCTGCGATTACATCGCCGCGCATTTCGAGGGCGTCACGGTCAGCAGACCGCAGGGCACGTACATGCTGTTTCTGGATTGCGCCGAGTGGCTCCGCACGCATGGCAAGACCATGGACGATCTGCTTCATGCCGGCTGGGACGTGGGCGTCGTATGGCAGGACGGCAGAGCTTTTCACGGGCAGACGCACATCCGCATGAATCTTGCGCTGCCGCTCAGCCGTGTGCAAGAAGCATTTGGGCGGTTGGATACATATGTTTTCAATGCGTGATGCACAGCGAGCCTCGGCAGGAAAAGCTCCCGCCGAGGCTCCTTTGTTTTGCGCGAGCAATGAATGGTTATAAGAAGCAAACATCTCCCCGCGAGATCCTTCACTGCGCCTGCGGCTTCGTTCAAGGATGACAAGCGGGGGATGTTGCATAGCGCGAAACCGAAAGTTTTTAAGCATTCTGCTTAAATCCGCCCTTGGTCATCAAGGCGACTCTGACCGACCACGAATAATAGCTTTCGGTTCCGTCGCCTCCCGACCATGCCTACGGCAGGTCGTTGTACAACATTTAAAGGAACGAAGGATCTTGGGCGGAGATGTTGATATCCTTAAACATTCCTTTTTCGACATGCATTGATTTTTTCATATTTTATGGAAAACTTTTCTCGCTTGTGCTATAATAAGCTCGATTACCTTTTTATCGACATATAGAGGAAGACACTATGAAAGTTGTATTGCAAAATCTGACGAAAAAATTTCCGGGGCCGAAGAAGACGGACGCGGAGGTCGTGGCAGTCCATGATTTCACCTTTGAGATCCCCGACGGTGAGCTGATCGGTCTGCTCGGTCCTTCGGGCTGCGGTAAGAGCACGGCGCTGAATCTCATCAGCGGATTGCTGAAACCGACGAGCGGCAGGATCTTTTTCGGGGAGGACGATGTCACCGATCTGCCGCCCGAAAACAGAGGTGTCGGACTGGTATTTCAAAACTATGCGCTGTATCCGCATCTGACGGTCAAGCAGAATATTATTTTCCCTTTGCAGAACCGCAAGGGCAAGGACAAGCTGTCCAAAGAGGAGATGTCCGAAAAAGCGAATGCGATCGCAAAGCTCGTGCAGATCGACGGCTTGATGGATCGCAAGCCGAGCGAGCTCTCCGGCGGTCAGCAGCAGCGCGTGGCGATCGCGCGCGCACTGGTGAAGATGCCGCGCGTGCTGCTGCTGGACGAACCGCTCTCCAATCTGGACGCACGTCTGCGTCTCCGGACGCGCGAGGAGATCAAGCGCATCCAGCAGGAGACAGGGATCACCACCATCTTTGTCACGCACGATCAGGAAGAAGCCATGAGCATCTCGGATAAGATCGTTGTGATGAAAGCCGGCGTCATCCAACAGGTCGGCAAACCGCAGGATGTCTATGACGATCCCGTCAATCTCTTTGTGGCGAAGTTCCTCGGCACGCCGCCGATCAATGTTTTCCTCGGCAGGGTGCAGGGGGGAAAGCTGTACATCGGCGAGGATGCGATCCTCGATGCGGCGGGCGTTTCGGACAGGGAAGTGTATGTCGGCATCCGCCCCGAGGGATTTGTCCTGCGCGAGGACGGCCCGCTCTGTTGCACGCTGGATCGGCTTGAGGTCATGGGACGCGACATCAGTGTGGTCTCCTCCAATCCCCATTGCCAGGCGCCGACCGTCCGCTCGATCATCAGCGCGGAAAACCGTGTCGATCTCGCATCGGGGACCGTGCGTTTTGCCGTAAAACCCAATAAAGTGTTTATTTTCGATCAGGAAAACGAAAAGCGGATCCGCTTTTCGGCGGGGGACACGTGCCATGGATAACAAAAACTACAAGGCGTGGCTGTATCTGCTGCCCGCGATCCTGTTTTTGGGCATCTTTCTGGTCTATCCGCTGATCGATGTGTTTGTCTACTCCTTTGAGGAGGGGTACAACTCGGCATCGCAGACCTATTTCGGAGTAGGACTGTATAACTATTCCTATGTGCTGCACGATCCTTACTTTTTGCAGGCACTGAAAAATACGCTCATTTTGGTCATCATCACCGTGCCGATCTCCACGGGACTTGCGCTGCTGATCTCGGTGGGGCTCAGCTCGATCAAGCCGCTGCGTGATCTCTTTCAGACAGTGTATTTTCTGCCGTATGTCACAAACACCTTGGCGGTCGGTCTGGTCTTTATGATCCTGTTCAAAAAGACCGCCTACAGCGACGGACTGGTCAATCTTCTGATCGGCTTTTTCGGCGGCAGCTCGGTGGACTTTATCGACGGTCCGTACTGGGCGAAGATGTTTGTACTTTGCTTTTACACGGTCTGGGTGGTCATGCCGTTTAAGATCCTGATCCTGACGAGTGCGCTCGCCTCGGTCAAGCAGGATTATTACAACGCCGCGCGCGTGGACGGCACGTCGAAGCTGCGGATCTTCACCAAGATCACGCTGCCGATGATCTCGCCGACGGTGTTCTATCTTGTCATCACGGGCTTTATCGGTGCGTTTAAGGCATATAGCGACGTGGTCGCTCTGTTCGGCACCGATCTCAATGCTGCGGGCATGAACACCATCGTCGGCTACATTTACGATATGCTCTACGGCAACAGCGGTGGCTATCCGTCCTATGCATCGGCAGCCGCGATCCTCCTGTTTGCCATCGTGCTGACGATCACGTGCATTAACTTGACCGTTAGTAAAAAGCATGTACATTATTAAATCACTTCAAAACCAAGGTTTTGAAGTGGTAGGAGTCGCAAGTCTCGCGACGCCCTCCACCGGGCGCTACTCCGTAAGGAGTTTGAAAGCTAGCTAAAGCGGAGCTTTAGGTTGCACGTGTCCGTCTTTCAAACAAGATTTTATTATAATGGCAATTAGGAATAAACGTCATGACAAAACAAACCGATTTTGAGAAAATAGAAAAAGCCGCCAAGGTGCGGGGCACGGTTTCGAGAGCGGTGGTCTGCACGCTGCTTACGCTTTGGGCGATCATGGTGCTGTTTCCGTTTTACTGGATGCTTTTGACCTCGGTAAAGGACTACGGCGCCTACAATGCGGAGTATATTCCGAAGTTTTTCACCCTGTCGCCCACCCTCGAGAACTATGTGTCTGCGTTCACTGCGGTGCCGCTGGCAAAATATTTCTTGAATACCGTGATCTTTACCGTTGTCACCACGGCGCTGATGCTGGTCGTGACCATCCCTGCGGCATTTGCGTTTGCAAGGCTCAATTTTAAGGGAAAGAATCTTGTATTCACGCTCTTTCTTTCGCTGATGATGATCCCGAGTGAGCTGGTCATCATCACAAACTTCGTGACCATTACCAACCTCGATCTGCGCAATACCTTTACGGGACTGATCCTGCCGTCGGTCACGTCGGTGTTCTACATTTATCTCCTCAAAGAGAATTTCGCGCAGATCCCCGATCAGCTTTACTATGCCGCCAAGGTGGACGGTACCTCGGACTTTAAGTACCTGTGCAAGGTCATGATCCCAATCTGCCGACCGACCATCATCACCATCACGATCCTCAAAGTGATCGAATGCTGGAACTCGTACGTATGGCCGCGACTGATCACCGACGATGCGGCGTACTATCTGGTATCCAACGGCATTCAGGAGATCCGCGAAAACGGCTTCGGTCGTGAGAATATCCCTGCCATGATGGCGGCGGTCGTGGTCATTTCGGTGCCGCTGATCGTGCTGTTTCTTTTGTTCCGTAACAAGATCATGGAGGGCGTGGCGAGAGGAGGTACCAAGGGATGAAAAAATTACTTTGCATCTTGCTTGCCT